>CALKVG010000357.1 GCA_937998045.1 uncultured Myxococcales bacterium
GTTCTCGCGACCGCGGGGTCCTTCGAACCGAGGGCAGCGAACGCCGCCGCCGCCTCGAGGAGAGTGGCCTCGCCGAGCTCCCGCGTGCGAGGAGCCGGCAAGTCGTCGGCGCACGCGGTCCCGCGCAGGCCGAGCGCGAAGAGCGCGCTTGCGCGCACCGCAAGCGGCTGGCTCTCGTCCCGCGCGCAGGTCGCGAGCGAGTCATCGACCGAGCGTTCGTCCCGCAGGACGAAGGCGAGCAAGTGGGCGGCGCCTGTACGGGCGCCGGGATCGCCCTGTCGCAACCACCGTATATAGGTATTCACGCCCGCGGCGACGGCTTGCTCGCAGCGAGCGTGCGCGCCCTTCTCGGCCTCGGGCGTTGCCTCGAGAAGGGAGCCGTGACTCGCCTCGCCCCCGCACGCCACGGCGTCAGGATCGCCGATGGCGATTCGCGACAGCAGCTCGAAGGCGCGTGACGCCGCGCCTGGCCGCTCGCCGTCGCCGTGATCGAGGACCGCGACGAGGAAGGGAACCGCCGCGGCGACCGTCGTGCGTGGCCCCCCGCGAACGAGGCTCTCGGCAAGCGCGTACAGCGCCTGTTCCGCGCTATCGAGGTCCATGCCAAGCAAGCTGTCCATTCCCCGATCCTACGCCCGTAGGGCGCCTTGGTTTCCGAATGTTTGCCAGCAATACACGTTCCAGGGCAAGCCCAACCAGCAGGACGACGCTCCGGTTCGCTCGGCGTCGCGCCCTCGCGCAGCCTCCCTGCCCTCGAGCCGTGCCCCGGCTTTCAGTCCGCGAGGTGGAGAAACCCGCGCTCGATGGCCGCGAAGTCGACCTCCACGTCGAGGCGGGCCAAGACGGAGTAGAAGCCGAACTGAAGGCGGTTCACGAAGAGCATCTCCGGGGGCATCGTGAAGAGCTGTTCGCCAGAAACCTTGCGTGCGAGGGTCGCCATTTCGCGCATTCCGCCGACGAGGCCCGCGGCGAACGCTCTCTCGATGCGATAGGGCGAGGCGAAGAGGGGCTCGAAGCACTTGCGGGTGTACTCGATGGCGACGTCCTCGAGCCGACCGGGCTTCGAGCGGATCATGCGCGCGACGTGCGTCGCGAACGCGACTTCGTCGCGAGCTATCGCGGATCGATGGATCCGCACGGCGTGCGGGCGGCGCTCCCCGAACGGCTGGATGCACCCGTAGTCGAGGAAGGTCACGTGGCCCGCGTCGTGGAAGACGTAGTTGCCCGGATGAGGATCTGCGTTGAGCAGCCCGCCGACCAGGGTGCCCTTGAAGACGAATCGCCACATGGTCTCGGCCCACGCGCGTCGCTCGACCTCGCTCGCCGTGCAGGCCTCCTCGAACGACGCGCCGCGGGCGAGCTCGGTCGTGAGCACTCGCCCGCCGCAGTGGCTGTCCACGAGCCCGGGGACGCGCACGGTGGGGTCGCCTGCATGCAAGCGCGCGAAGGCGCGGACGTTCTCGGCCTCGCGAACGTAATCCAGCTCTTCGCGGAAGCGCGTCCGCACGACGTGGAGAAGGGCCCGGGTGTCGAAGCGCTTGCCGCCGAGCGCGCCGACGAACGACTCGAGCAGCGAGGCGTTCGCCAGGTCGCTTTCGACCGCGCGCGCGATGCCCGGATGCTGCACCTTGACCGCGACCTCGCGGCCGTCGGCGAGCCTCGCCCGGTGCACCTGCCCGATGGAGGCGCTGGCGATCGGTGAGTCGTCCCACTCCGCGAAGAGGGCGTCGACCGGCTGCCGGAGCTCCTCCTCGACGAGCTTGCGGATGGCAGCCGGCGACGACCGGGGGGCTTGCGCCCGCAGCGCCTTGAGCGACGCCTCGAACGCGCCGGCCTGCGCCTCCGGAACGAGCCCGTCGACGTAGCTTGCCATCTGGCCGACCTTCGCCGCGAGCCCGCGAAGTTGTCCGAGGACCTCCGCCGCGTGCTCGGCGGCGGATCCGCCCTCACGGTCGACCAGGATGCTCGCGCCCGTGCGCACCCCCATCGCGGCCAAGCGAGCGAAACGACCCAGGCGCGATTCGGGCAAGTGGCGGTCTTCGGACATCGACGGCCGCCGTCATGTAGAGGCAGGCGTGCCCGTCGGCAAGATTCTTCGTATGCGAAAGGTTCGAATCCCACGTCGCGGTTCCGAGTCGGCGTAGAATCCGCGGCATGAAGTGGGCTCCTTGCGCCGCCGCCCTTGCGCTCTGCGCCTGTTCGTCCGGTTCCACCGGCACGAGCGACGCCGGCGCCGCCGACGCCGGCATCGATGTGGCCGCCCCGGCCGACTCCGGGCTCGGCGACGTCGCGGCCTCCGCCGACGTCGCGGCTTCCGCCGACGTCGCGAGCGCCGGCGGCGATACGTGGGATTCGTGGGCGCAGGGTTTCTTCACGATGTATTGCGTCGAATGCCACACCGCGAGCGATAAGACAGGCCGCGATTACACGTCGAAGGCGAACGTCGTCCGCGACAAGGCCGAGATCCGCTGCGGCGTCGCCTCGACGCAGGACCCGAGCTGGGGCTGCGCGTCGTTCCCGCCCCCCAAGCAGTTCCCGATCAGCAACGCCGCGGGCAACAACCCCAAGCCGAGCGACGCCGAGCGGGCGCGCGCGGTGGCGTGGATCACGGCGGGGTGTCCATAGCCCTCATCGAACCTACGAGCCGAGGACGCTGCGCGCGATGACCATGCGCTGGATCTCGCTCGTACCCTCGTAGATCGCCGTCACGCGCGCGTCCCGAAGGTGGCGCTCGACCGGCATCTCGCGCGTGTAGCCGTAGCCGCCGAAGATCTGGACGGCGTCGTTGCAGACGCGGATCGCCGCTTCGCTGGCGAAGAGCTTGGCCATCGAGGCCTCGCGCGTGAAAGGCGCCTGGTGGTCCTTGAGCCACGCCGCGCGCATCGAGAGCAGGTGGGCGGCGTCGACGTGCGTCTGCATGTCGGCGAGCTTCCACTGGATGGCCTGGTGGCTCGCGATGGGAACGCCGAACGCCCGCCGCTCCTTTGCGTAACCGACGCTCGCGGCGAGGGCCGCGCGCGCGATGCCGAGCGCTTGCGAGCTGATGCCGATGCGCCCGCCGTCGAGGGCCATCATGGCGATCTTGAATCCACCGTTCTCCTGACCGAGCAGCGCGTCGGCGGGGACGCGGCAGCGGTCGAACTCGAGCGGGACGGTGTTCGAGGCGCGGATTCCGAGCTTGTCTTCCGGGCGGCCGACGCGCAGTCCGTTCGCCCCTCCCTCGACGAGAAAGCACGAGACCCCCCGCGCGCCGGCCTCGGGCGGCGACGTGCGTGCCCAGACGATGAAGACGCCTGCGTACGAGCCGCCGGTGATCCACTGCTTGGCTCCGTCGAGAACCCATCCGTCGCCGTCTCGCTGCGCCGTCGTCCGCATCGCCCCGGGGTCGCTCCCGGCGTCGGGCTCGCTCAATGCGAAGCTGCCGACCGCGTACTCGCCGCTGGCGAGCTTCGGGCAGTGCCGCCGCTTTTGTTCTTCCGTACCGAAGCGCGTGATGGCCTCGCCGACCATGTTGGTCACGCTCATCATCACGGCGGTCGACGCGCAGCCTCGCGCGATCTCCTGCATCGCGAGCGCGTACGCGACGGCGCCGGCCCCGGCGCCTCCGAGCTCCGGGGGAACGTTGATGGCCATCAGTCCGAGCTCCGCCAGGGCGCGCATCGTTTCGCGCGGGAAGCGCTCGGTGGCGTCGAGCTCCGCGGCCTGCGGGGCCACGATCCGCGTCGCGAAGTCGCGCGCCGTCTTCTGGATGAGCGTCTGCGTCTCGTTCAGCTCGAGGTCCATGGCGCGCTTGGCTGAGGACTAAAGCCCGAAGGTCACCTTGGCGGGCCAGCTCCCCGGCGAAGGCAGGCCCTTGAGCTTTTCGAGCGCCTTCACCAGACAG
Organism: uncultured Myxococcales bacterium; assembly: GCA_937998045.1. Taxonomy (GTDB): domain Bacteria; phylum Myxococcota_A; class Polyangia; order Polyangiales; family Polyangiaceae; genus Palsa-1150. The sequence goes on from CALKVG010000357.1 coordinate 3,884, forward strand.
TCCGCCTTCTCGTCGCCTTCCTTGGTCGACGTGGCCACGCCCGCCGCGAGCACCTTGCCGCCGGGACCGACGTACATGGTCGCGCGGAACGACCCGCCGGCCCCCGCCTTGCAGCGGTCGATCGCGTCTCCCTGCCGTCCGAGCGCCGCGGCGACCTTGTCGGGGCCCCAGTCGTTCGGCGGGCGGGTCGACTGCAGCGGCAGCTCCATCGTGTAGCGCGCCTCGGCTTCGCCACCGGACGGCTTCGGCCAGCGCGCGGCCATCACGGCGTCGAGCAGGCACTTCTCGGTCTCGCGATCGCCGATGTCGCTCTCCTCGAGATAGGTCCATTTCGCGGCGCCGTCGGAGCCGATGCGGACGAAGAACTTCACCCCGCCGGCGAGCACCTCGACGCGATCGACGCCCTGCTTCTGGCACTCGGTGAACGGCCCTTCGAGCTTCTTGAACGCGCGGGTCACCTCTCCCGGGTCGACGTCGCCGAGCTCGCTCGTCGTTTTCAGCGCGGGCTTCCGGGGGCGAGCCTCCTCGTGCACGGGCTCGGGAGCCTTCGCGGGCGGCTCCTCCCCTCCGCACGCGGCCAGCGCGCCGAAGATCGCCAGGAAGAGAGGGCCGGCAGCCAGCCTTCCGTTCGCCGTCATTTCAGCAGGCTCCCCGCGATGACCATGCGCTGGATCTCGCTCGTGCCCTCGTAGATCTCGGTGATGCGTGCGTCGCGATAGTGACGCTCGACGGGGAACTCGGTCGAGTATCCGTAGCCGCCGTGGATCTGGATGGCCTTGTGCGTGACCCGTGTCGCCATTTCGCTCGCGTACAGCTTGGCGATCGAGCTCTCCGTCGTGTGGCGAACGCCCTTGTCTTTGAGCTTCGCCGCCCTCCACGCGAGCAGCCGCGCGGCGTCGACCTGCGTCGCCATGTCGGCGAGCATGAACTGAATCGCCTGGTGCTGCGCGATGGGCACGCCGAAGCTCTTGCGCTCCTTGGCGTAAGCCACGCTCCGCTCGAGGGCGGCGCGCGCGATGCCGATCGCCTGGCACGCGATGCCGATCCGTCCCCCGTCGAGCGTCGCCATCGCGACCTTGAACCCGTCGCCGACGGCCCCGAGGACGTTCTCGTCCGGTACCTCGCACTTCTCGAAGAAGACCGTGCACGAGTGGGCGGCGTGGATCCCGAGCTTGTGGTCCGGCGCGTTCTGCGTGTACCCGGGTGTGCCCCGCTCGACCAGGAACGCCGTGTGCTTGAGGCGCGGACCGGAGCGATCCGTCACCGCGAAGACGAGGATCCAGTCCGCGTGCGGACCGTTGGTGATCCAGTTCTTCGCGCCGCTTATGACCCATCCGCCGCGCGACTTCTCGGCGCTGGTGACCATCGTCTGCGCGTCCGACCCGCTCATCGGCTCGGTCAGCCCGAAGCAGCCCAGCTTTTCGCCGCGCGCGACCGGCGTGAGCACGCGCTTCTTCTGGTCTTCGGTCCCGAACTTCGCGAGCGGGTCGCAGAAGAGCGAGTTGTTCACGCTCATGATGACGCCGCAGCTCGCGCAAGCGGTGCTCACTTCCTCCATCGCCAGCGCGTACGACAGCGCGTCCATCCCGGCTCCGCCGTACTCCAGTGGAACGGCGACACCCATCAGGCCGAGCTCCGCCATCTTCGCCAGGATCTCGCTCGGCCAGCGGCCCGTCTTGTCGAGCTCTGCGGCCTTTGGCGCCACCTCTCGCGCTGCGAAGTCGCGCGCGGTTTCGCGGAGCAGGCGCTGCTCCTCTTGAAGCTCGAAATCCATGAGGGCGCGACTCTAAATCAGCGGGCACGATCCCGCTACACCCGCACTTTATGGCAGCTGTCCGCAGCGATCGTCCGAGGCGCCAGGGACACGAGTCCAGGTCTGGCCGCGGCCGCGGGCGCCGCGAGGGACGTACGCGATCGTTGCCGGTGCTCCGTCGCGGGTCACGACGATCTTCACCGGCGCCGTCCCGTCCCCCTCCCGCGCCTGCATCGACTCGACCACGTCGCCGTCCTTCAGGCCGGCCTTCGCGGCGGGTCCGTCCGGTCGCACGCCGACGACTTTGCCGTCCCTCGAGGCGCGCGTCGCGTCCAGGTCGAAGCCCGGGTCGAACGCGACGTATTCGCCGTTCCCCGAGCGAAAGCAGGGCCCGAGCGCGTCGCCGGGCAGAGCGATCGGGTCGCCGCGCACGATGTACGCATCGAAGATGCGGGCTGCGTTGGGGTCGGCCTTGCCTATCGCGTCCACCCACGCCGGCACGGCGAACGCGCCCGGCTTGCCTTCCTCCGCCTGTTTGACGAGGAGGACGAGCGCCGAGGTCAGCCCGCGTTCCCCTTTCGTATGGGCGCGCATGACGGCGGACTCGCGCAGCGCGTAGACCGCTCCGCGCGCCATGAGCGTCGCGCGGGCCACTTCGTCGGTCTGCGCGAGCTCCGCCAGACGCGCGTTCGGGAGCGTTCGGTCGGGCGAGGTCGCGAGGACCGACAGCTCGCCGGCGACGGCGTTGCGCACCTCGTCGGGCGTCAGCATTCCGAGGCGCGAGAGGGCAGCCATCGCGACGTATCGCGAGACGCCCTCGCCGAACCATAGGCCCTCCCCTTCGTGGCCGGCGTCCGTCTGGACCCGGAGCTCGCCGCCGATCCAGCGGCGCGCGAGCTGCTGCGCGACCGACAGCCGGAGCGGAGCGCTCCACGGCTCGGACGGCCCGACTTGCACGAGTACGCTGCCCGTCCGCGGCGTCGTCCGGAACCAGCCCATCGGGCGCGTCTGCGCGACGAGCAGGTAGGTCCAGACGCCCGGGTCGTCGTGCGACGCCAGCAGCTCGCGCAGCGCCGTTCGTACCTGCGAGAGGTCGGCGACCGCCGGGCGCGGATCGAAGTCCGTGTACCCGAGCCACGCTGCCTCGTCGTGGCCGGCGCCCGGGTCGTCGATGACCTCTACGCCGAGCGATCCGGCAAGGAAGGTCGCGTAGCGGAGCGCTCGAGGAGCCAGGGCGGCGCGGCGGGCTGCGCCCACGCCCAGACTGGACGCGGCGCCCGATGCGCGCAAGGCCTCGCCGTCGATCCGGACGAGGATGGTTCCGCGCGTGTCCTCCGCCCCCGCAGGCAGCGCCAGCAGGCGCTCGCCGGCGCCACGGAACCGGTCGTCGAGCACCGCGACGCCCGTCGGGTCGTCGGGCGCTTCTCGGCCGGCCAGCACCGCATACGCCAGCGTGACAGGCCCCGTGGGGGTTCGCGCGAGGTGCAGCTCGACGCCGGGGCCGGCGATCGTGACGGAGACTTCGATGTCGCCCGTCGCGTCGCGCGCGAACGGGCGGACGATGCGATCGGCCGTGCCCAGGGCGATGCGCCACGGACCGGTCGCGGCCTCGGACTTGGCGACCGTGACCTCCACGTTGACGAGGGGCGCCGGCGTGAGCGCAGGATGGATCAGCAGCACGAAGTCGGCGTCGGGCGCGGGGGGCGGCGGCCGACTCGCGGCGGGCGCCGGCGTTCGAGGCGGAGGCGGAGGCGGCGGGACCGCCGCGGCAGGTTGCGCCGTCGCATGGGCACAGGCCAGGAGGAGGAAGCACAACCCCGAAAGGGGGAGGCGTCGCAGGGGGACGATGGGCGCGGCTTTTCGCACGGGGCCGGGAGAGTAGCCGCAAACGGCGAGAACCGGCGCGCGAGTCTAGAGCCGGGCTGCGGCGGCGACGAGCTCGACGAGGCCGGTCACTTCGTCCGCGCGAAGGCGGAGACGCGGCTTGGGCCGGACCGCGACGCCGACCTTCGCGCTCGCCAGGAGCGCGACGTCGAACGCGTTGTCGCCGAAGGCGGCGTACAGCGTCCGGCCTGGACCGATGCGCTCACGCAGGCGCTCGACCTTGCCGCCCGCGTAAGGAATGGGTCGATGGACCTCCGCGGTCATCACGTCCCCTTCGAACCGGGGATGCGCCGCGACGACGCGATCGGCGGCGAACCCGACGCGCGCTGCGGCTTCGACGACGACGGCCACCGGCGAGGCGCTCACCAGGACGGTCTCGACGCCCTCGCCCCGCGCGCGTTCTAGCACCTCCAGCACCTCCCCGTGCAGGCGCGCGGCGAGGCCCCCCCCGTCGACGACGGCACGCGCAAAGGCTTGCACCTCCTGGCGGGTCCACCCGGCGAAGCACCACGTCATCAGCTCGCAGATGCGCTCCTCCGGGAAATGCCCCTCGCGGTACGCGTCGTACACGCGCCGCGCGACCTCCTGGCCCGTTCCAGCATCGGACAGGCGGTGCTCCCGGGCCTCGCGGCGGATCGCCTCGAGGGCGGGAACCTCCACCCTGCCCTGCTCAAGAAAAGCGTGAAACAGGTCCTCTCCCACGTCGCCGCTCCAGAGCGTTCCGTCTCCGTCGGTCGCGACCACGCCGCCGGGTTGCGCGCGCACGAGCGCTTCGATGCGCGTCCAGACTTCGTCGGCGGTTTGCAGCTCCACGCCGCGAGCATACCGCACGCGTCTTCGAGTAGGCTCGCCCGCCGGGCCAGGGCCCAGGATGTTCGGAAAGGACGATAGAACGATGCGGACTGCGTTGGTTTCGGGGGCCGTCGGATTCGTCGTCGCCGTGTCGGCGACGCTCACCTCCGTAACGTCGCACGCCCAGACGGTGGCGCCCGCAGCCGCGCCGCCCGCGGGAGCGCCGGTGGCGCCGGCGGGTCCTCGGGTGCCGGCAGCGCCGACGGTTCGCGGGCCGGCGGGTCCTGCGGCACCGGGAGCGCCCGTGACGACAGCCGCGCCCGGAGCGACTGCCGCGGCCGACGATACCGCGCCGACGCCGGTGCCGGCCGACCTGCTGAAGCTGCAGCCCGGTGGGATCACCGCGGATCAAGCGGGCGCGCGCGCCGCGCGCACGAGCTGGAGCGCCAAGGCCGCGCAGGAGACGCTCCGAGGAGCGGCGGCGCGCGTGGACGCTGCGTGGGCGTCGTTTCTCCCGCGCCTGTCGGGGGTCGCGAAGTACACGAGGCTCAGTAACTTCACCCCGCCGGCGCTCTCCTTCTACCCGGCCGGGTATTGCCCCGTGTTCACCCAGGGAATCCAGGGCTTTCCGCTCCCTGCGAATACTCCTCTCAATGCGTCCTGCTCCCCCGGCGGCGTGTCGTTCCCCTTCTTCGTGCTCGACAACTGGCTGCTTCAGGCGACTATCAGCGTTCCGATAAGCGACTACTTCTTGAAGATCGACCAGAACTACACGGCCGCTACGCGCTCGGCCGACGCCGCGCGCTGGGACGTCGTTACGGCACGTACGCTCTCGGCCTCGAACGGCCGCGTGGCGTACTACACGTGGCTCAACGCGCGCGGCGCGGTGATCGTCGCGGTGCAGGCGCTCAACGATCAGAAGACCCACCTGCGCGACGCCCGCAACCAGTTCGCGGTCGGAAACGCGTCCAAGGCGGACGTCCTCCGCGCAGAGACGGCCGTATCGTCTGCCGAGCTCACGCTGGAGCGCGCGCGAAACCTCTCGGACCTCTCGGAGAAGCAGCTACGCGTGGCGATTCACGCTTCGGACGACGAGGCTCTCGTGCCCGGCGAGGATCTCGACTCCCCCATCGCGCCGGTGCAAGGGAACCTGAAGCAGATGACGCTCGAAGCGCTCTCCGCCCGTCCGGAAGTGAAGAGCGCCGACGCGAACGCCGAGTCCGCGCGGCAGCTCGCGGCGTCGTCGAAGGCAGGGATGTGGCCCTCCCTGAGCGCGTTCGCCGACGGCATCGAGGGCAACCCGAACCCCCGGCAGATCCCGCCCGCGAATGTCTGGCTCGGCACCTGGGACGTCGGCGCGCAGCTCACGTGGAACGCGACCGACGCGCTCGTCGCGAGCGCGACGGCCAGCGACAGCGAGTCGCGCGCGGCGACCATCATGGCCAACAAGCAGGTGACGCGCGACAACATCGAAGTCGAAGTGACGCAGATGCTCCAGGGAGTGCACGAGGCGGACTTCTCGATAGAGTCGAGCACGCGCGAGCTCGCGAGCGCCGAGGAGGCCTACCGCGTCGCTCGGGAGCTCTTCAACAACGGCCGCGCGACGTCGACGACCCTCGCCGACGCCGAGTCGGACCTGACGCGGGCGCGCCTCGACTTGCTCAACTCGAAGGTCGCCGCGCGGACGGCGCGCGTGCGCCTCGAGCACGCGGTGGGACGCGACGCGGCGTTCCAGCCCTGAGCTTCGGAGTTCGCGCCAGACGCCGTCGCGGACAGGTTCGAGTCCCATCACTTGGGGGGCTCGGCTCCAGCGTGCAAAAAGCGCTCGAACGCAGGTGAGGCCGGTAGGTAAGCGCGTAGACGGCGGTCGACTTCAAGTAGCGCCTCTTCGCCAGCGTGTAGAAGGGGCGCGAGTCCGCGTAGACCCAGTCTGTAAGCGCGTGCAAGGCGGTCGCGTGCAGGTAGCTCCTCTCCGCCAGCATGTAGACGGCGACCGACAGCGAGCAGGGCCTGTCTGTAACCGCGTAGAAGGCGGTCGAGCGCGAGTGGGGCGTCTGCTCGAGCGTGTCGAAGGCGAACGATTGCGGGTAGGGCCTCTCTGTCCGCGTGCAGAAGGTCCCCGACTGCAGGCTGGCATCTGGGCATGAGAGGTAGAGAGCGACCGATCGCGAGCAGGCCTTCTCCGTTGGCGCGTAGAAGGTGCTCGAGGGCAAGCAAAGCTTCTGCGCAAGCGTGTGGTAGGCGTGTTGTGCGCGCTCACTCGCCTTCGTTGTTCACGTACACTTCGTTCGTCGCGGACACGCCGTACACGTTGCAGAAGACGCCGTCGCCGTTGGTGTCGCCGTCGGCCTCGACGATGTACCAGGGGGCAGTCACGTTGCTCAGGTCGATCTGCTTGCCGTTGACGGTGAGCTTGGCGCTCGGCCCGGCGGTGTCGGTCGGAAGCGAGGCGATGGTCGAGTACCCGAACGCGAGGGGCGCGGTCGCCGAGACGTTGAGGGCGCTCCATCCGGTGCTGGGGTTGTTGCAGCCGCTGCACGTTCCCCCCCACGCGGTCTTGCTCCGGCCCGGCGTGGCGAGCGGGTAGTCGAACCCCGGACCCAGGCCCTTGGACACGTTCACGTACCCGCCGTTCTCCGCGCGAAACGACTCCTGCGCGGCGCGGATGCCTTTGACCATGTCCTGGGCTTCGGTCAGGTACGCCGTCTGGACCCAACGCCGGTAGGCGGCGACGGCCACCAGCGACAGCACGCCGACGATGACGACGACGATCATCGACTCGATGAGCGTGAAGCCCTCGCGCGATCTCCCCATCTTCCAATCCAGGGTAGCGCACGGCCGACCTGTCGCACTAGATCACCGCTCATCATGGCTCGAACGCCGCCGCTACTCACGTCCGCCATGGCTGCCACGCGGCCCTTGCGGCTGCGGCTCGCGCGGTTTTCGGCGTTCGCGGGGGCTCTCGGGCCGCTTGCGACGTTTGCCGTGCCCGCGCTCTTCGGGGTGGGGCCGGGCTGCGTGTGCAACGGAGGCGCACACGGCCTGCCGCCTCAGGCTGGGCTGGACTTCGGCGACGTTGGGCGCGTCCACGCGACCGATGCCGCGTCGGAGCTCGGGGTGGCGAGAGCCCTCGTGGACCGCCGTTCGGACGCGTCCGATGCGGGCAACGCAGGCACCCCGGCCAACCCGGCCAGTTCGGCGCGGGACGCCGCCGCCGCCGCGGGCGGTCGCCGCCGCGTGGTCCTCGGGCTCTTCCGTGCCGGCATCGAGCCGGTGGTCGCGACGGCAATCGCCGACAGCGAAACGGAAGCCGTGGTGTCCGCCGCCCGCGCGCTCGCGCCGAAGATCACCGGCACCGGGGCCGGCGGGCGCCTCGAGCTCGACGTCCCCACGACGCTCGAGAGCGCCGATCTCGAGGACGAGATGACCGCGCCACTGACCTCGATCGGCCTTCAGGGCGTCCTCGTCACACGCGACGACGGACGCGCCGGCGCCGTCCTTGCCAGCGAGATCGCCGAGCGCGGCCTCTTCCAGTTCGAGCAACAAGGAAAAAGCACGCACCTCGACCGGGACAGGATCGTGCACCTTCTCGCCGAGCGCGCGGGCGTGTCGCGCGAGCAGATCGCAGCGATGCGCGCGTATCTCTTTCGGTCCGACGCGTACGTCGAGTCGCCGGACGGCCCGCTCCGCGTCGTCCGCGGGATGGTCGCTCATCCCGCCAGCGCCACGCCGGAAGGGCTCCTCGCGGCCGTTCGGCTGGGCGCCGAGTATCTCTGCCGGATCCTCGACTCCGAAGGACGGTACGTCTACCTCTACCACCCGCTCGACGACCGCAACGACACCCAGTACGGCTGGCTGCGGCACGCGGGGACGACGTACGCGCTCCTCGAGGCGTACGAGGAGTTCGGGACGGCGCGCTACCTCGAGAAGGCGGAGCTTGCCCTCAGGTACCTCGCGGCGCACCTGCACGAGGACCACGGGAGCGACGGCAAGTACGCGCTCGACACGCATGACGAGGAGCAGCAGAAAGTCGGAGGGGCCGGCCTCGCGCTCCTCGCGTTCGCCAAGCACGCCGCGGTGACCGGCAAGCGCGATCACCTCGAGACGATGCGGGCGCTCGCCCGCTTCATCGTCAAGCAGGAGTACGAGGACGGCCACTTCCGGGCGAACGCGGACCTGGAGAAGGAGACCGGCAAGCAGCTCAAACGCGAGCCGGTGTACTACCCCGGCGAGGCGGCGCTCGGGCTCTTGCGCCTTTACGCGATCGATCCGCAGCCGCAGTACCTCGACACCGCGCGCCGCGCTGCCGACTGGGTCGTCCAGGTGCGCGACGCCTTCGTCTCCGAGGACAACCAGGAGCACGACCACTGGATGTCCTACGCGTATAACGAGCTCTATCGCATCACGCACGACGGGGCGTACCTCGAACACGCGTTCAAGATCGGGCGGGCGATCGAAAAGAAGCGTCACCGCGCCGAGGGCGCGCCCGCCCCCGACTGGGCGGGCACCTTCTTCGAGGGGCAGACGACGCCGGCGTCGACGCGCGTCGAGGCGTACGACGCCGACATCGCGCTCTCGCGCTTCGCCGGCAAACCCGAGGCGTGGCTGCTCGGGCCCGCTCAGGAGGTGGCATGCTCGATGCTCGGCCAGCAGTTCCGCGCCGACAACGACTACTTCGTGAGCAACCCGGCGAAGGCCGAGGGGGGCGTCCGCGAGAGCCTCTTCGTCCAGGATGTTCGCATCGACTACGTCCAGCACGCCATGAGCGCGTGGCTGCACCTCGCCCGGATCCTGCGCGACCCCGCGTACGGCAAGTCCGGCGTACCTTCGCAAGACCCGGTGCGAGACCCGGTCCGCTGAGCGCGGTATAAGCGAGAGCCATGGCGCGACCCGACGTGGCGGTCATCGGCGGCGGTGCATGGGGGCTCGCCCTCGCAGGGGCGGCCGCGCGGAGCGGGGGGATGACACTCCTTCTCTCGCGTCGCGCGCAAGGGACCGACGGCGGCGCGCTGCCCGCGGGGGTGACCGTCGCCCGGGACGCGAGCGAGGTCGGAGCGCGCGCTCGCCTGGTGATCCTGGCGGTTCCGTCGGGCGTGGCGCGCGCTGTCGCCCGGACGCTGGGAGAGCACCTCGACGGGCGGCACTACGTCGTGCACGGTGTCCGCGGGCTGGTCGCCGGTGTCGACCCGGGCACGGCCCTCGACACGATCGCGCAGGTCGTTCGGGACGAGACACCGGTCCGGCGCGTCGGCGCGCTCGGAGGGCCGGCGCTGGCCTCGGACCTGCTCGCAGGCCGCCCGACCGTGATGGTCAGCGGCTCACGCTATCCGGAGGTGAATCGGGCCCTGGCGGACGTGTTCTCGTCGCCGACGCTGCGCCTCGTGGCGACCGACGATCTGCTCGGACTGGAGTGGGCGAGCGCGCTCGTCGGCTGCCTCGCGATCGCCGTCGGCTACGCGCGCGCCGTGGGTCTCGGCCCGGGGCTGCTGGCGGCCGTGATCACGCGCGCCGTCGAGGAGGCCGCGCGCGTGGCCGCCGTCGCCGGCGGCAACGAGCGGACGCTGCTCGGGCTTGCGGGCTACGGCGACCTGCTGGCATCGATCGAGCAGACCGAGCGGCCCGAGGTCCTCGTCGGGGCCGCGCTCGCGCGTGGCAAGTCGCTCGACCAGGCGCTCGCGGACGCCGGGCAGCGCGTCGAAGCCGTGGAGGTCGCGTCGAGGGTGGTCGCGTGGGCCGAGGCCCGCGGCGCCTCGGTGCCCATCTTCGGCGCGCTCGCGAACGGCGTCCTCGCAGGGCGCGGGTCCCGAGAGCTCGTTCAGGGCCTGATGACGTCAGCCTGACGGCGCCGCCGGCCATCGCGCCGGCGGTGCAGCTCACTCCTCCGGGCGCACCTCGACGAGGTTCGGCGCGATGTTGAGCACGTACTTGCTGTTGATCGAGCCCGTGATCTGGAAGAGCGAGAGAACGCCGTTGCCGTCGAGGTCTCCCTGAGCCGCCACCGTAAAGCTGTCGTTGGGATTCGAGCCGGACCCGCTGATCGAGTAGGAGTACATGTAGTACTGGGGCTGATCCATGACGAACTTGAGGCACGCGAAGCCGGAGTCACCCGCCGCGTCGACGTTCCAGTCCCCGGGCTTCGACTGGTACTTGCGCCCCTGGATGGCGTTCTGCGACGACGGCACGGACACCGACGCCGAGCCGCACAGGCGACGCGAAAGCGCCGAAGTCGCGCGCACCGACAGCACCGTGCCGGGCATGCGCTCGCGCTCGTAAGCGGCTGCGGCGCTCTGCGCGATGAGGCCCAGCGAGTTCCGCGCTTCGACCGTCTTGGCATTGGCCACGTACTTGCGCACACCGTAGGCGGCGAGCACGGACAAGATCCCCACAATCGCGACGACGATCATCAGCTCGATGAGTGTGAAACCGCGCGCGCGGGCTGCAGGCATAGGCGGGATTCCTTGGGAATTCGTCGGTTGGCCGGGTGGCTGTCCCGGCTGGTCGGAAAAAAAGAGTGAGTGGAGCCGTCAGGTATACGGTCGGTAATGAAATGACCGTAAGGACGATGAAGGACGCTTCGATTGGCCACTTCACCTCAGTCTCCTCGTCCGGGTCCGCCTCCGCCGGGGACCGTGGCAGCGGGCGTGGGGCAGGCGGCGCCGAAGGCCGACTCGGCGTTCGGCATGGAGTCGCTGCTCTCGCACGCCATCGTTAGAACCGACACGCCCCGGCCGGAGGCGCCTGTCCCCCGGGCACCCGGCGAGAGGACGCCGGCGCCGGCGAACGCCGAGGTCGAGATTCCGCAGCCGCGCGGGGCGAAGGTCCTCGGCGTGCAGGCCGTGGGGGTCGTCGCGCAGCGGCCCTTCGCTGCGACATGGCGCGCGCGCTTCATCGCGGGGCCGAACCGTGGCCGGCCGGTCGCGCTCGTCATCGTGTCGGAGTCGGCGAGCGTCGCGGTCCGCGAGCGCTTCGCGAGCGTCGCGGAGGATCTGCTCGCGGCGTCAGGCGCCGTGAGCGGCATTCTCCGCGTGCAGGCGGTGGCCCCCTCGCGAGACGCGTACGTCGCGGATCTCTGGACGACCGGTACGGCCAAGGACCTCTCGGCCCTTCGGTGGTCCTTGCGGCGGCGACTGGAGTTCGTGGGTCGAGTCGCCCAGGCTCTCGAGACGCTCCACACGATGGGGCTCGTTCACGGATGCCTGTGCGCGGAGAACGTCCTGCTGGACGACGACTTGCGTCCCGTGCTCTCCGAGGTGGGCCTGGTCACGCCGGCCGTCGTCGGCGACACGCCGTCGTACGCAGACTTCGCCTCGCCGGAGGTCAAGTCCGGAGCGGGACCCGACGTGCGGGATGACGTGTTCTCGGCGGGGCGCCTCCTCCAGGAGGTCGTGCGTGGCGACGAGACGCCCGAGCTCCTCGATGTCGTAAGGACGTGTCTTGCTCCGCCCATGTCCCGCTACGCGAGCGCAGCCGACTTCGAACGGGCACTGAACGCCGTTGCCGAGAGGCTCCCGAACGAAGACGACGCGGGCAGGGTGTCGCTGGCGGGCCGGCCGCCGTCGGAGTCGCGTCCGGGTCCGATCCCGTCGGGTTCCCGACCCCCGCCGCCCCTCCGCGAGCGAAACACTCGGCCGGACATGGTCGCGCTGCCAACAGCCGGCGCGACGCGCGAGTCCGCGCTGAACGCCGTCGGACGGCCCTCGCCGCTTTTCGGCGGCGCCGGGTTGCTCGCCGTCGTCCTCGGCGTAGCCGGAGCGTTCGCCCTCGGCGGCGCCGATTCGACCGTTCGCGTCGTCTTCGCGACCTGTCTCGCCGCCGGCGCGGCGGCGGCCACGTGGCTGCTCCCCAGCGTTCCGCGCGCTCCCGCGGTCGTCCGGTTGGCCCTGGCGGGCGCGTGCGCGGCGCTCTTCGCCGTCATCGATCCCCTTGCGACGATCTACGCGACGGTCGCTCAGCACCACCTGCGCGGCAGCGAGGCGTCCCGGCGCGCCGCCATCGAAGAGATCATGCGGCTCGGGCGCGATTTTCGCGGCCTGTCGCTCTCGGGCATCGACCTCGCGGAGCTCGATCTCACGGGCGCCGACCTGCGCGGCGCAGATCTCTCCCGCGCGGACGTGTCGCACACGCGCCTCTGGGGAGCTGAAATCGAAGGCGCTTCGTTCGAGGGTGCTCGGCTCGAGGGCGCAGACCTCGACCACACGAACCTCGCGCGGGCGCGCCTCGGCGGGGCCACGTGCGACGCGAGCACGCGTCTACCCGCTGGCTGGCGCTGCGTCGACTCGTTGATCGTGCGCTGAGGCCCTCACCCGAAGCGAACGACGAGCGGTGCGTGGTCGGAGTCGAACGTGGGCACCTCGTCCCCGCCTGGGAGCGCTGCGTGCTCGCGAAGATCGCGGTTGACGAAACGCGCAGCGGTGACGCGCGAGCACAGCCGCTCCGTCGCCAGCACGTGGTCGATCTGGATGCGCCTGCCGTTGTGGATCGAGCTGAAGCGCTCCTCTTGCCGTACCCGCGACGAGCAGTCGACGAGCGCGCCCTCGCCGCCACCGCAGAGCGTGCGCACGACGAGCGAATCGGGGACGTCGTTCAAGTCGCCCACGACCGCCACGAGCGCCCGCGGATCGGCGGCGAGCAAACCGTCCACGATGCCCCTCGTGTGCAGCGCCTCCGCCGCGCGCCACACCACGCTGCGCAGCGCGGCCTCTGCGCGCGCCCGCGCCGTCGTCGGCTCGACCTCGCGCCCGGCTGCGTCGCAAAGCGCGACCGGCCGGGCCGACTTGAAGTGGACCACGAGCACGTCGACCGCGCCGAGGTCCGCCGAATCGATGCGCGCGTGGACCACGCCTCGCCGCAGAGGGATGCGGCTCCCGAACGGCTGCGGATCCCCCTCGCGGTATACCGGGAACGCAAGCGCCGGAGCGGTGTGCACGCGGGCGGCCAGGATGGGCGCCCTGGACAGAAGAGCGCAGCGGATCCCGCGTGCGTCCGGAGTGCCGATGACCTCACGGTACGCGTCCCCCGGCAAGTGCGCGAGCACAGCGGCGAGGAGCTCGGGCGGTCCGATCTCCTGAAGGCCGACGACGTCGGCGTCGCATTCGCGCAGCATCCGCGCGATCCACGCGATCTTCGCGGCGAGCGCGTCCTTCCGCGCCGGAACCGACAGGGCAGAAGAAGCCTCGGCCGTCGGCCCGGCAGGCGGCTCGAGCAGGTTCTTCACGTTGAACGTCGCGAGCATGAGCGTCATGTCGTTCGCCTCGTCGCCTGACCCCGGAGCCTCTAGCAGGCTCGTCGCGTGGGCGCGACGGCCGGCCGAATGCATGATCCCTCGTCAGGCGACCTCCTCACGTTTCGACCACGCTCCGGCGGAGCCGGAGACGTGCCGACTTCACGCCCTTGTCCCACGGCGAGCCCGCCATGCATCCTTTCGAAGACGACGTTCTGGTCGTACGCCACAAAGGCCGCGCGCTGGCCGTGGCAACCATGCCCGCCGCGCTCGGCGCGGTCATCGCGACCGCTGGCGCTCGTTGCGGAATGACCGGACTCGGGCTCGCCGTCGCCTGGATCGGCGCCGCAATCTTGCTCTACACGTGGGCTCGCAAGCCCGCTCGCAGCGAGCGGGCTTCCCGCGCGAGGGCGGATGAGCGCGGGCTCTTCGTGAACGGGAAGCTCGCGATCGCCGCTTCTCGCATCCGCGGAGGATGGGTGCAGCCCCAGCCGCAAGCGCTCCCGGTGGTCCACGTCTGCGGGGCCATGCGGCCCGACCTAGAGCTCGTCGTGCGCGACGCGGAACGCGCCGGCGCGCTGCTTCGCGCCCTCGGGGTGGACGAGACGCACGCTCCCGCTCGGTACTGGGCGCTGGCGCGACCGCTCGGCGATCCGCGCGCGTTCGGTCGGGCCGGGTGCATCCTCGGCGTCTTCATCTTGCTGGGGCTCGCCCTTGGCCAGGGCTCGCCGCTGGCCATGGCCCTCGCTGTCGTGGCGCTGATCACGCTCTGCGCGGGGGTGGCCGTGCCCACCCGGGTGACGGTCGGCGCCGACGGGGTGCTCGTGCGCTGGCTCGGGACCGAGCGCTTCGTCGCGTGGCCCTCGATCGCGGCGATCGAGGCCTTCGACGGCGGCGTCGTGCTCGTACTCGGCCAAGGGCGGTGGCTCACGCTGCGAACGCCGGCCGCTCACGAGCGGCATTACCCCGAGCGCGAGGCGATGATCGAGCGGATGCGCGCGGCATGGCGCGCGACGCCGCGCCGCGAGCCGGACGAAGTGGCGTCGCGGCTGCTCGTTCGTCGCGGCGCTCGCACGAGCGAATGGGTGCGCTCGATGCGCGGCTTGCTCTGCGCGGAGCCGGGATACCGTCATGGCGCGATGCCGCCCGAGCGCCTATGGCGAGTGGTCGAGGACCCCGCCGCGGACGCGGTCGCGCGCATCGGCGCGGCGGTCGCGCTCGCCGGCTCGCTCGACGACAGCGGCAGCGAACGCCTGCGCGCCGCCGCCGCGGCCTGCGCGGAACCGCGACTTCGCGTTGCGCTCGCGACCGCCGCTACGAGCGCCGGCCCGAGCGTGCCGGACGAGGACCTCGCCGCGGCGCTCGACGCCATCGACGCGGCGGAAGACTCGGCGAATGCGGTCGGGTCATCGCGCGGGTGAACGCCGCGAGGCAGGCCGCTACGCGGCGTCGTTCGTCCGGAGGGCGTGCGCGATGGCCGGACCGACGCGATCGAGGGCGACGCTGTCGTCGATCGAGAGCGCTCCTCCGTGACCCTGCACGACGATCGTATGGGCGTGCGTCCAGTGCCGCGGGTCGGTCTTGTCCAGGGCCGCCGTGGCGTCGCGCGGGCGCATGGCGCCGTGCGCCGACGGGCCGCCGCGCCGCGCACGAAGATCCATCACCTCGGCGAGTCGCAGCCAGCGTGCAGGCTTCGTCCCGCGCTGCACGATCACGCGCCGGTTCGTCACGGCGACGAACCGCAGGTTGTATCGCTGGTAGAGGAGCCCGTAGGCCAAGAACCCGAAGCCGAGCACGAGCGGCGCGAGCAGAACGCCGACGACGACGTAAACGAGCTTGTGCCGCGCATGGTGCGGGCGAGCGAAGAAGACGATCCGCTCGCCCTGTTCCAGCGGTACCGTGAGCCTCCCGGCCGCGTTCACGAGAGCTTCGCCTTCCGTCGTGTCGTCGACCGACCCCACGCCGTCCCTCCCGTCTCGCCGCGTTGCCGCTGACGCGGTAGCCGCGCGTGCAGCGCGCAGCAGAGTAGACGTGCGAGCCGGGGGATCAATAGTGCGCGGCGAGGTACACTACCGTCATGGATCTGCCCGCCGAAGACACGCTGCGCTGGATCGTCCGCAGCTACGCGCGCTTCCTCGCGGCCCATGGCGAGGCCATCGGCAAGCCGCAGCTCGTTCAACCCGCCGGCGACTTTTTCCCCGACGAGTTCCGCGGGGACGCGCCGGGTGTCGCGCGGCTTCTCGGCCGCATGATCGAGTACTCGCCCCTCGCCGACGACCTGCCGATCCGCATCGCGTTCCACCAGCCCGAAGTCTCGACCGGCGGGTGCAGCTCGCCGGCGTGCGACTCGCGCGCTTCGGGCGCCGGCCTGCGTGGGGTGGACGAGCTCGCCGACGGCTATCAGGTGCACGTCGAGGTGTCCGACGTCTCGCACGCGGACGTGCTCGCGGCATCGCTCGCCCGCTCCGTGGGCGCACTCGTCCTCCACGAAGGCGGCAACCCCCAGGCCACGGACCCGGTCAAGTCGGCCGAGGCGAGCGAGGTTGCGGCGGTCGCGTGTGGGTTCGGCGTCCTCCTCGCGAACGGCGCGGCCGTCTGGGCGAAGTCGTGCGGTGGCCTCCGGATGGCGCGCGCGACGGCGCTGTCGGTGGAAGAGATCGCCGTCGCGCTGGCTCTCTTCGTAGAGGTGTCCGGCGTCCGGCACGCGCTGGCGCGCGCGCACCTCGGCGCGACGCAGCGCGAGGCGCTGGATCTCGCCCTGTCGTGGACCGACTCCAACCATCTGGTGGTCGAGGGGCTCCGCGACTGCCCGGCGCGCCTGGCGGACGGGCACGTCGAGCTCGAGCCCGTGCGCGGAGCCGTGGGACGATGGCTGCACAAGCGCAAGGTCGATAAGGAGCTCCGGGTCGCGCCCGTGGCTCCTCGCCCGCCGCGATCGCAGGAGCAGGAGCGCCGCCTCGCGGAGGCCCGCGCTCTCGTCGACGAAGTCCTCGGAAAGTAGGGCCGCGCGCCCGACGAGCCATGGAGCGCCAGCCCCCCGTCGCCTCCACCGA
>CALKVG010000358.1 GCA_937998045.1 uncultured Myxococcales bacterium
CCCAAGACCTCTCAGGCAGTCTTGATCAAGTTGTTCCTGATCGGGGCCTTAGCCCTGTCGCGACCTGTACCCCGCGACGGATACCTGCACGCGCTCTGAATCTCGAGTTCGCGACCCCGCCGCCGGAGCGCCCGGAGTCGAGCGTCAGCCGGGCCCTGGTTGTCGTCTTGCAGCACCGTCCGCGGCGTTCATCGGGAGCCGCCCCGAGAAGGGAAGGAGAAGCACATGGGTTCGAACCAGCCGCCCGAGATGGGCATCATCGGTCTTGGCCGCATGGGCGGTAACCTGGCCTTGCAAGCAGTCGAAAAGGGGATCCGCGTCGTCGGGTTCACCAAGGGCGGCGTCCCGGCGGAGCTGCGCGAGGCCGGCGTCGTAGCGATCGACTCGCTCGCCGGGTTCACGCAAGCGCTCCCCCGGCCGAGGAAGATCTTCCTTTACATCCCCTCCGGCCCGGCCGTCGACCAGCTGATCGACGCGCTCTTGCCGGCGCTGGAGGTAGGCGACGTCATCGTCGATGCGGGCAATTCGTACTGGGGTGATTCGTTGCACCGCCATCAGCGGCTCCAGAAGACCGGAATCCACTTCGTCGATTGCGGCACCAGCGGGGGAATCGACGGTGCACGACACGGAGCCTGCTTCATGGTGGGCGGCGAGGAGGAGCCCGTCGCGCTGATCGAGCCGATCCTCAGGCAACTCGCCGTCGAGGGCGGCTACGTCCACGCCGGTCCGGCTACCGCCGGCCACTTCACGAAGCTGGTCCACAACGGCATCGAGTTCGGAATGCTGCAGGCCATCGGCGAGGGCGTGGATTTGCTCGAACACCACCGGGACAAGCTCGATGTCGCCAACGTCCTGCGATGCTGGCGGCACGGCTCGGTGGTCCGCTCATGGCTCATGGATCTGATGGACGCGGCCTACCGGCAGGAGGGCGGGCTGGGTCGCGTCCCCGCCTATGTCGACGACACCGGCGAGGTGAATTGGCTCGTCGCCGACGCGCTGCGCATGGAGGTGGGCATCCCAGTGATCGCCGAAGCGGTGATGCAGCTCCTCGCCTCGCGCGACTCCGACAAATCCTGGGCGCGGGCGATCGCGATGATGCGGCACGGCTTCGGCGGGCACGCCTATGGCCCGAGCGAGTCGGCGCGCGCCGAGCGCCTCCTCGGACGGGTGGAAGACTTCTCGCCGGAGACGCCGCGGGTCGGCGTGCAACCGTAGGGATTGGTCCGTAACCCGCCCTGCGCGAGGCCGGCGGTCGGTCATGCCGCCGTCATGAACATCGATCACGAGGGACGACCCCATGAGTAGCCTCCCCATCGCCGACTACGCGCTGCTTTCCGATTGTCACTCCGCAGCGCTGGTGAGCCGCACCGGGTCGGTCGACTGGCTGTGCTTCCCGCGCTTCGACTCGCCCTCGGTATTCGGCAGGCTCCTCGACGATGACGCGGGTCACTGGGTGCTGCGTCCGACGGCGACCGCGCGGTCGACGCGCGCGTATCGAGACCGCACGATGGTACTCGAGACCACGTTCGAGACGGCGCGCGGCAGGGTGGTGGTCGCGGACGCGCTGGTCGTAGGAAAGAACGAGCGGGGACACGATCTCGGCAAGGACTCCCCCGGCGCCATGATCCGGTGCGCGCGCTGCCTCGACGGCGCCGTCGACATGGAGATGGAACTCGCTCTCAAGCCCGAGTACGGACTGGTCGCTCCGCTGTACGCGCCGAACGCGGCCGGCGCCGCCATACGAGGCGGCGCTTCCTCGCTGACGTTCTCGTCGGAAGTGCCCATCGACCGTGGCGACTTCACCGGGCGCCTGCGCTTCGTCCTGCGCGAGGGGCAGTCCGCGAGCTTCGCCTTGCAGTACGGCAAAGCGTGGGACCCTCCGCCGGCCCACTGGGATCGCGCCGAGATCGAGCGCCGCCTCGAGGACACGGCTTCGGGCTGGCGGAGCTGGTCCGAGCTTCACCTGGCCTACGCGGGGCCGTGGCGTGAGCTCGTTCACCAGAGCGGTCGGGTCCTCCAGGCGCTGACGTTCCAGCCCACGGGCGCGATCGTCGCTGCTCCGACCACGTCCCTTCCCGAGCTCGAGGGGGGAGGACGCAACTGGGACTATCGCTACACGTGGGTCCGCGACGCGTCGTTGACGCTGGACGCCCTCCGGGTGGCGGCGTGCCCACACGAAGCCCGTCACTTCTTCGACTTCTTGGCGCGCGCCGCGCAGACGCAGCTCACCCGCGGGGCGGACCTGCAGATCGTATTCGGAGTCAACGGCGAGCACGACCTCAGCGAGCGCGAGCTGCCGCACCTGGCGGGCTGGCGGAACAGCCGTCCGGTGCGCGTGGGCAACGGGGCCTGGGTCCAGAGACAGCTGGATGTCTACGGCGAGCTCCTCGCAGCGGCGGTCAAGCTCTCCGACCAGCTGAGCGAGATCGAGCCAACGACGCGCACGTTCCTGGTCGAAGCGGCGGACATGGCCGCCTCGCGCTGGAGGGAGAAGGATCATGGCATCTGGGAAGCGCGGGACGAGCCGCGCGACTACCTTTACTCGAAGCTGATGTGCTGGACTGCACTCGACCGCGCGATCGGACTTGCCCCATTTCTGGGCGCCGGCGATCGGGCCGACCGCTGGCGATCGCAGCGCGACGAGATCCGTCGCGTAATCCTCGAGCAAGGCTGGAGCGATCGGTCCGGTGCCTTCACGCGCGCGTTCGGCGACGACGATCTGGACGCGTCCAATCTCGTGATGCCGATGGTCGGTTTTCTCCCCGCCGACGACCCTCGCGTCCGCGCCACGATCCGGGCGACGGCCGAACGCCTCACCGATGCGAGCGGTCTCGTGTACCGGTATCGCGCGGCCGACGGGTTGGAGGGAGATGAAGGCACGTTCCTCCTCTGCACTTTCTGGCTCGCCGAGGCGCAAGCCCTCGCAAGGGACGTGGACGCGGCCGAGAAGACGTTCTCGCGAGCCGTGGCCTACGCCAACGACGTGGGACTGCTCGCCGAGGAGGCGTGCCCGGGAACCGGCGAGCTGCTCGGCAACTTCCCGCAAGCGTTCAGCCACATCGGTCTGGTCAACGCGGCGTGGGCCATCAGCCAGGCGCGTCCGACGTGAGTGACCGGCATGCGTCTACTGGGTGCGCTTGATGACGTGAAAGCCGAACGGCGTCTCGACGACCTCGCTCACCTCGCCCGGCTTCAGGGCGAACGCGGCGGCTGCGAACGCCGGATCCATGTCGCCACGCCGGAACTTGCCCACGCTCCCGCGGCGATCGACCGAGCCGGCGTCGTCGGAGTATTGCTTGACGACGTCTTCGAAGTCGGAGCCGGCGCGAATCTTCGCGAGCGCCTCCTGGGCGCGGGCCCGCGCGTCGCTCTTGCTTCGCGTGACGCCTTTCGGCGCCCGCTTCGCCGTCTTGTACGCGACGAGGACGTGCTGCGCGATGATGGCGTCCGGAGGACCGCTGGCGGTGTCGGACGGCATCGCTTCGGCGGCAAGCGGGGCGGAGGCGGACACCGACGGGAGGGCAGTAGCCGCCGACGACAATGCCGACGCCGACGGAGAGGGCGACGACGACCCCGCAGGCTTCTCGCACGCGGCGACCAGGAGCAGCAAGACCCAGCGCGTCCGTTCGGTCCTCATCGGAGTTCGCCCTCGCGCGGCCTATCCTATCGCATGCGCGGGCCGTCGCGCCGACGCTTCGAGCGGACAGGACTCGACGACGCGTCGGGTGAGTGTCAGCTCGCCAGGCGCTCCACGAACGCTCGCGCATCGGCGACGATCGCGTCCAGGTGATCCCCGCCCAAGAAGCTCTCGGCGTAGATCTTCACGATGTCCTCGGTCCCGGACGGGCGAACGGCAAACCAGCCGGAGTCGCTCTCGACCTTGACGCCGCCGATCGGCTCCTCGTTGCCCGGCGCGGTCGTCCGCTTCCCGGTCACGGGCTTGCCGCCCAGTGTGCCGAGCGTGACCTCTTCGGACGCCAGCTTCTGGATGCGAGACCGCAGCGGCGGGTCCGCCGGCTGGTCGACGCGAACGTAGCGGAACGCTCCGTGCTCGCGCTCGAGCGACTCGTAATGCTGGGCCGGGTCGCGCCCCGTCTTCGCCAGGATCTCCGCCGCGAGCAAATCGGCGACGATTCCGTCTTTGTCGGTCGTCCAGACCGATCCATCGCGCCGGAGAAAGGACGCTCCGGCGCTCTCCTCCCCGGCGAATCCGAGGGTCCCCTGCACCAGTCCCGACACGAACCACTTGAATCCGACCGGCACCTCGACGAGCCGGCGCCCGAGGGATCGCGCGACCACGTCGATCATCGCACTAGAAACGACCGTCTTGCCCACGGCGACGCGATTGGACCAGCCGCGATCGGCGAAGAGATACTGGACGCAGACGGCGAGGTAATGGTTGGGCTGCAGGAGCCCGCCCGAGCGGGTCACCACGCCGTGGCGGTCGGCGTCGGCGTCGTTGCCGAAGCAGAGGTCGAAGCGATCGCGCATCGCCACGAGGTTGGCCATCGCGTAGGGCGACGAGCAATCCGTCCGGATCTTGCCGTCGTGGTCGACCGGGATGAAGCGGAACGTCGGGTCCACGGCCGGCTGTACGACCTCGAGGTCGATGTCGTGCATTTCCGCGATGCGTTGCCAGTAGGCGCCGCTGGCGCCCCCCATGGGATCGACGCCGAGTCGGACCTTCGAGCGAGCGATCGCGGCGACGTCGACGATGCTCGGCAGAGCAGACACGTACGGCGTGACGAAGTCGAACGACTGCACGGTCCCCTCGCGAACGGCGCGCTCGTAGGGGATGCGAGCGAGCTTCGTGACGCCTTCCCGGAGAAGCTCGTTGGCTCGTCGCTCGATCCACGACGTGATGCCGGTTTCGGCGGGACCTCCGTGCGGGGGGTCATACTTGAAGCCGCCGTCCTCGGGAGGATTGTGCGACGGAGTTACGACGATTCCATCGGCGGCGTACGCGCCGGCCGCTGCGCGGTTGGCGGCGAGCACGGCGTGAGAGACCGCCGGCGTGGGCGTAAAGGCCTCTCCCGCGGCGACGAGCAAAGAGACCCCGCGAGCGGCTAGGCATTCGCAGGCGACACGACTCGCCGGTAGCGACAGCGCGTGCGTGTCGCGGCCCAGAAAGAGAGGGCCGGCGATCCCCTGTTTCGTGCGGTAGTCGCAGATGGCGTGGGCGATCGCGACGATGTGCTCTTCGTTGAACGATCGGCGGAGCGCGCTGCCTCGATGACCGCTCGTCCCGAAGGCGACGCGCTCTCCCGTCCGGCTCGGATCAGGCCTTTCCGCATGGAACGCGTGAACGAGCGCGCTCGGATCGATGAGCATCGAATCGAGCGGCAGTTTGCCGGCGCGGGGGTCGGTCATGAACATCTCCTTCGGGGGGGCGCCGATTCTCGCTCAAAACGCGGCGCGCTGGCACTCATCGGCGCGCGCGACGCGCCGATCAGCGCGGCCGAAGGGGACGGCGATTGTTCCGTCATCGGGACCTAGGGCGGCGCGTTCGCGCCCGTCAGCGCCTGCGCGACGAGGTCGTAGGATCGCTTTCGCGCCGCGTGGTCGTGGACGTGAGTGAGCACCATCACCTCGTCCGCCCGGGCATCCGCGACGAGCGACCGCAAGCGCTCGCGCACGCGCCGTACCTCGCCGACGATCACCCTCTCGCCGCGCGCGGCCCGGAGAGCCTGTTGCTCCGCGTCGAACACGTGGGCGCGGGCCTCCTCGATACTGGGCAGGGGAAGGTCGCGCACGCCCTGGAGAAACCGCACCATGGCCAGATCTCCCGACATCGCGAGCTCCTCGGCGGCGGCATCGGATTCGGCGCAGACGACCCCGAGCGCGAGGATCGCCCACGGCTCGCGGCGACGCGCGGACGGGACGAACGCCTCGCGGTACCTGCGCAACACGCCGACGGCGTCGTCGGGGTTGATGTGGTGCGCGAAGGCAAACCCCAGCCCGCGCTGCGCGGCCATGAGAGCGCCGCCCGCCTCGCTCGAGCCGAGGAGGCAGAGCTCTGGCGGAGGAACGTTCGTGGGAACCGCGCGAATGGTCGCGGAGAAGCCCGGGCGGGGCGGATCGTCTTCGTCGAGGTAGCGCGTCAACTCGTCGAGCCGCTCGGGGAAGTCGTCGATGGCCACCGCCTCGCGCGAGCGGCGGAGGGCAGCCGCCGTCCGGGGATCGGTCCCCGGCGCGCGGCCGAGGCCGAGGTCGATGCGTCCGGGAAAGAGCGCGTGCAGCACGCGGAACGTCTCGGCCACCTTCAGCGGCGTGTGATTCGGGAGCATGATGCCACCCGAACCGACGCGGATGGATCGGGTCGCGGCCGCAACCTGGCCGATGAGGATCTCGGGCGCAGGACATGCGAGGCCACCGGCGTTGTGGTGCTCGGCGAGCCAGTAGCGGCGTAGCCCAATCGCCTCGGCATGGCGCGCGAGGTCGATCGTGTTCCGTAGGGCATCGCCGGCTGTGTGTCCGGACGGAATCGGCGATAGATCGAGGACGGATAGGAGAGGACCCATGGGTGCGTGAGTCGGGAAGTGTAACGCGCGAAAGTTGCCCACGCGGGCGCC
>CALKVG010000359.1 GCA_937998045.1 uncultured Myxococcales bacterium
CGCGCGCTCGCCTTCGCGAAGAGCGACCGCTGGGCGAGCGCAGCCGCGATGCGCAGCGCCACGGCCAACCCCGCCCCGCGGCCGCGGCCGCAAGACAGCCCGCGCGCATCGGCGACGTCGGCTCCCGTGCCGTCGTCCTTCACGCCGACCGTCTCCGTCGACGACTTGCCGGCGAGCGGGCCGGCTCTCCGGTTGCCTGGCGCCCCGCGCGATGTCGCCGGTGCGGCGAGCGCCGCGGCGACGGCGACTGCGCCTTTGCGCGCGTCGTCCCCCGGTCTCCGGCCCGGGGCGCCGCACGCGGTTGCGTCCGCGTTGCCGCGAACGGGGCCAGCGCCCGACCCATCGGCGACCGCGCGCCGGCCCGGCCCGACGATCGACGACGGGTTCTAGCCCCCGAGGCCCGAGCGGGTTCTCGGACGCCGCCAGTACAACGGCCGCCTCTTCGCGTGCGCCACAGCCAGAACGTCGACATCCTCGCGGAGTACGACGTAGACGACACGGTACGGGAACCGTTCGACTTTCGCGGATCGAATGTCAGGTTCGAGTAGCAAAGGAAATGCGCGCGGCGATTCGGCCACCCGCAGCAGCACACGTTCGACAGCAACGACGAATCGTTGCCCTCGTCCCGCGTACTGCTTGTCGTACCAGCCGACGTCCGCGGCAAGCTCACGTGCTGCCGCGGGACGGAATCGGATCACTTCGCCAGGCCGCGCTTGACCTCATCCCAGGGTATGCCGGGGGCGCCTGCGCGCGCTTCAGCGGCGCGACGCTCGATCTCCTCCGTGTCCTCGATGGAGATCCCCGGAGGGGGCTCGAGGCTATCGAGCAGCGTCGCCGCGAGATCCTCTCGCTCCTCAGCCGGAAGCAGCATGGCCTCTGCGAGCAGCTTGGCGGCAGCGCTCATGGTTGAAACCTTAGCGCGAGGTGCAATCGCGGCCAGCAGCAATCGTCCTGGCTGGTAGCTCATCGCCGCCTTTGGCGCGACGCGACGTCGGCAGGATCGGTCTTCACCACGAGACCTCGCCCGAGCGCTTGCATCGCAGTTGGAACGCCCGCTCGCCGTCCCGCTCGACAGGTGGGATGGCTCGCACGAAACTAAAGCAATGCTTTACTTTCGTGCCGGATCGCCGTGTCACGAACGGGCGAACGTCCCACGTAACTGGGACGTTTCGCATCACCGCTCGCACCGTCGCTGCTGGGCTCTCGACCCTTATCTGGCTGCGCCAAAGCCAGAAATCGACGAGCGCAGCGGGCCTCACGCAACAAAGCCGCGGCGCGGCACACTTTCGCCTCCGACTAACGCCGACCGCGTTTCTTGGCTCGCTTCCGCTTCGGGCCGCTCGGGCGCGTGGTTCCCCGTGAGCCGCGACGGCGTGACCCCCTACCAGCACGAAGCGCACGCGATGGCGATCAGCGCAGACGAGAACTCGCTCCAGTCGCGATTCAGCTCCACTCTCATCGAAGTGCTTCCTCCGGATCGCTTCGACCAGGGAGATTCGCTCTTCGAGCGACAGCGCTGCGATGTCGCGCCGGTCGATCTCCGCGGCCTCTCGAAAGCTTTTGGCGACGCGGAGCACCGGTTCCATCACCCCGCATCATAGCGCGGCGGCGCGCGGCTCGCGCCGTTCGTTCAGGGGCGCGAGCGTAACAAGCGCGGAAGGGCGCTGCGCTCGAGCGGTAACTGTCAGCTCGGAGATCGACGTTTTTTCCGCACCGCCCAACGCCGGCATCGCCCGCGTGCGCGGCGCCGCCGCGAGCAGCACGCATTCGACGGCAGCGGCGAATCATCTCGTCGATTCGAAGCGGGTCTCTGTCGTCACATGCAAGCGCCCTGGTGGCAGTGGCCCGACGAGCAGTCGTGGTCGTTGCCGCACGCACTCGTCGCCGGGCACGCGGGCGCGCACGCCGGTGGCTGGCAGCGATCGGCGACGCAGATGCGCGACGCGCAGTCGCTGGGCGATCCGCAGCTCTCGCCGTCGTTGCACAGCGGTGCACATCCGGGCGCCTGGCACGTGCCCGCATGGCAGTGCTTCGAGGCGCACTGCATGTCGCTGGCGCAGGCCGCCCCGTTCATGCAATCGGGTGCGCAGCTCGGCGGCGCCCCCGCATCCTGGCTCGCATCGATCTCCGCGTCCGGCGAGGGCGGGGCCGCGGCGTCGGCGCCGCTCTCCTCGCTCGGCGGCGAAGCATCCTGCGGGTTTCCAACCTGACCGGCGGGGACGCACGCGGCAGCCTGACAGGTCTCGTCCTGCATGCAGGCCACGCCATCGCACTGGCCGCCCATGAGGATGGGGAGCTGGATCGTCTCGTGGGGTACGAACCGGAGGGCACGCCGCGCGACGATGCATCCGCTCGGCGAGGTGAGGCACGCATCCGGCGATCGATCGATCGCCGTGACGACACGAATCGCAACGGGCTCGTCGTTCGCACCGCTGGGCACGACGACGAGCGTGCCGATGTGCCCCGTCGCCGGATCGCACCGTGTCGTTGCCGCCACAGCCGGGCGTTCGTCGAGAGACGACGTGGAGTCGCCGACGGCGATCGTCGTCGTCATGGGGCTGGCGCCGCTGCACGGCAAGTCCGTCGAGACGTCGACGACAATGGCCGTGGCCGCATCGCAGGCCCAGAGCGCGCAGGTTGCGGCGGCGGCCGTCGCCAAGGGGCGCATTCGTGCAGGACGGGAGCAGCCTGCGTGCCAGCTGCTGCAGATCGCCCGTCGTCGGCACCGGTGCTTCTCGAGGCACGCGGGAGTCGTCACACGCCCACAAAACGCAGAGGGCGGGTCCCTCGGCCTACGACCGAACGCACCCGCCCTCCCGCTGTCTGGCCACGCTCGTTCCGAGCCAACCAGCTCCACGTCACTTCGTGACGGTGTACGCGTACGGCAGCGCGACGACCTCGTCGCCCATGGTCGCCGGGTCGGTGGCCCCGTTGTACGTGTCGACGTAGAGCGTGCCGCGCACCACCCGCCCGACGCTCGAGGCGGCCGGCTTGACGGTCACGGTGATCTGCCCGGACGCGCCCGGAGCGAGCACGAGGGGCTGGAAGGTGGACGTGCCGTTCACGACGTCCGCCCAGACGTCACCGGCGGAGGAGGTCACCGCCGGGTCGAACGCCTGAAGCAGGGCCGTGGCCGTCGTCGTCACGGGCGTCGTCGGCGCACCCGCCGCGGTGAACGGACCGATGAGCGAGGGCGACACGAACCAGGAGGCGTACGGCACCTCCGGGGCGACGAGGAAGGCGGCGACCGTGTCCGTCCCGACGGGCAGGGCGAAGAGGTCCGGCGAGCCGCCGGCGTTGGGGCCCGTGTCCATCGTGATCGGCGCGCTCGACTGCGACTGGATGACGAGGGCCGAGGTCTCCGTGGGCACGACCAGGGTGCTGCAGGTGCCGGGGAGGGTGGCGGGCGTCGTCGGGCTGCAGAGGGACGTCGGCAGCGAGAGGCTCGTGAGGTTCGCGAGGCGCGCGTCGACGAAGTAGGACTCGCTGGCGACGCCGCTGTTGGTCACGTCGAGCGTCACGGTCGTGCCCGTGGTGGCCGAGACGTGCGCGTGCGGGCTGGCCGGGAGCGACGTGGCCGTTACCGCCGCGGTGTTCAGGGTGACGCGCGCCGAGAACTGGACCGACGTCTGGTTGCCCGCCGCCTGCGTCTGCTGGAGGATGACCGACCACCGGCCGGCCTGGGGCGTCGCGCGCTGGAGCTGCAGTGCGGTCGTGCTCGGGACGAGCGTGGGGTTGCCGCCTTCGGGCGTCACGAGGCCCAGGTTGCTCGCGGTGTCGAGCACCATGCCGTTCGGGTCGATGAGGTAGCCCTCGACGCCGTAGCCGCCCTCGGGCAGCGTGATGCCTACGCCGAGGTCCTCGACCCCCGCGGGGAGGTCGAAGTCGTACGTCTGCACCGGGAAAATGCCCTTGCGCGCGTTGCCGCCCGTCAGGGTGCCGGTGAAGGCGCCGCCGCCCGCGCCGACGGGGACCAGGGTGCGCACTGTGATGGGGACCTCGGCGATGGAGGCGCCCGGGAAGCGCAGCGCCGCGGCCAGGTCACCGGGCTGGCTCGGGGCCTGGAACGTCACCGTGACGGGGGCCGTCGCGCCGGGAGCCACGCTGAGCGTGGAGGGTGAAACCTTGCCGAGGGAGACGTACTTCTCCGCAGCCCACGTGAGCTGAATCGGGCCCGTGTACGAGTTCGAGTACAGCACCACGAACCACCGCCCCGCCGCCGGCGCGTTGACGTCGGCGGCGCCGTAGCCGCTGTTGCCACCCTGGGGGTCGGAGTCGACCGCGACGCGGCCCTGCGGGTCGAGGATCTGGAAGCCGACGTACGTTTGTGCGGGCGGCGCGGGGACCAGGTAGCCGACGGAGACGTCCAGGTGGTCCGTCCCGGCGGGCACGTCGACCGTCTGCACGCTGTAGGTCACCTCGGTGGCGTCGAAGGGCACGCTCACCGTCTGTCCGGCGAACGAGGGCCCGAGCTGCTGCAGGGCGGGCTGCAGGTGCAGCGCGGTCGTCCCGGTGTTGGTGACGTGGAACGTCTGCGCGAAGCTCTGCCCCGGCTCGGCCGTGCGCGCGAGCGCGTTGGGCGAGACGACCGGGCCGGCGCCGGCGCGCGCGCCGGGAGCGCCGTCGCCGTCCTGGATGGAGAGCGCGGTGTTGACCGCCGCGAGGGCGTTGACGATGCCCGCGCCCTGCTCGACGGACGGCGCGCCGATGTCGCTCGCGGTGCTCATCAGGATGCTCTTCACGAGCGCCGGAGACGGGCTCGCGCCCTGGTGGGTGCTGCGGTACGCCTGGATGACGAGGGCCGCCGCGCCGGCCGTGATGGGCGCCGACTCGCTCGTGCCCCCGAACATCTGCACCTGGCTCGGCTGGCCGCCGAACGACAAGCACTCCGTGAAGAGCGCGCGGTTGGTGGAGCAGTACGCCCAGCCGCTGTCGCCGGGGGCCACGAGGTCGACGGTGCGCGGCCGGCTCTGGGCGAAGCCCGCGGAGCTGAAGGCCGCCATGTTGTCGTCGATCCAGCCCGCGCCGCCGAACGAGAGGCCCGTCTGCGCGAAGATGCGGTACTGGGTGGTCGCGCCGGCCTCGATGACGCTCGGGTCGGTGCTCGGGCTGTTCAGCGTGTTCGTCGAGCCCGCGTCGCCCGACGAGACGGTGATCGTCACGCCCGCACGCACGGCCGCCGCGTTCGCGAGGGACAAGGGATCGGTCGCCAGGTCGGGCACGATCATTCCGCCGAGCGACTCGTTGAGGACGTCGACGTGGTCGTGCACGACCGCCCAGCCGAGGGCCTGCACCAGCGAGGACTCCGACGCGAAGCCGTTGCTGGAGATGGCCTTGAGGCCGACGAGGGAGGCGCCGGGTGCCATGCCGCGGATGCGCACGTTGCAGGGCGACGGCAGGCCGGGCGGAGAGTAGCCGTACGTCGAGATGTCGTACTCGACCGGGCCGTTCGGGCCCATGTCCTGCGCGGCGATCGAGCTGGCGTCGCCGAACGCCTCGGCCCCGCCGGTGGCCAGCGTCGCCGGGTCGCCCGAGAAGTCTTGGTAGTCGACGAAGACCTTGCTCCCGTCGGCGCGGACGAAGCCGGGGATGCCGGGGTCGATGCCGTCGGCGATGAAGCCGACGGTGACGCCGTGGCCGGTGACGGGCTGGCCGCTGCCGTCGATGACGGTCTGCGCCTGCGGGGTCGTCGGGTCGAGGAAGGCGGCGTTCGTGATCTGCAGCGCCTCCGGCTCCAGCGTGTCGCAGAGCGCCGAGCCGCTGCCCCCGCCGGGCGGCGTGGTGCTGGCGCCCGGGCGGACGCCGGTCCGTGCGTGGTGCTTGGGCGCCGGGATGGCGCGGTCGGGCACCACGGCGAGCACCTCGGGCTTCGCGCTCATGGCGTCGATCTCCGCCTGCGACATGCGCGTGGCGAAGCCGTTGATCAGCTCGAAGGAGAGGACGTTGCGCGGCTTGGCGACGAGCAGGTCGGCGACCAGGTGTGTGTGGGACGACTTGATGGCGGCGGCGCGCGAGGCGGAGGCGGCGCGGCTCGGGTCGAGCGCCGTGAACTGCTCGCGCATCAGGACGATCATGTCGCGATCGGGCATGGCGGCGGGGGTCGCGGCCGGGCCGGCCGACGCCTGCTGCGGGTGGGTGGTGCTGCCCTGGCCGCTGCACGCGGCCGCCATGGCGGCCACGATGCCGATAGAGACGATTCCGAACGACGTTCTCATGGATCCTCGCATTCTCGAAGAGAAGGGGGGCGCAGCGAGGACCGCCGCGCGCGCCGGGGCCAAGACTTCCCACGGAGGGTGGGGTCCCGCAACGCGCCCAAACGGATGACAGACGTCGACCCGAGGAGCGCGTCAGGGCGGGAAAGAGGGAAAAATCCCGCTAGGCTGCCGCGGACCGTCGGGGGAGAGGCAGGGGCGTCCCTTCGTCCTCTGCTCCGCGACGGGCCACCGGGAGTTGAAGCAACGCAGGTGCGGGCTTACCGCACGCGGACTCGCGGCGGCGGGACGTGGCGGTCGCCCGGCTGCACGCTTGTTGGCGATGAGAGCGTCGCGCCCAGCGCCTCACGCAGGCGACGAGCGTCTGCGATCACGCGCTCCACGAGAACGTCGAGGTCTTCGGTCAGACGTGGTTCCCCGTGAGCCGCGACGGCGTGACCTGTTATAGCGCCATCGGCGCTGCCTATCGCGCGCTCGTCGCGCCAAAGGCCTTCTGCAGGTCGCCCAGATCTCGTTCGACGAGGCGCTCCTGGTACGCGCGCAACCAGCTCTCCGGCAGGAGCCATCCGAAGGCTCCGGATCTCTCGACGAAGATGGCGTAGCGGACGCGCGAGCGCTGGTCGTCGATCGGCGCCACGCTCACGTACGCGGCGCCTCGTATCGCGGGAGCGTGGACGACGATGCGCCCGGACCGCCTGCCCTCGTCCAGCACGATCGAGTAGTCGTGCGCTCCATGCCCGACCGTCTTCGACTCGAAACGGACGAGCCAGCGCGCGCGGTCCGCCGATTCGGACTCGATCGCGAAGGCTGAGATATCCGAGAAGAGGGCGGGCCATCCGCGCACCTCGGTGATGCGGTCCCAGACCTCCGGGGCGGGCGTATCGAGGTCGATCTGACCCTGGACCCAGCGCGGATCGCGCGGATTTCGCTGCCAGTTTCGCCCAGACGGCACGGCAAGGGCCAACGTCGCGAGCACGAGCGCGAGCGCGAGCACGACCGACACCGCGACCCGCCGGAGAAGCCGCACGCGGGCCAGCGGATGAACTTTCCGGGCAGGCTTCATGCGCTTCTGGCCGAGCATGGATCGAGCCCGAAAGCGCGCAGCCGAAGCGCATCGCTGGCTCATGACAGCGCCCGCTTCGCTCCGTTCTTTCCAAACGGCGGAGGTACGCCCGGCTCCGTCGAACACCCCACGCCGGCGCGGCCGGCAGCGGTGAAGAGCGTACGACGCGTCGCGTCCCACGCCATCGCGTGAATGAGCGCGCGGCGTCCGCGCTCGTCTCCCTGCTCGAACATCAGGTCGGCGATCGTCTCGGGGCGGCCCCCGGGGCTCACGCGCGCGATGACCAACCGGCGCGGCGTCTCGTGCACCGCCGCGAAGAGCGCCGCGTCGGCGCTTGCGCCAGCGAACGCGATCGGGCCCGAGCCTGCGCCGCCCTCCGCCGTGGGAAGGCCGCGAAGCGATTCGAGCTCGACGAAGTCGTGCTGCCTCACGTTGCGAGTCAGCCAGACGCCGCCGTCGTCCCCGAGCGTGACGGCGGCGGCGGTGCCGGCGACGGCGAGGTGCACCCGCCACGAGCTCGTGGCCATCGGGATGCTGCGACGAAGCCACGTGTCGGTCGCGCGCTCCCAGACCCAGACGTCGAGATCGTCGTTCTCCTCGTCGTGGGCGGCGAAGGCGACGCCGTCGGCGCCATCCGCAGCCATCGCGCATACGTGCGGCGCGGGCCAATCGCTCCGGACGAAGGTGCCGGTCGGTCCGGCGTCGGGAACGAGGAGAAGGAGGAAGTCCGCGAAGCGCACGTGAAGACACAGCGCGACGCCCTCGTCGACCTTGCGGGGCGCCCACATCAGGCCGAGGACTTCGCCGTGGTCTTCGGGGAACTTCACCGAGGCGAAGCCGCCCTTGCCGTCGAAGACGTGGAGCGCGTCCATCGTCGCGGCGGCGAAGCGCGCCGGACCGCTGGCCCGGCGTGGCTCGACGGCGACGGCGACGACGTCCCCGAAGCCCTCCGGCGTGTCGCGCACCTGGAACGCGGTGGCGCCGGGGCGCAGGCGATAGATGCACTCGGTCGCGGCGACGACGGTGCCGCCGCCGGCCGCGATGGACGCCGTGTAGACGGGCGACTCGATGACGAATCCGCCGCGCCAGGCGCTGTCGCCGAAGCGCGGAGGCGCGGACCGAGGGACGTCGGGCACGTGCGGGAGTGTAGTGCCGTTCTCAGCGCGCCGGCGAGATCGACAGCTACAGAGAAGATTTGTCCGACATCGACTTCGGCGAGACGCCGCTCGAGTCGCCGGCGCTCGTTGCCACTCGAACCTCGGCTCGCCTTCGCGCGTTCGCCTTTCGGCCACCGCGTTCGCAGGCCCTGTTCACGGCAGGCAGTTCGCGTAGGATGCGCGACCGTTCCAGGGTGTGGCCGACGCAAACGAGGGGGGCCGTTGACGTTAGCAGCGAACTCGACTCACGTGCGCGTGCCCGTCTGGGCACCACGCTTCGCGGCAAGTACCGGCTCGAGAGCGTTCTCGGCGTCGGTGGCATGGCGGTCGTCTACGCCGCGACGCACCGGAACCAGAAGCAAGTCGCCATCAAGATGCTCCACGCGGAGCTCTCTCTGCGCGAGGACGTCCGGCAGCGATTCCTGCGCGAAGGCTACGCCGCCAATTCGGTGAAGCACGCCGGTGCCCTCGCCGTTCTCGACGACGACTCGGCGGAGGACGGCAGCGCGTTCCTCGTCATGGAGCTGCTGGAGGGCGCCCCGGTCGACGAGCTCTGGGAGCGCTGGGACCACCGCTTTCCGCTCGAGCAGGTGCTCGCCATCGGCGATCGGCTCCTCGAGGTCCTCGCCGCGGCGCACGAGAGGGGCATCGTCCATCGGGACATCAAGCCGGCGAATCTCTTCGTGACCCGGGAAGGGTCGCTGAAGGTGCTCGATTTCGGGATCGCGCGCGTGCGCGACGCCGCCGCGAGCAGCGCGAACGCGACGGGAACCGGGATGCTGCTCGGAACGCCCGCCTTCATGTCGCCGGAGCAGGCGTTCGCGAAGGCCAGCGAGATCGACGAGCAGACGGACCTCTGGGCCGTGGGCGCCACGCTCTTCACGCTGGCGAGCGGCCGCACGGTGCACGAGGGCGAGACGGCATCGGAGATCGTGATCCATACGGCGACGAAGCCGGCGCGGTCGCTCGGCACGGTCGCCCCGGACCTTCCGCCTCGGGCCGTGAGCGTCATCGACCGCGCGCTCGCGTTCGCGAAGAGCGATCGATGGGCGAGCGCCGCCGCGATGCGCAGGGCGGTGACCGATACGCATGCGGCGCTGTTCGGTCGCAGCGTCGCGCCGGAAGCGCTCGCGGTCCTCCTCTCCAGAGCTGCGCCGGCGACGGCGACCTCGAACGCCACCGAGCCTCTGGCGCCGACGCTCTGCGAGAGCCCCTTGTCGGCCGGCGGCGAGCCGCGCCAGGCCCCGGCAGCGGCGGCCAGCACGCAGTCGTTGCAGCCGGAGCTGGTGGCGCCGGTCGTCGGCAGCACGACGGCCCGACCCGTCGCGAGCGACGCGCGCGCTCGCTCCGGCGGGATCGCGCGGCGCCCCGGGCTGCTGCTTGGCTTGCTCTCCGTCGCCGTCGTCGCAGGCAGCTTGAGCGGCGCGATCGCGTTGCGAAAGAGGCCCACGGCGACGACGGAGATCTCGTCGGCCACGGCCAACCCCGCCCTGCGGCGGCAAGAGAGTCCGCGCGCATCGGCGCCGTCGGCTCCCGCGCCGTCGTTCTTCACGCCGACCGTCTCGATTGACGACTTGCCCGCGAGCGAGCCGGCTGTCCGATTGCCTTCCGCCCCCCGCGACGTCGCCGGTGCGGCGAGCGCCGCGGCGACGGCGATTGCGCCTTTGCGCGCATCGTCCACGGCCCCCCGGCCCGGGGGGATGCCGCGCCCGCCGCCGTCCGCGTTGCCGCGGACGGGGCCGGCTCCCGGCTCGTCTGCCGCCGCGCCGAAACCCGGTGCGGCGATCGACGATGGCTTCTAGCCGGCGGCATGCCGTGGCCGTTCTGTCGGGAGCTTGGGGCGGGTTCTCGCGGTCTCGTCTCCTCGTTCGTGGTGGGTGCGCGTTCCCCCCCGTCGGGTTGACGATCGCACGCCGCGCAACGTGACAGAAGGTAGAGCGTAGAGCTCCGACCCGGCTCATACGCGCGTGATCTAAGGCCCCCACCCCACGATCGCCCCGTTGTCCCCGACGGCCCACACGTGCTGCGCGTCCGCGGCCCACACGCCGTTGAGCGAATTGACGACGACACCGCTCGGCTGCGCCGTCCAGGACGAGCCGTTCCACACGCTGAGGGCGCCGCTCTGGCCGACGGTCCAGATGTGGCTCGCGTCGCCGCCCGAGATTCCTTGCAGGGTGCCTGCGACGGTCTGCGGCATCCAGCTCCGGCCGTTGCCCTGGTAGACCGTGCCGTCGCCCGAGATCCAGACGTGCGTGCTGTCGCTCCCCCAGACGCCCGTCAGGATGTCGTTTCGTCCCACGAAGGGGCCGTTACTCCATTTGGAGCCGTTCCAGTGCAGCACGGTGGCCGCGTCTCCGACCGCCCACACGTCCGTCGGGCTCGAGCCCCATACCGCGTGGAGGTCCCATGTCGTGCCGCTCGTCTGCGCGGTCCACTTGGCGCCGTCCCACTTCGTGATTTCGCCTCCCAGTCCGACGGCCCATACGTTGTTTGCGTCGGACCCCCACACGCCCTCGAGCTCACTCGAGACGCCGGGCGCCTGGGCCGTCCAGGTGTGCCCGTCCCACTTCAGGACGTCGGCCGAGAACCCCGGCGTGCCGCCGACGGCCCATACGTCGTTGGCGTCGAGTGCCCAGATCGCGGCGAGCGTGTCGGTGGTTCCGCTCGGCACCGGGACCCACGCGACGCCTGCCGCGCTGGACGATCGTTGCAAGAGGGTCCCCTTGTCGCCGACGGCCCATACGTGCCCTGCGTCGCTGCCGCCGACGCCGCGGAGTGTCCCGATGGAGCCGCTCGATTGCTCGGTCCATCCGGAGGCGGTGTTTCGCCAGATGCGACCGAAGTCGCCGACGGTCCAGATGTCGTCCGTGCCGAATCCCCAGATGCCTCGCATCCAGCCGTCGGTCCATTGACGCTGCTGCGACCAGCTCGCTCCGGACAGGCCGAAGAGGACGCCGGGCTGTCCGGTCTCGCCGCCCACGCTCCATACGTGGCTGGCGTCGGCACCCCAGGTCGCGAAGAGCTGCAGTCCGTTCCCGCAGAGAGTCGTGTTCGTCGTCCAGTGCGCTCCGTCCCAGTGAGCGATGCATCCTCCGGTCGCCCACACGTCATTGGAGGCGCTCCCCCATATGCCGCCGTAGTCGAGAGTCAAATACGGGTTGGGTGTGACGGTATACGTCGTCCACGTCCGGCCGTCCCAGTTCGCGATCTCGTCCTGTCCACCCACCCATACGTGGCTCGGATCGGTGCCCCAGACGCCGACCATCTGCTGGAGAGACGGGCCCGCGTCCGACGGGGGGAGGGTCTGCGACGTCCACTGCGTGCCGTCCCACGACCAGACCGTGCCGACGTCGCCGGAGGCCCAGGCGTGCATCGTGTCGAAGGCCCACACGTCGTACATCGCGTATTGCGTCAGCTGATAGGTGCCCCAGCTCGAGCCGTCCCAGTGCAAGATCGAGCCGGCGTAGGGACCGAACGTCTGGCCGCCTACGGCCCACACGTCGGTCGGAGCCGTGCCGAAGACCGCGGAGAGGTCGTTGGTCGTGCCGCTATCTTGCCAGTGCCACTGGGTGCCGTCCCACGCGATGACGAATCCTTGTTTGCCGACGGCCCAGATGTGGTTCGGGTCGCTGCCCCAGACGTGCGCCAGATCGTTGCCCTGAGGCAGCGGGTTTTCCCAGCACCAGCCCGCCCGGGTGCAAACGGCATGGGTCGTCCCCGCGTCCGGGAGCGGGAGCCCCGCGTCGCTCGCGTCGATGGCGTCACTCGCCGCGCTCGCGTCGGTTGCGTCGCTTGCTCCGGTTGCGTCCGACGACGCGTCCGCCGAAGCCTCGGCCGAAGCGCCTTCCTGCGCGGCGTCTCCGGGCGCTGCCTCCCAGGGCGCGTCCGGGCCGACGTCGCTTCGCGCGTCGCCGGTCGCGTCGGCGCTCGTCTCGCTCTGGGCGTCCGGCGGCACGGACGCGGCATCGCTGCCGTCGACCGCCGTCGCGTCGTACGCCTCCGCCTCCGCCTCCGCGTCCGCACCGCCGCCGTCTGCGCCGGAGCTCCCGCAGCCCACCAGCGACATGCAGACACCGATGGCGATGGCCGCGCGCACGACATCGCTCCCCAGCTTTCGCATGCGAGGCCAGGAGCCACGAAGCGCGATTGGCGTCAAGTCGCATTTCGGGTGACTTCGCGCGCGGCGCGCCGTCGTGTATCAGCGAGCCACCGGCTGTTTTGCCGAGCGGAAGGCTTACCTTGCGACGGTCGTCGATCCTTCTCCGGTTTTCGTGGCTGGCCTCGCTCGGCGTGGCGACTGCCTGCGGGCAGGGCGACTCGACCCCGGAGCCGACGTCCCCCGACGCAGCAACGGATGCCTTCGTCGACGGGACGACGAGCGCCGACACGGGCGCCGACGCGGGGGGCGGGATGGGCTCGGACGGCGCGGTCGATGGATCCGAAACCGGCGTCGAGGGCGCTTCGGTCGCGGACTCCGGATCGGGTTCCGATGCGACCCTGACGGACGCGCAGGAGAGCGATGGCTCGCCAGGCGACGCGGTCGCCGACGAGTCCGCGACGACCCTGCAGGACAGCGCGCCTATCGACGCTTCGCTTGACGAGGGGGCGCCGCCGGAGGCCTCCACCGACGGCTCGGCGCCGCCGGAGGCCTCCACCGACGACGCGGGTCTGCCGTCGTCGGCCGCGTGCTCGACCGGCGGCCACGTCTTCTGGGTCCACGGAGATCCGGGTTGTCCGTGGTTTGCGGGGACCGAGACGGACGGTCTCGGCAGCGCGTTCGCGGTGGAGGCCGAAGCGTATTACGCGACGTACGACGGCGCCCTCGTGCAGGTGACTCCTGCGGAGGGAGGCTCGGCGGACTGGTGGTCCATCAACTTCAACACGTGGAAGACGAAGCAGGCGATGGTGACCGGGGTGGTCTACGACGTGGCCGCGGTCAACGAGAGCGAGATCGTGCAGCACGGAACCGGGTGCCCGGGAAACGTGAGCGGCCACTTCCGCGTCGACGAATACGAGGCGCTGGGCGACAACGGGGGGATCGGCACCCTCCTCGGGTTCACGGCGGTGTTCGTCTTCAAGTGCGAGAACGTCGTGGGGGAGCTCCATGGGTGCGTTCATTTCTAGGTCTGCGGGGGGGATCGCTGCGGCCGTCGTCCTCGGGGGGTTCGTCGCGTGCGGCGGCTCCGTGTCGCTGGAAACGGGTGACTCGGGAACCGCCGACGTCGCCCCCGTGGACGCCGAGGCGAGCGACGCGGGCGGCGTGGACGCGATGGCGGCGGACACCGGTCGGGCGGACGCAACGACCGGCGATGCCGCGAGCGATGCCGCGAGCGATGCGAAAGACGCGGAGGCGAGCCCCGGCGACGCGTCGATGACCGGGGATGCCGCCGCCGACGTTCATGAGCAGCAGGCGGATGCCGCCGCCGACGCGGGCGCGGATGCAGCCGCAGAAGTCGATGCCGGCGCCGGCGCCAGCGGATGCGCGGCGGCATGTCCCTCGGGGGCCGGTTGCCTGGGCGGCAGCTGCCAGCCCACTTCGTCCAGCAACTGGCGCACGTTCCAGTACGACGAGTCTCACGCCGGCTACAGCCCGACCGAGCCCGGCGTCCCACCCATGGTGGGTTCGTGGACCCGGATGGTGTCCGACGCAGGAGCGCCGCTCCATCCGGCGGCGGCGGAGAACGGCACCATTTTCGTGACGTCGGACACGAACCTGAACACCGGCGGAACCCTGGTCGCGCTGAGCGCGCAGGACGGCAGCGTGCTCTACACGCACGACTTCGGCTCCGTCTCCAGTACGGGTCATCCGAGCGTCGTGAACGGTACGGTCTACGTCCAGACGAACAAGGGGCTCAACGCGGGGGACGTCTCGCATGTCTGGGCGCTCGACGCGACGACCGGCAACGTGCGGTGGTCCTCCCCGTTCGACTCGCAGTGGGAGCACTTCTGGGCGCCGACCGTGGCCGGCGGGATGGTCTACGTCGACGGCGGGAGATTCGGGGGCCTCTACGCGTTCGATATATCCAACGGCAATCAGGTGTTCTTTAGCGACACGATTGGGCAATACGATTCGTGGACACCGACGTATGCGGGCGGTGTCCTCTACACGTGGGTCGCGGGCGGTCTGGTGGCGCGCGATCCGGCGACCGGGGCGCTTCTCTGGAACAACGGCTTGCCGTGGTCGGATGCGACCCCGTACTCCGTCAACGCGGCGGCGGCCTTCGACTCGACCGGAGGATACGTCATCTCCCCGCCGCTCCTGGCGGCTGTCGATCCTGTCGCGCAGGACTTCCGCTGGACCCTGAGCGCGTCGTACACGGGGACCCCCGCGGTCGCCAACGGCGTCGTCTATGCAGTGAGCGGGGGAGAGCTCGTGGCGAACGACGCGGGTACGGGGGCCGCTCTGTGGACCTTCGCCGGCGACGGGAAGCTGAGCTATCCGCCGATCGTCGCAAACGGCTTCGTCTACGTGAGCAGCACGGCGAACGTCTTCGCCGTGGACGTTCGGACGCACACGGAGGCATGGACCGACGCGAGCGGTGGATGGTTGGCCGTCACGAGCGGGCGGCTGGTCGTGGCCGGGGCCGACGGGATCGCGCGCGCGTTCGTCCTGACGTTGAGGTAGGTCGGGACGCCTGGTGCGTCTGGACGCGCTGGGGGAGCGGCGTCAAAGCGAAATACCCGGCCCTGGACAGCGGCCACCCCGCGCCGTAAGACCGCCGCATGCCGCTCGACCACTACGTGACGCTCGGCCACTCCGGCCTTCGGGTGAGCCCGCTCTGCCTCGGGACGATGACCTTCGGCAAGGAGTGGGGCTGGGGCAGCGAGCCGCGCACGGTCGAGCAGCTCGACGACAACCTCGGCGCGCTCGACGTGAAGCTGACGACCGAGCATGTGCAGTCGCTCGACAAGGCGACGACCCCGACCCTCCCGTTCCCAACCGACATGCTCGCCGCCGTGCCGACGTTCGCGTTCGGCGGCACGACGATCGACGGGCAGCCGTCCCAGCCCTGGTCCCAGGCGCCGCAGCACGACAGCGAGCGTTTCTGAGAGTTTCTCCTGTTCCCGCCAGCGGCAAAGCTCCGAGGGTCGCGCGGAGAGGTCGACCTCCGCGCGTGGAGCAATGCGTCCAGCCACTCCCACCTTCGCCGGCGATGCCTATTCTTTGCCGATGGAGATCGTCTCCCGGACGCTCGCCGAGCGGTCTCACAGCGAGAGGTACGAAAGCGACTCATCCAGCGTCGCGGCGATCCGGCCCGACGGTCGCATCGGGTGGGCCAACGCCGCGTGGTTCGCCTTCGCGCGGGACAACTGGCGAGCGCGCGCCGTCACTGCCAGGGGATGAGCTGCGACTGGTGATAGTTCACGCCGAGGGCCCGCAGGCGCGGCCCTTGCGACCCGATCCTCACTTTGTATTCGTCCCAGCTTCTGCCGACCGCCGGAGACCAACCGATCTCCGCGTAGCCGGCGATGCGCGGGAAAGCCATGTATTCGACATCGTTCAGCGTGAGGAGCGTCTCGGTCCAGAGCGGCGGCTCGAGGCCGACGAGCTGCTCGTCGCCGACGCCGTTGACAATCTGCGCGGGGTCCCACGTGTAGCCGGTCTGCTCGTCGATGTAGCCGGCCCACGTCTGACCGAACTGCGTCGACGGGTCGTACTTCATGTCCATGTACGCCTTGTTCGCCACGGACATCAGGACCTTCGCGCCCTGCGCGAGCGCGCCGGCGACGACCCCGTCGTCACCCGAGGTCCAGTACTGGATGACCGAGCCGGGCAAGAGGTTGGGCACCTGACCGATCGCCGCCCAGCCGATCATCCGTTTGCCGGCCGTCTGCACGAACGGCTCGACTTTCATGAAGAACGACTGGAAGTCTGCGGACGAGACGGTGGACGCCTCGTCGCCGCCGACATGGAAGAACGGGCCGGGCGTGATGGCGGAGATCTCGCGCACGACGTCGGACACGAACATGTAGGTCGCGTCGTCTCCGTTGATGCAGAGCGAGCCGCCGCCCGCGCTCAGCGCGGTCGCCATGCCGTCGCAGTTGAGGCTTCCGTAGGACGCGCGCGCCGCGTTCGTGTGGCTGGGCATGTCGATCTCGGGGATGACCGTCATGTACCGGCTCTGCGCGTACGCGACGATCGCCGAGTAGTCGGCCTTGGTGTAGTAGCCGCCCGGGCCGCCCGAAGTCGGTACTGCCGCCGATCGCGGTGAGGTCCGGCCAGGCGTCGACGGCGATCCGCCAGCCCTGGTCGTCGGAGAGGTGCAAGTGAAGGGTGTTGATCTTGTAGTAGGCGAGGAGATCGATGTACGTCTCGACGTCCTTCACGCCGAAGAAGTGGCGCGCGACGTCGAGCATCGTTCCGCGCCATGCGAAGCGCGGGAAATCGTGAATCGTGCCGGCTGCAATGTTCCAGGGGCCGGACGACGGGGTCGCGTTCTCGATGGCCGCCGGCAGGAGCTGACGGATCGTCTGCAGGCCACGGAACACGCCGGCGGGCTGGTGGGCCGCGAGCCGCACCTGGTCGGTGCCGATCGCGAGGTCGTATCCCTCGTCTCCCAGCGCGGCATCGCCGGAGGTCGTCAGGACGACGTCTCCGGCGCAGCCCTGCGCGGCGTTCGCCGGCATCACGGGGAGCGCGTAACCGGTCGCCGGGCGTAGCTTCGAACCGAGGTACTCGCCGATCGCCGTCATCTCCGCGGTCGCGGGGTCGACGCGAATCGCGGCCGCGGACGACAGCACGAATGCGCCGTGCGCGGGCGACACCGAGACCGGCAGAGGGACGAGGTCGATCATCCCGGCGGTGGGCGCCGATGCATCGCTACCGCCGCCGGCGCCGGAAGGCGGGGGACAGGCGGGACCGCCGTCGTCGCTCGGGGCGCTGTCGTTCGGGGACGCCCCACCGTCCGCGGGGGGAATCGGGTTGCCGGCGTCGTCGCGGGCGCCGCCGCCGTCGCTGGACGGAGCGCCGGACTCGGTCGTCTCCGGCACGGCGCCGGGCGGTACCCCCGCGTCGGTGCAGCCATTCAGCGTCGCGAGGGCGACGAGGGACGCGGTCGCGAGGAGGACTTTTCCCATCGATCGTTGCTTCTGTCTGCATGCGGCGCGCCCGCATGCGGGCGGCGTTTTTCCCTCAATCGCGGCCGATGGACGTCGACAATTCTTGCGAGGATGGTGACGGTCTCTTCTCGTCCGCCCAGGGGGGCATTCGGGTGCATGTGCGCCGCGAGGCGCTGAGCGCACATCGGGCGCTTGGGCCTGGGCGTGCTGCTCGGTTCCTGGCCCCTCAGCTCACCGCTTTCTTCACGAGCGCGCGGATCCTGGCCTCTTCGGCGGCGGTCAGCTCCTTCAGCGCGTAGTCGGTCGGCCACATGTGGCCTTCATCGAGGTTCGCCTTGTCGCTGAAGCCGAGCGTCGCATACCTCGCCTTGAACCTGTACGCGGCCTTGAAGAAGCAGATGACCTTGCCGTCCTTCGCATAGGCGGGCATCCCGTACCAGGTCGTGGGCGAGAGGATGGGCGCGCTGGATTTGATGATCGCGTGGAGCCGTTGGCCCAGGGCGCGGTCCGGCGCCGGCATCGAGGCAATCTTCGCGAGTACGGCGCCCTCTCCGTCCGCCTTGCCCGCGCGGGCGGCCTTAACCTCCTGGACCCGATCCCTCATCGCGGCTCGTTCCTCGTCCGTGAATCCAGCGAGCTTCTTGCCGCGCGCGGTGGCGCCATTGGGCGACTTGTGCGGGGTCTTCTTTGCAGATTTCTTCTGCGCCATCGCAAAGCATCTCCTCGATGAGGGCCAGTATATCCCGCCCGAGGAGAGACCCGGCCCCGATCGCGCGGGCGGCGCGCAAGCGGCGCGACGACCTCTCACGCGACGCGCTTCCTGGCGGCGTCGCGCCCAGCGTGCAGCAGGCCGGAGGCAATCGCGTCGAGCATCGCCGCAAACTGCGCGGCGCCGAAGTCGCTTCGGCTGCAGAGCCAGTCCACGTGCCTGGGCGCGGCCCCGGCGGACGCGGCGTTCGTGCGACCCCCGTCGAAGTGACCGAGGACGTCGAGGTGATCGGCGTAGCCGGCCCACGCGATCTTTCCCCAGAGCTGCGATCGCACGGGCACGACGCCGTCGCTCTCGCGTAGCTCGGGCATGCGACCGAACGACTGCAGGAGCGCGCGCTCGTGGTCCGCGTCGAGGGTGGGGGCGGCGCACGGATAAGCGCGGTCCTGAACGGCGGTGATGCGGTAGAGAATCGCGAAGATTGCGCTGCTCAGCGCGCTCCACGGGCTGCGAAGCGAACGGACGAAGGAGCCGGGCGAAGGCGGTGGCGCCATCGATACGACGGACTGGTAGAAGACGCCCGCGCGATCCTCGACGCCGGCGACGAAGAGGTCCATCGCCTCGGGCATGAGCTGCACCATGGCGCCGTTGTCTTCGCGCATCAGGTCGATGTAGTCGCGCACCTCGCGGCTGCGCACGCCGTCGATCTGTCGCAGCAGGGTCTCGGTCGTGCGCTCGAGAACCTTGATGTCCAGACCGACCGCGCGATCGACGCGTCCGAACGCGGCCACGAGGGCCCCGGCGACCGACAGGGGCGGCGAGCCGAGCGAGAGCGCGACGACGGTGAGGGCGCTGAGAGCGCGCAGGGCGCGCTGCCCGCTCGCGGTCGTGAAGAAGCTCGCGAGCGGCGTCCCGAAGTGCGGCGCGTTGATCGTCGTCACGCTCGCGATCCGCGGAAGCCACGCGTGCGCTCGCTGCGGGCCGGCGAGCGAGACGGTCGGCGACGCGACGAGGCGCGCGTCGAGCCCTCCGGTCGAGTGCCCGATGAGGTGGATGGGACCCCCGTCCGGCTTCTCGGGGTCGCAGGTCTCGTCCACGAGGTCGGTGAGCTTCATCGCGCGCCTGCGGATGGAGGCATTCGGCGCAACCCGCGCGACGCGGATCTCGACGTCGTCGCCGGCCGCGTGCAGGCGCTCGGTGAGGCCGCGCTCGAGGTGAACGAAGTAGTCGTACGCGGCGAGCCGACCGAAGCCGAACATCCCCGGAGAAAGGTAGACGCGGTGAATCATCGCGGATGCCCGAGGGAGAGATCGGCGATCTAGGGACCCTGGTCAAGGAGCTCGGCCCTCGCCTTCATCGGCCTCGGGAGGGCGGCACCGGCCGCACGGGACGGAGTGTCCACGAGCTACGGCTCCGTGTTCGAACGTCGCCGTCCCTTGGACGTATGCACGACATCCAGCAATCGCCGCCTCGTATCGGGACGACCGATGGGCGCACATTCCTGAGCCGTCTGAGGCTCCCTCCGCTGCTGCGCGTGACGCGAAGGAGACGAGGCGACATGGCGGATTGCGCGCAAGCGGCACCGCAATCGCGGCGCATGTCTCGAACGATGAGCTCACGCTCGCGGCACCGTGGCCGGCTGCCGGGGGGACGATCAAGGCGCACTACCATCACAACCAGGCCAACTATTGCGTTCACTTCGCGATGACCGAGGGCAGCGGCCCTTAGGCCTACGAAAGCGCCGTCGTGGAGCCGGCCGGTTCCCGCTGGCGCGAGCTGGTCGCAACTTTCCGATGCCAGCGTCCGGCGAAGGCGATTGTGCATGTTTCTGCTAGAAGACCAGACACCTCCGTGGAGCCGACCAACATCCGAAACCCGCAGTACTTCCACAAAGTGGTCGACTGCCAGTGGGCGTGTCCCGCGCACACGAACGTTCCCGAGTATATCCGCCTGATCGCGCAGGGCCGATATGCCGACGCGTATCTGCTCAACCGCGAGTCGAACGTCTTCCCTGGCATCCTCGGGCGAACGTGCGACCGGCCCTGCGAGCCCGCGTGTCGCCGCGGTCGCGTGGAAGACAAGCCGGTCGCGATCTGCCGCCTCAAACGCGTCGCCTCGGACTTGCGCGGCGACATCGCCGATCGGCTCCCCAGGCCCGCCGCCGCGAAGAATGGCATGCGGATCGCGTGCGTGGGGGCGGGTCCGGCGTCGCTGGCCGTCGCGAACGATCTCGTTCCGCTCGGCTACGACGTGACGATCTACGAGAAGCTGCCGGTCGCCGGCGGATTGATGCGCTCGAACATCCCTGCGTTTCGTTTGCCCGAACGCGTGCTCGACGAAGAGC
Organism: uncultured Myxococcales bacterium; assembly: GCA_937998045.1. Taxonomy (GTDB): domain Bacteria; phylum Myxococcota_A; class Polyangia; order Polyangiales; family Polyangiaceae; genus Palsa-1150. Next base: position 20,546 of record CALKVG010000359.1, read on the forward strand.
TCGACATGATCCTCGGCATGGGCGTCCACGTCCACTACGGGGCGCCGATCGAGAGCATGAAGTGGCTGCTCGACCAGGGGTACGACGCGATCTTCGTCGGAAGCGGCGCGCCGCGCGGCAAGGACCTCGAGATCCCCGGCCGCCACGAGACCGATCGCATTCACATCGGCATCGACTGGCTCGAGTCCGTGGCGTTCGGGCACGTCGAGCACATCGGCGAGCGTGTCCTCATCATCGGCGTAGGCAACACGGCGATGGACTGCTGCCGCAGCTCGCGAAGGCTCGGCGGCAAGGACATCAAGGTGATGGCTCGCAAGCCGCGCCGGTACTTCAAGGCCTCTCCGTGGGAGCTCGACGACGCCGAAGAGGAGCAGGTCGAGATCGTGGTCAACCACGAACCGAAGCGCTTCGTCGTCGAGCACGGCAAGCTCGTGGGGATGGAGTTTCAGCGCTACGAGTCGCGCGAGGAGGGCGGCAAGCTCACGCAGACGCCGATCGACACGGTGTTTCTGCCGGCCGACGACGTCATCCTGGCGATCGGCCAGGAAGGGGCGTTCCCGTGGATCGAGCGCGACATCGGCATCGAGTTCGACAAGTGGGGAGTGCCCGTCGTCGACAAGGTGACCCACCAGTGCTCGCTCCCCGGCGTCTTCTTCGGCGGCGATGCGGCGTGGGGTCCGCTCAACATCATCTGGGCCGTCGAGCATGCGCACCAGGCGGCCATCAGCATCGACGCTCGGTGCTCGGGCCGGCCGCTGACCGATCGGCTCCCTCCGGGGATGAACCTCAGCTCGGCGAAGATGGGCCTTCACGAGTGGAGCTACAAGAACGACTACAACCCGGAGAAGCGTCAGAAAATGACGCACGTGGCCCTGGTCGAGCGATTCAAGCGGATGAACATCGAGGTCGAGGTGGGCTTCGACGCCGAGCAGACGGCCCGCGAGGTCGAGCGGTGCCTGAACTGCGACATCCAGACGGTGTTCACCGATTCGCTTTGCATCGAGTGCGACGCGTGCGTCGACGTCTGCCCGGTCACGTGCCTCACCATCACGAAGAACGAGGAGGAGCCCGAGCTGCGCAAGCACCTGAGCGCGCCGGCGACCAACCCCGCGCAGGACCTGTTCGTCTCGGGCCCCCTGCCGCAGACCCGCCGCATCATGGTGAAGGACGAAGACATGTGCGTGCACTGCGGCCTCTGCGCGGAACGCTGCCCGACCGCCGCGTGGGACATGCAGAAGTTCGACCTGATCGTTCCGTATGCGCGCGGCACGTCTGCGCACAACGGCAACGGCAACGGCCGCCTCGGTAGCGGCGCGAGGAGAACGCAGTGCAACGGGAAGTGAACGGCTCTCGCGTCAACGACTTCGCCTTCAAGCTCGCCAACGTAAACGGCACCGGCTCCGCGAGCGCGAACGGGCTGCTGATGCAGGCGATCTTCCGCATGGGAATCCCGGTGTCCGGCAAGAACCTGTTCCCCTCGAACATCCAGGGCTTGCCGACCTGGTACGAGATTCGCGTCAACCGCGACGGGCACACGGCGCGTACGTCGGAATACGACCTGATGGTCGCGATGAACGCCGAGACGTACGCGCGCGACGTGCGCGAAGTGCGATCCGGCGGCTGGCTCCTGTACGACTCGACGTGGCCCCTGAATCCGGCGCTCGCCCGCCCCGACGTGACATTCCTCGGCGTGCCGTACGCGCAGCTTTGCAACGAGATCTTCGCGGACGCCCGCGAGCGTACGCTGATGAAGAACATCGCGTATGCGGGCACGCTCGCGGCGCTGCTCGACATCGACATGGACGTCGTGCAGGGCATGCTCAAAGAGAAGTTCGCGCGCAAGCCGGCGCTGATGGACTCGAATCGCAAAGCGATCGAGCTGGGGTTCGCGTACGCGAAAGAGCACTTCGAGTGCCCGCTCCCCGTCCGCCTGCAGAAGATGAACGCCAACGATCGGTCGATCCTCATCGACGGCAACACCGCGACGGCGCTCGGTTGCCTGTACGCGGGAGCGACCGTGGCCGCCTGGTACCCGATCACCCCGTCGACGAGCGTCCTCGACTCGTTCACGTCGCTCTGCGCGAAGTACCGCACCGACCAGGAAACCGGCAAGCGGCGGTACTGCATCCTCCAGGCGGAGGACGAGCTCGCCGCGATCGGCATGGTCATCGGGGCGGCGTGGAACGGCGCGCGGGCGTTCACATCGACCGCGGGGCCGGGGATCTCGCTCATGAACGAGCTCGTGGGGCTCGCGTACTATGCAGAGATTCCGGTGGTGATCGTCGACGTGCAACGCGTCGGGCCCTCGACCGGGATGCCCACGCGCACGCAGCAGGGGGACATCCTCTCGTGCGCGTACGCGTCGCACGGCGACACGAAGCACATTCTGCTCTTCCCGGCGAATCCGGCCGAGTGCTTCACATTCGCGACGAAGGCATTCGATCTCGCCGAGCGCTTTCAGACACCGGTGTTCCTCGTGACCGATCTGGACATCGGCATGAACGACTGGGTCGTGCCGCGTCTCGAGTGGGACGACGCATATCGCCCTGACCGAGGTCGCGTTCTGTCCCGCGAGGAGCTCGAGAGCATGCCGAAGTTCACGCGCTACTCGCCGGAGGACGAGCTCGGCGTGGCGGCGCGCACGCTTCCGGGCGTGCACGCGAAGGGCGCGTTCTTCACGCGCGGGTCGGGGCACAACAAGCTCGGCGGATACACCGAGATCCCCGACGAGTACCAGGAGGTGATGGACCGGCTGGCGCGCAAGCATCGCGCCGCGCGCGCGCTGGTGCCGCCGGCCGTCGTCGAGCGCCGCTCAGGCGCAACGATCGGCGTCGTCACCGTGGGGGGATGCGACCTGGCGGTGCGGGAGGCGCTCGAGGAGCTCGAACGTCGCGGGACGCGGGCCGACTACCTGCGCGTGCGCGGGTTCCCCTTCGGCGACGACGTCGAGGATTTCCTCGCGACGCACGAGACGGTGTACGTCGTCGAGCAGAACCGAGATGCCCAGCTCCGGTCTCTGCTGGCGCTCGAGACGTCCGCCCCGAAAGAGAAGCTTCGCTCGGTGCGCGCGTACGGCGGCTTCCCCCTGCAGGCCGCGCAGGTCGTGCAGGGGATCGAGCGCGCGTCGGCCACCGCGTACCCGGCGACGAAGGAGGATCGGTCGTGAGCTACATCAAGAAACCGGCCGCCCGGCATCCGTCGCTGCAGCCGAACAAGCTCGGGCTCACGGTCCGCGACTACGAAGGGAGCATGTCCACGCTGTGCGCGGGCTGCGGCCACGATTCGGTCACCGCTGCGATCGTCAAGGCGTTCTACGAGCTCGACACGCCGCCGCACATGGTCGCCAAGCTGTCGGGCATCGGGTGCTCGTCGAAGACGCCGACCTATTTCCTGTCGGGCGCGCACGGCTTCAACTCGGCCCACGGGCGGATGCCGGCCATCGCTACGGGCGCCGCCGCCGCAAACCGAGAGCTCACGTGCATCGGCGTGAGCGGCGATGGCGACTCGCTGTCCATCGGGCTCGGCCAGATGTGCCACGCCATTCGCCGCAACGTGAACATGCTCTACGTGATCGAGAACAACGGCGTGTACGGCCTGACCAAGGGGCAATTCTCGGCATCGGCGGACATCGGCTCGAAGTCGAAACGGGGCGAGCCCAATACGCAGGCGCCGATCGACCCGGTGATGCTCGGCCTTAGCCTGGGCGCGACGTTCGTCGCGCGCAGCTTCTCGGGCGACAAGGCCGACCTCGTGCCGATCTTGAAAGCGGGGATCCGGCACAGGGGGTTTGCCCTGGTCGACGTCATCTCGCCGTGCGTGACGTTCAACGATCACGAAGGGTCGACCAAGAGTTACCTCTACACGCGCCAGCATCAGGTACAGGTCGTCGAGGCCGACTTCGTACCGCCTGCATCGGAGATCACCGCCTCGGTGGCTGCGGGTGGCGCCACGCAGGTCACGATGCACGACGGGAGCATCCTCAGCCTTCGCAAGGTCGCCAGCGACTACGATCCCACCGACCGCCAGGCGGTGTGGTCGTACCTGTACGAGCGCCAGCGCTCGGGCGAGGTGCCGGTGGGCCTCCTCTTCGTCGACGAGCGCGGAGTCGAGATGCACGCGGCGTCCAAGACGGTCGACGTGCCCCTCTCGAAGCTTCCTTTCGAGGAGCTGTGCCCGGGCCGGGCGGCGCTCGACGCGCTGCAGGACACGTACAGGTGACTGGCGCTCCGCTCCCTCGCGAGCCGCGGCGCCTCTCACCGAGCCGGCCCGTTCCCGTTGGCGCGAGCGCCGTCTTCGATGTACAGTGCACCCCGTGACGGGTTTCCGCTTCTTCTACGGAGTCCATTTCTTCTGGCCGCCGCGCGGCGCCGGAGGGACGACCTCGTAGACGCGGGCAGAAGCCCGAGAGAGGTTCCGAGACCCCCGGTCGCCGCGAGCGGCCGGGGGTTTTTCGTTTCTGGAGACACGCCGATGCAAACGACCCGCGATCTTCGCGTCCTGGATACCCGCCCGCTGCCCGCCCCCGACGAGGTCCACGCGGCCTTGCCCATAGACGACGCCGCCGCGGACCTCGTCTTTCGCACGAGGAACGAGGTGCGGGCCCTCCTGACCGGACGAGACCGGCGCGCCCTCGCCATCGTGGGGCCGTGCTCGATCCACGATCCAGAGGCGGCACGCGAGTATGCCCACCATCTCATCGCGCTGCGCAGCCGTGTAGAGGACGAGGTCCTCGTCGTCATGCGCGTCTATTTCGAGAAGCCACGCACGACGGTCGGCTGGAAGGGGCTCATCAACGACCCGCACCTCGACGGCAGCCACGACATCGCGACGGGGCTGCGCGTCGGGCGCGCGCTGCTGCTCGACCTGGCGCAAATGGGGATGCCGGCCGCGACCGAGATGCTCGATCCGATCTCGCCGCAGTACCTCGCGGACCTGATCAGCTGGGGGGCGATCGGCGCGCGCACGACCGAGAGCCAGACGCACCGCGAGATGGCGAGCGGACTGTCGATGCCGATCGGCTTCAAGAACGGGACGGACGGCTCGCTGGCGGTCGCGACGAACGCGATGCTCGCGGCGTCTCGGCCGCACAGTTTCCTGGGCATCGACGGCGCCGGGCGCGTGGCCATCGTCCGGACGACGGGCAACCCCGACGGGCACCTGGTGCTTCGAGGCGGGAGCGCTGGCCCCAACTACGCCGAAGCGCACATGGCGAGCGCCGCGGGGGCGCTCGCCAAGGCGGGGCTGTGCCCTCGCGTGCTCGTCGACTGCAGTCACGACAACAGCGGGAAGGACTACGCCGCGCAGCCGCGCGTGCTCGACGACGTCGCGCAGCAGCTGGCGCGCGGGTCGCACCACGTGCTCGGCGTCATGATCGAGAGCAACATCCGCGCGGGACGGCAGGACCTGCGGCCCGGCATGGCGCTGCGCGATCTGGAGCACGGCGTCAGCATCACCGATGGTTGCGCCGACCTCGGCTCCACCGAGCGCATGTTGATTCGGCTGGCGCGCGCCGTGCGGGCGCGACGTCCCGCTTCGAGTGCGACACCGACACGCGAAGTGCGGTCCGAATGAGGGCTCCGCCGCCGCCCCTAGCCGCGGCCTGCCCTCCTCGGCTAGCGTCGATGCGTGGGGTCCCACGACGTGCTGGCACCGGGCTCCGTGTTCGCCGGGTCCTTCCGGATCGTCGAGCTTCTCGCCGATGGCGACATGGGCAAGACCTATCTCGTGGACCCACTCCCCCCGGGCGGCCGCTGCGTCCTCAAGGCGATGGTCGCGACCGTCGCGAAGAACGACGCGATCCGAGCGATCTTCGTCGCGCAGGCAAAGGCCACCTCGCGCGTCGCGAGCCCGCACCTGTTGCAGACGCTCGACGCGGGCATCGATTCCACCACGGGCCGGCCGTGGTTCACGACGGACCTCCTTCGCGGCGAGGACCTCGCCTCGCGCGTCGGCCGCTGGGGTCCGCAGCCGCTCTCCGAGGTGCGCGCGCTCGTCGCCGCGCTGGGGGATGCGCTCGGAAAGGCGCACGCCGAGGGGCTCGTTCATTACGATCTGACCCCCGAGAACGTCCACCTGGGCGCCGGCAAACCGTCGCGCTTCACGCTCCGCGAGCTGACGATCTCGCGCCTCGTCTCCGATGCATGTGCGGCCGAGGGTGACATCGTGGGGAGCCCGATCTGGATGCCTCCCGAGCAGTTCGAGCTGGGCCGGGCGCTCGCCGCGTCGGCGAACGTCTGGTCGGTCGGGCTGCTCGCGTTCTATGCGGCGACCGGGAAGACGTACTGGGTCGAGGCGACCGACGACCCGGCTCCTTCGCGGGCGCTGCTGCGCGAGATCCTTCGGGACCCGATCGCGGGCGCGTCGGAGCGAGCGAAGGCCCTGGGATACACCGGCGCGATGCCACCAGGGTTCGACGCCTGGTTCGCGCGCTGCGTGACGCGCGACGCCGGGCGGCGCTTTCCGGACGCGACGGTCGCGAGCGCGTTGTTCGCCGACTCCGTCGGCAACCAGCGGCACGACGCCGCGCAGGACGCCGGCGACGCTCAACGCACGACGACGCGGATGCCCCCGAAGCCGCCGAGGGTGAAGGGCAGCCGAAGTCTCCCGCTCGGCGTGGTCGCGGACGCGAAGGGCGCTCCGGCCGCCGGGAGTGCGACGCCTCCGCCGGCGGCGACGGCCGCGAGCGCTCCGGCGAGCGCGTCGCGAAGAGGAGGGCGCCGCCGCCGGACGCCGCGAGTCCTCGTGGTACTAACCGCGGTCGGTGTGGCGGTCGCGTGGTTCTGGCCCCCGCATTCTTGCGAACAACGACGCGCGCCGTCCGCCGGCTCGGACGCCCGGCAGGCGGCCGCGCCGCCGGCAACGCAGCTGGCCGTGCCGCCGCCCGCCCCATCTCCGTCCGCGTCGACGGAGGCGTCGGCGAGCGGGCGCGAGGCGATCCCTTCGTCGGCCGTCGCGGGCGGCGGGACGACCGACTTCGATCTCGCGGGAGCGCTGAGGTCGCTGAACGGGATCTACTACGGCAACTGCCCCGTCCCCGCGGCGGGCAAGCTCGCGGTCACGTTCGCCCCGAACGGTCGCGTCCAGAAGGTCACCGTCGTGCGAGGCAACTACGACGAGGAGGCAACGACATGCGTCGCAGCGCGTTTCGGCGCCGCGACGGTGGCTCCCTTCCGTGGCGGGGCGCAGACGGTGACCGCGGATCTGGTGGCCACGCGCTAGCGCCGAGCTAGCGCGTGGCAATTCCTCTTTGACCGATCGGCTGAATCCTCAGCCGTGGGCAATCGCGGAAGAACGGTTCCCGATTCTGGCTTCGCCCCGCCGTCCTTTAGTACCGTCCGCCCCATGGGGCCCCAACACCTGCTGGCACCGGGCTCGGTGTTCGCCGGTACGTTCCGGATCGTCGAGCTCCTCGGCGGCGGCGAGATGGGCGCGACCTACATCGTGACCCCGCTGGCCCTCCCCCATGCCAACCGCTGCGTCCTCAAGGCGCTGGTCCCGAGCCTCGCGAAGCACGACGGGATCCGCGCGACGTTCGCGGCGCACGCAAAGCTCACCTGGCGCATCGCGAGCCCGCACGTCCTGCAGACGCTCGACGCGGGCATCGACGCCGCCACCGGTCGACCCTGGTTCACGACGAATCTCCTCGGGGGCGAGGACCTCGCTTCGCGCGTCGGCCGCTGGGGCTCGCAGCCGCTGTCGGAGGTGCGCGCGCTCGTCGCCGCGATGGGCGATGCGCTGGGGAAGGCGCACGCCGAGGGGCTCGTTCACTACGATGTGACGCCCGAGAACGTTCACCTGGGCGCGGGCCGGCCGTCCCGGGTCACGCTGCGCGAGCTGACGATCGCGTGCCTCGTCTCCGAAGCGTGCGCGGCCGAGGGCGACATCGTGGGCAGTCCGATCTGGATGCCTCCGGAGCAGTTCGATCTGGGCCAGGCGCTCGCCCCGGCGGCGAACGTCTGGTCGCTCGGGTTGGTCGCGTTCTACGCGTTGATTGGAAAGCCGTACTGGCTTCAGGCGACCGACGATCCCGTCCCGTCCCGTGCGCTGCTCCGCGAGATCCTTCTCGATCCGATCGCGGGCGCGTCGCAGCGCGCGGAGGCACTCGGACGCCGTGGGGCGCTGCCGCGGTGGTTCGACGCCTGGTTCGCGCGCTGCGTGACGCGCGATCCGGTACGTCGCTTTCCGGACGCCACGGCCGCGAGTGAGTCCTTCGCCGAAGCCTTTCACGACGGCCCGTACCACCTCACCGAAGACCCCGAGGAGCACGACGACGATCAGCGCACGACGATCCCGGTGCCACCGAAGCCGCCGGCGGTGAAGGGCAGCCGCCGGCTCCCGCGCGGTGTGGTCGACGAGGCCAGACGGGGGCCGCCCATCGTGAGCTCGGCGCCTCCGCCGGCGGTGACCACCGCAGGCGCTCCGGCGAGCTCGGGAAGCGGAGGGCGCGGTCGACGTGCGCTGCGTTATCTGACCGTGCTGGCCGCGGCTGCCGCGGCGCTCGCGTGGGGGTTGCTCGTCAGGCATCGTGGCGCGGAGCGCGCGCCGTCCGATGCCGCGCACAGCGTGCTGGAGGCGCAGCCCGCGCCGACGCCGGCGCCCGCCCCACCTCCGTCCGCGTCGACGGAGGCCGTCGCCAGCGGACCCCGGACGGCGGCTCCCGAGGCCGTGGCGGTCGCACCGGATTTCGCTCCGGCTCCGGACTTCGATCTCGCCGCCGCGCTGAAGGCGCTGAGCGGCATCCACTACGGCATCTGCGTCGTCCCCTCGGCGGGCAAGATCGCCATCACGTTCGCCCCCAGCGGCCGCGTCAAGAAAGTCGAGGTGCTGCAAGGCAACTACGGCGAGCAGGCAAGAAGGTGCATCGCGGCCCGGTTCGGCGTCGCGACGGTACCTCCTTTCCGGGGCAGCGCGCAGACGATGACCGCGGATGTGGTGGCCACGCGGTAGGGGGCTCGGGCCCGCCGCATCTAATTCTTCGAGTTGCCCGCGGCCTCGAGCTCGCCCTTCAGGTCCGACAGATCGAGGGCGTCGATGCGCCGGCTTCGGTGGCCTTTCGATGCGGATTTGGGGATCGACTCGCCCTCCACGACCTCGACGACGACCTCCTCGTCGTCCACTGCGGGCGGCGACGTCGGCAGCGGGGGAGGGGTCGTCGTCGCCCCGCGAGTCGCGACAGCCGCGAGCCCGTGGGGAAGCGCGATTCGAGCGACGACGACGGTGTCCCACATGTGTTGCATCGGGACGTGCTCGAGGAGCGCGCTCGCCGGGAGGACTCCGAGCAGGGCCTCGTCGTCGAAATGCCGACCGTGGCGTCCACCGGTGATGGCGGAGCGCACGATCTTCGCGAGCTCGGCCTTGGGCAGGGCGTCGAGGACGCGATCGAGGGTCAGGCCTTCGACGATGTCGTGGTCGGTGATGAGGCCGTTGGTCCGCGCGCAGTCGACGACGTAGGCGACGTTGCGCTTGGCGGTCGCGGGGTCGCCGGTTTGGCCTGCGGTCGTCTTCCAGAAGTCTCCCTCGACGACGAACGCCCAGAGCTTCTTGTCGTCGAGGTAGCGGACGCGATCGTCCGCGGCGAAGAGGCGCACGATGGAGTCCTCGTCGATCACGCCCTCGTCGAGCGCGATCTGCAGGTCTTCGCCTATCGACTCGGCCGACTTCTTGAGCGCGACCTTCTCGTTCAGGCCGATGGTCGGGACGACGATGTTGGCCCGCAGGCGCGGCTGGTTCGCGAGGGCGAGCATGATGGCCTTCGGCGAGAAGTGCCGGACGAAGTCCTTCGGGGAGCGCAGCCCGGACTCGAGCGCGTGCGCGACGACCTGCGAGAGGAAGCGTTGCCTGCCGTCGCTCAGTCCGGAGGAGATCTTGGGGTCGACCGCTGCGTGCGGCGCGAAGGGCGAGCTCGTGTTCATGGTGAGCCAAGTTAATCTCACCGGAGCGGGCGCGTCACTGGACAGAGCGGCGGCCAGCCACGAATTTCACAGCGCCGCGGTGCGCGAGCTCCGAGTGGCAAGGCCGGCGACCGAGTCGGATGTGCAGCCTCGTGCACGACATTTGGGTACCCATCGGGCGATGAGGCCGTAACATCGAGACGGCGCGGTTCGTCGCTGGCGCCTGATTGGGGTAAGCTTCTCCCACCGTGGATAACTCTGGTGCGCCCAAGGGGGGGCGGCCTCTCCTGGAGCCCGAGTCCCTACGCGCGACGCTCCCGGATATCCAAGTCGACGCGGAAGGGCCCTACAGCGGGAGCCTGTCGCTCACGAGCGTGCCCTTCATCGCGATCCCTCGAGAGCAACGCGTCGCGCTGGACCTGGACGCCCGTCAGGGATTCGTCCTCTCGCTCATCGACGGCGACTGCACGCTCGAGGATGTCATCGACATGTGCGGCTTCGATCGCATCGAAACGATCGAGATCCTCTCCGGACTCCTACGAAGCGGCATCGTGCTGTTGAAGCGACGCCCCGCTGCGCAGCGGACCGCCTGAGCGTCCCGCCGCAGGGACACGGGCCGCGTACCCCGGGCGTGCGCTGCGATCGCAGACGAGCTAACCATCGTTCATGAACCTCGACGCCAACGCGCTGCTTGCGTCGCTCTTCATCGGGCTGGTTGGCGGGGCGTGTTTCGTGTACGGCCGCCGACAGGGCATGCTCTCACCGATGGTCGTGGGCGCGGCCATGGTGGTGTATCCGTATTTCGTGCCGAACGTATGGGCGATGATCGCCATCGCCGTCGCCCTCCTCGGCGCGATGTGGGGCGCGCTGCGGCTCGGCTGGTGAGGGTCGAGAGGCGGCCCTGACGAACGGAGCCCCGCTATCGTTCGGGGACCGGCGCCTGGACGGCATCGGCGCGCCGAGGTGGAGCCGCTCGTGAGATAGCTCAGGGGAACTGGCCGGGCGCGAAGAACGTCGAGAAGTCGCTCGCGCCGCTGGCGCTACGCAGCCACGAGAACGGCAGGCCGGTCGTCGGATCGACGTGACTCGGGTCGACCGAGAAGATCCTCTGGATCGACCGGACGAACGAGCTGTGATCGACCTGCGTTGCGACGGCGTGACTGCCCACGAGCGTGGACGTAGGCGCGATGAGGAGCATCGGGTGGATGTTCGTCGATTCGCTCTCGTCCCAGTCGATGACGAGAACGGCGTGGTTGGTGGGAGTGGTCACGTAGTTGATCACGGACTGGATCGTGGAGCTTTGCAGGAAGGTCTCGACCGAGGGATTCGAGCAGTCGTGTCCGTCGTCGCAGAGGTTCGGGGTGATCTCGATGAAGTCGGCGAGGTTATCGTTCGCGAGATCGGTGGCGAGCTGACTGTAGTCCACGATGTGACTCGTGCAGAAGGACGACGGGCTCGTGTAACTGCCGACGACGTCCTGGAAGAAGACGAACGGGTTGTGCTTCGCCGCGTACTCGCCCGAGCTGGAGATGCCGCACGAGCCGGGCAAGTTCTCCTGGTAGGACTTCCACGTCTTTCCGACGCGGCCCAGATAGTTCACGAGGTGATCGGTCGTGGCGGTGCTGTTCGACTTGCTCGGATCGTTGTCGGTCGTGAACGTGTGGTCGCCGCAGTTGTTGTTGCTCGCCTCCATCCACACGTAATTGGGCTCGCTCGGGTGCACGTCGTTCGTGTAGTCCGAGGCGTAGTCGTAGGTCGTCATCAAGGTGTCGTTGATGTACGGGGCATCGCTCGATCCGTAGACCTGATTGGAGTCACGGTTCTCTTCCATCAGGTAGAAGACCTTCTGGATGACCGGCGCCGACGACCCCGAATCCGATCCGCCATTTCCGGTATCGGCGGCGCCGGAGTCGTTGGCGCCGGAATCTGCGGTGCCCGAATCCACCTGTCCCGAGTCCGCGGTGCCGGAGTCGGTGCTGCCGGCGTCCTTGTGCCTCGCGAGGACTTCCAGGGTCGGCGGTGTGGGGGTTGTCTCGGCATCGGGTGCGACACCCGACGAGCAGGCGGCGACCGTACTCCCGAGAAGCATGATGACCGTCGTAACTGTGCTTCGCCCGTTGTTCGTCACGGCTTCTTTCTCCCTTGGTGTGCGCTCGCGACAAGCGCCCTTGCGTGCGAGCGCGACGAACTGCTGCGCGACGCGTTTCAAAGCGAAGACCATGCCGACTTTCGCCTCGGTCGACCCCTCGGCCTGGCCCGAGCAGGTGGCGGTCGCGCGCGGCGGAGCTCGCCACGCGCAATTTCCGATTGTCGGAATGTCCATTCGAATTTCGAAAGTGGGATGCGATGGCTCAGCGGCCTCGCCCTCAGCCGATGGGCGCGGAACGTCCTGAGTTCCTGAGTAGAGTGCGACGTCACCCCGAGGCGAAGGCCAGCCGATCGACGCGATCGGTCTCTCCGTCTGCGTGCCCTGCACCCCGCCCCCCCGGCAAGGTGAACCGAAACGTGATCTTCCCCGCCGGCGAGCTCTCCGCGGCGATGCGTCCGCCGTGCGCCTCCACGAGCGAACGTGTGATGTAGAGGCCCAGGCCCGTACCGTGGATCCCCTGCAGCCTCGCGGACGACGTCCGCTGGAACCGCTGGAAGAGACGCGCGAGGTCCTCTGGCGCGAGCTCTCGTCCGTCGTTGGTCACGGCGACCGCGATCGCTCCGCTTTCGTCGTCGGCGCGCTCGACGGCCACGACGACGGGCGTGCCGGCGGTACCGTATTTGACCGCGTTGGTCAGCAGGTTCTCCATGACCCTGTCTCTTATACACATCTGACGCTGCCGACGATCTTACGCGTGT
>CALKVG010000360.1 GCA_937998045.1 uncultured Myxococcales bacterium
CGGCGGCGCACTTCACTTTCGTCGAGGAATGCGACGTGACCGAGCTCAAGGCCATGCGCGCGCGCCTGCGGGGCGCCGCCGAGGCCGAGGGGGTGAAGCTCAGCTTCCTGCCCTTCCTCGTGAAGGCCGTCGTCGCCGCCCTGAAGAAGCACCCGATGCTCAACACGAGCCTCGACGAGACGACCAACGAAATCGTCTTCCGTAAGTACTTCCACATCGGCATCGCCACGGCGACGGACGCGGGGCTCATCGTCCCCGTCGTCAGGGATGCCGATCGCCGTACGCTGCTCGACATCGCGCGGGAGATCGAGCGCCTGGCCAGCGACGCGCGTGCCGGCAAGTCAAAGCTCGAGGACGTACACGGATCGACGTTCACCATCACGTCGCTGGGGACACAGGGAGGGCTCTTCGCGACACCCATCGTCAACTACCCCGAAGTGGCCATTCTCGGCGTCCACCAGATGAAGCAGAAGCCGGTCGTCAGGAACGGCGAGATCGTCGTCGGTGACGTCATGCTCCTCTCGCTGTCTTTCGACCATCGCGTGGTCGACGGGCACGTCGGAGCGGCCTTCGCATACGACGTCATTCGGTATCTCGAGTCTCCCGATCTCCTGTTGCTCGAAATGGCGTAGACCCTGGCCTCCCCCCGCGTCGCTTCGCGAACGACTTCCCCGCGCGAGTCGAGAAGAGGCCCCTTTCGGGGTATCATCACGCGACGATGGGAGGGTCGGCCGCGTGAGGGAGCTCGCCGCCAGGGACGCCGTAGCGCGCTGGCTCGATCGGTACGAGCTCCTCGCGGAGATCGCGACCGGCGGCATGGCCACCGTCTACCTCGCGCGCCTGTCGGGGATGGGCGGCTTTCAACGGCTCGTCGCAATCAAGCGCCTGCACCGGCACCTCGCCTGCGAGCCCGAGTTCATCCAGATGTTCCTCGACGAGGCGCGGCTCGCGGCGCGCATTCACCACCGCAACGTCGTCTCGATTCACGAGATCGGCACGAGCGGCCAAAGTTATTACATCGTGATGGACTACGTGGAGGGCGCCACGCTGGGGCAGCTGCTCGTTCACGCGGCCGACGTGGGCGAGCGCCTCCCGATCAAGGTCGGCTTTCGCATCGCTCTCGACATGCTCGCCGGGCTACACGCCGCGCACGAGCTGACCGACGACGACGGTGTCTCTCTCGGCATCGTGCACCGCGACGTCTCGCCGCAGAACGTGCTCGTCGGGCTGGACGGCACCGCGCGTTTGAGCGACTTCGGCGTCGCGCGCGCGACGAGCAAGCTCGCGCCGACCGGCGGCGGGCAGCTCAAGGGCAAGCTCGCGTACATGGCGCCCGAGCAGGCGCAGCTTTCCGGCGACATCGACCGGCGCGCCGACGTCTTTGCCGCCGGCGTCGTTCTCTGGGAAGCGCTCACGTGCCGCCGGTTGTTCAAGGGGGACGGCGAGGCAGACACGTTGGACAAGCTGCTGCAGATGCCCATCCCGCCGCTCCGCACGGCAATCCCCACCGTTCCAGCCGCCCTCGAGGCGGTCGTCATGAAGGCGCTCCAGCGCGACCGCGAGAAGCGCTACCGCAGCGCCGCCGACCTCGGGGAAGCGCTCGAGGCGGCGTGCCGCGTGTTGGGAGCCCTGGGATCCTCGAGGGACGTGGCGGTCCACGCCGACGCGGTGCTCGGGGTCGACCTGAAGCGGCAGCGAAACGCGCTGCGGAGTTGGCTCTCGCGCAGCGATGGCCGTCCCGTCGACTCGGCGCGTCGCCCCGGAGAGGAGGGGGAGCGTCCGTCGTCTTTGCCGCCCACCGCCGGTCTCCCGAGCGTCCCGTCGGCGGTCATCTCGAACCGGCCTCCCGGTGCGCCCCCGCCGCGCTCGGCGGCTGCGAAGAAAACCGGGCCGTCTGCGCGGCCGCGCAACTTCGCCTGGGCCTGGGCGTTGCCCGCCGTCGCTGCCGTCGCCGCCGCGGTCGGCGCCGGCGCGCGAGGGCGCTGGGCTCGCGAGCCCGAGCGCGGCCTCCTTCCACCCGCCGCGCCCGCGGTCCTCCCGGGCGCGGTTCCTCCGGCGTCGGAGTGGGCCCCGCCGGCGGCGTCCGTCGTCGCGTCCGCGCTCCTCGCGGAACCCCCGTCCGCGTCGGCGTCCGAAGCCGGACCCGCCGGTCCGCCCTCCGCTGCGCCCGACGGCACGCTCCGAAGGACGTATCGTTAGCCGTCGATGCAGTACCGAAGCTCCCGTTCGCGCTTCGCCGTCTGCGCCGGCTTGCCCCTCGCCGTCGCGTGCGCGTCGTCGCGTGCGCCCGGGGGTGCCCTGGAGCCTCGCTTCGTGGCCATGCACAACGCGCTGGCCGCCATCGGGCTCGCGCAGGTGGGGCCCATCCTCGAGGGGAACCTCGGCGAGGGCCGCGAAACGCGCCTGCCACTGGAGCTTCCTGCGGGATGTACGACCGTCGTCGCCGTGGGCGGCGACGGCGTCCGCGATCTCGACGTCACGCTGCTCGGACCGCAGGGCGCCCCCGTCGCGCACGACACGACGAACGAGCCCCAGGCCGTCGTTCGCGCATGCTTCGACGCGCCGGACGCCTACGTCCTCGTCGTGAGGGCCGCGGCGGGCGCCGGGTCCTGGGTCGCGGCGACCTGGGAGGGCGGCGTCGGCGCTGCCGGCCCGGGCAACGCCTCGGCGTCGCGCGCCGGCGCCGAGCCGGCGGGCACCTGCGAGGCGCCGATTCCGCTGACGGAGGGGGTCGTTACCGGGACGACCTCGCGCGGCGAGAGCGTGCACGCCGGCACGTGCGCGAAGAACTCGGCGCGCGAGCTGGTCTACGCGCTCGAACTGCAGCGCCGGCAGCGCGTCACGATCGAGGTCGAGGCGCACTTCGACTCGGTGCTGTACGTGCGCAAGGACGACTGCGCCGACGAGAAGGCCGAAGTGGCCTGCAACGACGATCCGCCCGAGGGGGGACGGAACCAGTCGCGCATCGAGAAGGTGCTCGATCCCGGGAAGTACTTCGTCTTCGTGGACGGCTACAGCCAGGAGGGCGGGGCTTTCAAGATGACCGTCTCGACGTCCGACGTGCTCGCGCTCGCCGAGGCGTGCCGCCGGGCGCCCTCGCTGACTGTGGGCATGCCGGCGAGCGGCACGACCAGCGAGGCAACCGACGACGCAGAGGCGACGTGCGGCGGAGGGGCGGAGGGAGCCGACGCGGCCTGGAGCTTCGACCTCGCGTCGCGGTCCCGGGTGCGAGTCGTCGAGCACTCGGACGACATGACGCCGGTCGTGCACGTCCGGCGCGCGTGCACCGACCCGCAGAGCGAGCTCGCGTGCGCCGAGCCGCTGGGGGCAGGATCGGGCGGCGAGGCGGCCGTCACCGGCATCTTCGATGCGGGCCACTACACCGTCTTCGCGGACGCGCGCGATGAGGACGCTGCGGGCGCGTACACGTTGCAGCTCGAGCTTGCGCCGCCCGCGGGGTCCGGCGCAAGCGGAGAGGGGTGCGGCGACGCGATTCCGCTCGCGGCCGGAATGGGCCTCACGACGGCGGGCGACACCTTCGCCGCGCGCGACGATCTCTCCGGGAGCTGCGGCGGCGCAGGCGCCGCCGACGTCGTGTACCGCCTCGACGTCCCGCGTCGTTCGCGGTTCGTGGCCGCGCTGCAGGCGGAAGAGGCGCCGCACGTGCTGGCGCTCTCGCACCATTGCGGCGACCACGCTTCCGAGGTCGCGTGCGCGCGCGCTGTCGACGAGGTGCTCTCCCCGGGCACCTACTATCTCGTGGTCGACGGCGCCTCGCCCGACGCGATCGGCCGCTTCACGTTGGCGTGGAGTCTTCAGGACGTGACGGCGCAGATGGCCGCTTGCAAGACCGCCCCTACGCTCGTCGAGCGGCGTACGCTCTCCGCGACGACCGCCGGGGCGGCGGACAAGTTCTCCGCGTCCTGCGCCGGCGGCGACACCAGCACCACCGGGCCCGACCGCGTGTTCCGCTTCGCGCTGGCGTCGCGCGCGACCGTCCGCGTCACGCTCGCGCAGACCACGTTCGACGGAGCCCTCGTCCTTCGCAAGGCGTGCACCGACGGCGCGGCCGCGGGTGACGTCGCGGAGCTGGCGTGCGAGACCGCTTCGGAGGCTCGCCGGCCGGCGAGCATCGAGCGCACGCTCGAGCCGGGCACGTACTGGGTCGTCGTGGACGGGCAGTCGCCGACCGACCAGGGCTCGTTTTCGCTGGATTATCGCGTGCTTCGCTGAAACGAGACGACGCCCGCGCCTGAGAGCTCTTCGATCGCGACGACCGCATCGTCCGCGCGCAACCCGGCCCGCGAGCAGATCACGGCGACGCAGTCGCGCTGGTTGACGTGGCGGAGGAACGCTCGCGACAGCGGGGAGAGGGGCGCGGCCTCCAGGCGATCAGCCGCGACGATGAGGAACGGCACGTCGTCCTCGTCGACGGACAGGCGCACGAGGAGCTGGCCGCTGTCCGCGGTCGATTCGTCGATGCGGGCGGGGGTCGGTGGGGTCGTCGGGCGCGCCGACTCGGCCCTGGCCTCTTCGGCCACGAGGGCTCGGTCGCTATCGCGCGCAAACGTCGCCGGGTCGAACGGCGGGCGTAGGGTCGGCGATTCGTCGTCTGCACGTCGATGCGGTTGCATGGCCAGTGGCGGATCTTACCCCATGGACGGGCGGGCGAGAGCGAAGGGGAGGTGTCCTGGCGCCGAGGTGGGAGCGGATGCGAGGGAGCGGAAGGTGTGCCGGCGAGAGGAGAGGGGCTACACCGTGCGCGGGGCAATGAAGTCACCTGCGAAATTGCGCTCGGCGCTCAAGCGCGCGCTCCTCGCCTGGTATGGGCGCGGCGGCAACGGCGGCAGGCCTGCGCGCGCCGCCCGCGACCTTCCCTGGCGACGGACGAGCGACCCGTATGCGATCTGGGTCAGCGAGACGATGCTCCAGCAGACGCGAGCGGCTACGGTCGTCCCGTACTGGGAGCGCTTCCTGCGCGAGCTCCCCACCGTGCAGACGCTCGCCGAGGCCGCCGAGAGCCAGGTGCTCGCGCTCTGGAGCGGCCTCGGATACTACCGGCGCGCGCGCATGCTGCACGCAGCGGCGAGGCGCGTCGTTGCGCTCCACGGGGGGGGCCTGCCGCGGGACCGCGAGGCGCTCTCCAGCCTGGAGGGGGTCGGCGCCTATACCGTAGGCGCCATCGCGAGCATCGCATTCAAGGAGCGCGTCGCGGCCGTGGACGGCAACGTGTCGCGCGTCCTCGCGCGGATCGCGGCGATCGAGGACGACGTAACGAGCGCCCGGGGCAAGGCGCTCGTACAGGCCGAGGCCGACGCTCTCGCGGCCATCGACGAGGGCGACCCCGGAGACTGGACGCAGGCGCTCATGGAACTCGGCGCACTCGTCTGCGCGCCGCGGCAGCCGCGGTGCGGGTCGTGCCCCGCCCGGGCCTGGTGCCGCGCGTTTGCCCGCGGCGGCGTCGACTACGCGTCGACGCTGCCGCGCAAGGCGCCCAAACGCGAAAAGGCGGTGGTCGAGCGCGTCGCGATCGTGCTCCACACCGGAACCGCGGTCGTTCTCGCGCGCCGGCGCGCGCTGACCCTGTACGGCGGCCTGTGGGAGGTGCCGACCGCCCCGCGTTCGGCGAAGCGGCGCCTCGCGAAGGGGCTCGGGGTAAACCTGACCGCGCTCGATGTGGCCGGCGAGGTTGTGCACATCCTCTCCCACCGGCGTATGCACGTGCAGGTTTTGCGCGGATCCGTTTCGCCTCAGTGCCTGGCCAAGTGCCGGCCGGCGGAGGACCGCCTGGCGGACGGCGTCGAAGCCGTCGGCGCCGAGTACGACGCCTTGGACCTCGTACCCTACGGCGACCTGCCTACCCGCGCGCACGCCTCTCTCACGAGAAAGGTTCTCGATGTGGCCAATCTCCATCGAGAACCGTTATTCTGAGGGGTGGTGACCGCGTCCAGCTCCAGCACCACCGGCGTCCACACTCTCAGTGCAGCACCGCCGGCGCTCACGACAGAGACGTCGGCGGTCCACGTCCTCGTCGTCGACGACGAGCCGGCGCTCCGCCGCAGCCTCTCGCGCGTGCTCGAGACGCGCGGCATGCAGGTCGCGGTCGCCAACGACGGCGCGCAGGCCCTCGAGTACATCCAGCGCACGCCGCCGGACGTCGCCCTCGTGGACATGATGATGCCCGGTATCGGCGGCCTCGAGGTGCTCGCGCGCGTCAAGGCGATGGACGCGCCGACCGAAGTGCTCCTCATGACTGCGTTCGCCGATGTCGACAACGCGGTCGCCGCCATGAAGGCGGGCGCGTATCACTTCCTCACCAAGCCCTTTCACTCGAACGACGCGGTCGCCCATGCAGTCCTCAAGGCAGCCGAGCACCGTCGCCTCGCCGACCGCGCCAAGCAGCTCGAGCAGGTGCTCCTCTCGAAGGAGCGCTTCGGCGAGATCATCGGCGATTCGCCCCGCATGGTCGACGTCTTCCGACTCATCGAGGGCGTCGCGCCGACGTCGTCGACCGTCCTTATCCTCGGCGAGAGCGGCACTGGCAAGGAGCTCGTCGCCCGCGCCATTCACCAGAACAGCCCGCGCGCGAAGCGGCCCTTCGTCGCCGTCAACTGCGGCGCGATTCCGCGCGAGCTCGTGGAGTCCGAGCTCTTCGGTCACGTGCGCGGGGCCTTCACCGGCGCGCAGACGGCGCGCACCGGGCTCTTCGAGACCGCCGACGGCGGCACCATCCTGCTCGACGAGGTCGGCGACCTGCCGCTCGCGGCGCAGGTGAAGCTCCTTCGCGTCCTTCAGGAGTCGGAGATCAAGCGCGTCGGCGCCGACGAGACGCGCACCGTCGACGTGCGTGTGCTGGCCGCGACGAACGTCGACCTGATGAGCAAGATCCAGGCGGGCCAGTTTCGGCGCGACCTCTACTACCGCCTCAACGTCATCGCGATCGAGCTCCCGCCCCTGCGCGACCGCGGCGACGACGTGCTGCTCCTGGCGAACC
>CALKVG010000361.1 GCA_937998045.1 uncultured Myxococcales bacterium
ATTTCTGCCTGTCTCGTGGGCTCGGAGATGTGTATAAGAGACAGGCGTGCAACAGTGGTCAGTGCCAGACGACGAGTGGATGCGGCCCAGCCAATTGCCTCGGGTGTTGCCAGGGGAGCACGTGTCTCTCGGGATCAATTGACAATTCGGCGTGCGGCAGCGGAGGCGCGCAGTGCCAGAGCTGCCCGGTGTGCCTCCCGCTCGGACCAAAGAACGGCGGATGGTGCGAAAAAACCGGAGGCTCCGGAGACAGCGGCGGCAGCAACTGCGAGGGATGCAGCGATCTCTTCTTCCAACAATGTCACCCAGGCAATACCGATACCTATTGCACGGGTCCGAACCGCGGCCAGGGGTGCGGCACGTGCGGCGGAAGCTGCGCGACTGGTGTTTGCGTTGGCGGCTCATTCTGCAACCCCGGCAACTGCCACGGGTGTTGCATGGCCGACGGAACGTGCTGGACCGGCGGGCCGGACGACGCACACTGCGGCGGCGGAGGGACGATGGGTGGGCTGTGCATCAACTGCGGTCCCGGTTACGTCTGCGATACTTCGAACGACACACCCTCTCCGATTTGCACGATCGCTTGCAGCCCTCAGAACTGCAAGGGCTGCTGCTTGGGAGGAGTTTGCAGCACGGGGACGGACCCAACGTCATGCGGCGCGGGCGGAAGCGTTTGCGCGCAATGCGCGCAAGGGCAGTCGTGTTTGAACGGGGCGTGCGTCACGCTGAGCCAGTGCGGACCGACGCTCTGCGCGGGTTGCTGCCAGAACGACATCTGCCTCGTCGGAAACGATAACGCGGCGTGCGGGACCGGTGGCGGCCCATGCCAAAACTGCGCGGACGCCGGTCATGGGTGCGTCGGAGCGACGTGCACGCAGTAAGGGCTCTCCGCTGCGCAAGGTGCGCTCGACAGCTGCGGCGGGACGCTCTTGGCGCTGTGGGTCAGCAGGTTCGCCGTCACGTCGGCGTGTTCCACCCCCCGACGTCCGCCACCAGCCGGTCGGCCTGAGGAGGTCCCCAGGTCCCGGGCTCGTACTCGTACATCGGGCTGGGTCCGTGGATCACCGGGTCGACGATCGCCCACGCGGCCTCGACGACGTCCTGC
The DNA here is from genome assembly GCA_937998045.1 of uncultured Myxococcales bacterium. Classification (GTDB taxonomy): domain Bacteria; phylum Myxococcota_A; class Polyangia; order Polyangiales; family Polyangiaceae; genus Palsa-1150. The sequence goes on from CALKVG010000361.1 coordinate 1,106, forward strand.
CGCGCGAAGAGCGTCGGGTCGCCCGCCATCGCGTCGCCGAGGAGGCGCTCGTACGCGTCCATCATCGCGCTCGGTCCGTGCGCTCCCGTGTCGGACACGACGAGCTCCACCGGCTCGCCGGCCATGCCCTCGCCCGGGCGCTTCTTGCGCGCGCTGAGCGCGATGACCACCTCCGGATTCAGCCGGAACCGGATCACGTTTCCGATCGACGGCGTCGGCTCGGAGAAGACGACCTGCGGCGGAACCTTCAGCTCCACGCTCACCTCGGTGCACGTCATCTTCAAGCATTTGCCCGCGCGCACGTAGAACGGCACGCCCTCCCACCTCCAGGAGTCCACGTACATCCGCAGCGCGGCGTACGTCGCCATGTACGAGTCCTTCGCCACGCCGGGCTCGTCTCTGTATCCGCGGAACTGGCCGCGCACCATGTTGTCGACCGTCATCGGGCGGATCGTCCGGAGGACCTTCCCCTGCTCGTCGCGAATCGCCTCGCCGTACGCCGCCGACGGCGCCTCCATCGCGAGATAGCTCACGATCTGCAAGAGGTGGTTCTGGATGACGTCCCGGACGACGCCCGTCTCTTCGTAGAACTTGCCGCGCCCCTTCACGCCGAAGCTCTCGGCCATCGTGATCTGCACGTTCTCGACGAAGTGCCGGTTCCAGATGGGCTCGAGGAAGGCGTTGGCGAAGCGGAAGTAGAGGATGTTCTGGACGGGCTCCTTGCCGAGGTAATGATCGATGCGAAAGATGCTCTCCTCGGGGAAGACCGAGTGAAGTACGCGATTCAGCTCGCGCGCCGAGGCGAGGTCGCGCCCGAACGGCTTCTCGACGACCACGCGCGCGTTCGTGGCGCACTGCGCGGCGCCGAGCTGCGAGATGACCGCCGGGAACATGCTCGGCGGGATCGCCAGGTAATGCGTGGGCCGCTGCGCGGTTCCGAGCTGTTGCTTGAGCTGGCGGAACGTGTCGGCGTCGCCGTAGTCGCCGTCGATGTACTGCAGCTGCGAAACGAGCTGGGCGAACGCTTGCGGGTCGCAACCGCCGTACTCGGTGACGCTCTTCTTGGCGCGCTCGACGAGCTGGTCGCGGTTCCAGCCCGACTTCGCGACGCCGATGACGGGGAACGTGAGGTGTCCGCGGCGCGCCATCGCCTGCAGCGCGGGGAAGATCTTCTTGTACGCGAGGTCTCCCGTCGCGCCGAAGAAGACCAGCGCGTCCGAGCGCGGCTTGTCGCTCGTCATTTCTTCTCCACGTGCCCGCCGAAGCCGAAGCGCATCGCCGACAGGACCTTGTTCTGGAATTCGTCCAGACCGCGCGACGCGAAGCGCTCGAAGAGCGCCGCGGTCAAGACGTGCGCGGGCACGCCCTCGTCGTTCGCGGCCGCCACCGTCCAGCGCCCCTCTCCCGAGTCGGACACCTTGCCCCCGAATTCGCCGAGCGTGGGGCTCTTCGCGAACGCCGTGGCCGTGAGGTCCAGGAGCCACGACGCGATGACGCTCCCGCGCCGCCATACCTCGGTGACGTCCGCCAGGTTGAAGTCGTACTGGTAGTGCTCGGGGTGGCGGAGCGGCGTCGTCTCCGCGTCTTTTTCGTGCGACGCCTTGCCGACGTTCGCGTTGAAAAGAATGTTGAGCCCCTCGGCGTAAGCTGCCATCAGGCCATACTCGATGCCGTTGTGCACCATCTTCACGAAGTGCCCGGCGCCGGTCGGCCCGCAGTGCAGGTAGCCCTGCTCCGCGGTGCTCTTCAGCTTCTCGCGCCCTTCCGTCCGCGGGATGTCCCCCGGCCCCGGGGCGAGCGTCGCGAAGATCGGGTCGAGGCGCTTCACGACCGGCTGCTCGCCTCCGATCATCAGGCAGTACCCGCGCTCCAGACCCCAGACGCCGCCGCTCGTCCCCATGTCGACGTAGTGGAGGCCCCGGGGCGCGAGCCTCTTCGCCCGCGCGATGTCGTCGTGGTAATGCGAATTGCCGCCGTCGACGATGACGTCGTCCTTGTCGAGGAGCGGCGCGAGCTCCTCGATCGAGCTTTCGACGAACGCCGCCGGAACCATCAGGCAGATGGCGCGCGGCTTCTCCATGTGCTTCACGAGCTCCTGGAGCGAGCCGGCCCCGATCGCGCCCTCCTTCACGAGCGCGCTCACCGCCTCCGCCGAGCGGTCGTAGACGACGCACTTGTGCTTGCCGCGCATCAGGCGCCTCACCATGTTGGCGCCCATACGTCCAAGCCCAATCATTCCGAATTGCATCCCTCTACTCCTTTTTCGACAGCGCCAGTCTCGGCTCCGCGGCGAACGCGGTCAAGGCGGAGGGGGACCGGTGCGAAGGCACTGGAGGGGAAGCGGCAGCCACCCTGCGAGACCGTCCGCCGAGGGGCGGAGGTAGTGTCCCGACTGCGGCGCGCCGGGAACAGCGAGTCGGGACCCTACGGCCGGCGCCGGGCGAAGTACTTCTCGATGGCGAAGAGATCCTCCTCGCCGAGCCCCTCGCCGACCGCCTGCGCCACCTCGCGCGCGATCTCGCGCTGGACCGGCAGGCGCATGCCCACCTCCTCCTGGAGCGCGACGTTGAGCGCGATGTCCTTCAGCGCGAGCGCCAGCGAGAACTCCGCGGTGTAGTCGCGCGCGAGCACCTTGCCCCGTTTGCTCACGTAGCTCGGCGTCGCGAACGCGCCCGTCGTGAAAGCGTCGACCAGCACTTCGCGCGACAGGCCCGCGCATTCGCCGAGGGCGAGCATGCTCGCGAACGCGACGAAGTGGTGCGCGCCGACGCCGTTCACGATGACCTTGAGCGCCTGGCCCTGGCCCACGCCGCCCGCGCGGACGACGCGGCTGCACATCGTCTCGAGCACCGGTTGCACGAATCCGACGTCGCCGTCGGACCCTCCGACGAGCGCGAGGAGCTCCCCCGCTTCGGCCGCGCGGACGCTCCCGCTCACCGGAGCGTCCACGAACCGCGCGCCGCGAGACAGCGCCGCGCGCGCGGCCTCGCGGGCGGCCGACCGCCCGATGGTCGACATGTCGACGAGGACCGCGTCGGGATCCAGTCCGGCGAGGAGCCCCTCTTCGCCGGCGAAGAGCTGCTCGAGCGCGCGCCCGTCGGCGACGCACGTGACGACGACGTTCGCGCCCTTCGCGCACGCGCGCGGAGTGCGCATCACGTCGGCGTCGCCTGCGAAAGCGTCCGACCGTTCGCGGGTGCGGTTCCAAACGGCGAGGGGGAATGCCGCGGAGACTCGCCTCGCCATGGGCGTGCCCATCTTGCCGAGGCCGAGAAACGCAACGCGCATCGCTTCGGAGCGGCGCCCTGCGCCGGCTGCGCCTGCCGTTCCCGCAAGCTTCGCCGCCTCTGCCTCCGAGGGCATGGACGCCGCTTTAGCATGCTTTCGCCGAGCGGCAGACCCGCGCCTTCTCTGGCGCGCTTTCCGGCGCGCTCCGACTTGCGCTGGTGCGCTCTCCCGGGCGACTATTACGAGATCCCATGCCCTCCGGATTTCGGCTGCGCACCAGCTTCGAGCCCAAAGGGGATCAGCCCGCGGCCATCGAGCAGCTCGTGGGTGGGCTCGACCGTTCGGAGAAGCATCAGGTCCTGCTCGGCATCACCGGCTCGGGAAAGACGTTCACCGTCGCCAACGTCATCCAGCGTTCGGGTCGGCCGACGCTCATCCTCGCGCCGAACAAGACCCTCGCCGCGCAGCTCTACGGCGAGATGCGCGAGCTCTTCCCCGAGAACGCGGTCGAATACTTCGTCAGCTACTACGACTACTACCAGCCTGAAGCGTACATCCCGTCGACCGATACGTTCATCGACAAGGACGCCATCATCAACGACCAGATCGACCGCATGCGCCACTCGGCCACGGTCGCGCTCCTGTCGCGCCGCGACGTCATCATCGTCGCCAGCGTCAGCTGCATCTACGGCATCGGCAGCGCCGAGAGCTACCACGGCCTGGTCATCCAGCTCGCGAAGGGCGAGCAGCTCCGCCGCGACACGCTCCTGCGCCAGCTCGTCGACATCCAGTACGAGCGCAACGACGTCGACTTCCACCGCGGGACCTTCCGGGTGCGCGGCGACGTCGTCGAGATCTTCCCGACGTACGAGCAGGAGACCGCGATCCGCGTCGAGTTCTTCGGCGACGACATCGAGTCGATCAAGGAGGTTGACCCCCTCCGCGGTCGCGTCAAGTCGACGCTCGATCGATACGCGATCTACCCGGGCTCTCACTACGTGACCCCGCAGGCGCAGATGCGCCGGGCCATCGAGGGGATCCGCGAGGAGCTGCGCGAGCGCCTCGACTTCTTCGACAAGGAGGGGCGCTTTCTCGAGAAGCAGCGCCTCGAGCAGCGCACGCTCTACGACCTCGAGATGATGGAGCAGATGGGGTTCTGCTCCGGGATCGAGAACTATTCGCGGCACCTCTCCGGTCGCAAGGCGGGCGAGGCGCCTCCCACGCTCATCGACTACTTCCCGCCGGACTTCCTCATCGTCATCGACGAGTCGCACCAGACGGTGCCGCAGCTCCAGGCGATGTACCGCGGGGATCGCGCCCGCAAGGAGACGCTCGTCGAGTACGGCTTCCGCCTCCCGAGCGCGCTCGACAACCGGCCGCTCAAGTTCGAGGAGTTCGAGGCCCACGTCCGGCAGGCGCTGTACGTCTCGGCGACGCCCGGAGAGTACGAGCTCGACAAGGCGCAGGGCGTCGTCATCGAGCAGCTGATCCGGCCGACGGGACTCATGGACCCCGAGGTCGAGGTGCGGCCCGTCTCGGGGCAGGTGGACGACCTCCTGGGGGAGATCCGCGACCGCGTGAAGAAGAACGAGCGCGTCCTCGTGACGACGCTCACCAAGCGCATGGCCGAGGACCTCACCGACTATTACCGCGAGCTCGGCGTCCGGGTGCGCTACCTGCACTCGGACATCGAGACGCTCGAGCGCATCGACATCCTGCGCGACCTTCGCCTCGGCGAGTTCGACGTCCTCGTCGGCATCAACCTTCTGCGCGAGGGGCTCGATCTCCCGGAGGTCTCGCTCGTCTCGATTTTCGACGCCGACAAGGAGGGCTTCCTCCGCAGCCCCCGCTCGCTCATCCAGACGATCGGTCGCGCGGCGCGCAACGTGAACGGGCGCGTCATCATGTACGCGGACTCGATCACGCCGGCGATGAAGAAGGCGCTCGAGGAGACGCAGCGCCGGCGCGTCGTGCAGGGCGTCTACAACGAGAAGCACGGCATCGTCCCGCAGACGGTCGTGCGCGCCGTGATGAACATCAACCCCGCCGCCGGCACCATCGACTACTTCAACATTCCGAAGCTGCCGAAGGGCGAACGCGCCGCGCAAGGCGGGAGCGCGCCGGACATCCAGGAGCGGCTCGCGGCGATGCGCCTCGAGATGTTCGCCGCGGCCGAGAACCTCGACTTCGAGAAGGCGGCGCGCCTGCGCGACGAGCTCAAGAAGCTCGAGGCGCTCGCCGGCGTCGACGGCGAGGCGAAGACCGAATCGTCCGCGTTCGACCCTTACTCGTCGAGCACGAAGCGCAAGACCGGCGTGCAGCGAAAAGGGACCGCGAAGGCCGGCGGCGCGGCGAAGGCAAGCGGCGCTTCGCGAAACGGGCGCAGGTACAAGGCCCGATAGCTTCAGGCGATCCGTCGCGGCTTGCGGGACGCCTTTCGCGGTCGGGGTCGCGCGCCGATGGCGCGGAAGAGTAGGTCCGCCGAGGCCTCGGCAAGCGCGGGCGGCGCCGGCAACGCCCGGAAGGGCGGGGCGTTCCCCGCGGCGCGGCGGACGAACTGGGGCAGCGCGCCGAGCCCGAGGGTCGAGAGCAGCAGCAGCGGCGGCGGTACCTGGGGGTCGATCTCGCCGTCGCGCACGCCTTTCCCCAGCGTCTCGAGGAG
>CALKVG010000362.1 GCA_937998045.1 uncultured Myxococcales bacterium
TGGCGTCGCGGCGCGCAGCGCCGTCGCGAGGCAAAAAGCCGGCGAAGCGGAAGCGGCCGTCCGACGCGAGCCCGCTGCCGACGAGGGCCGCCAGCACCGCGCTCGCCCCCGGAACAGGCACGACGCGCGCCCCCGCTTCGATCGCAGCCTCGACGAGCTGCCCGCCCGGGTCGCTGACCGACGGCGTGCCCGCGTCGGTGGCCAGCGCGACTCGCTCGCCGGCCGCGAGCGCCTCGACGGCGCGCGCCACGTCGCGTGCGGTCGCGTGGGCGTCGAAGCGCTCCACCGGCTTGCCTCCGATTCCGAAGTGCGCCAAGAGCTGCCGCGTGCGGCGAGTGTCCTCGGCGAGCACGCGGTCGCACTCTCGTAGCGTCTCGATCGCTCGAGTACCGATGTCCCCCAGGTTGCCGATGGGCGTCGCGACGACGAAGAGCGTTCCCGATGCGCCCATGTGCCCGATCTCTGCCCTTCTCTCTCGGAGTGCGGCGGGGCCGCGCGTGGCTCAGGCGACTTCGACGGCGTCGCCCATGTGATCGCGGAGGTATTCGCGCAGGCGGCCGGTGAGGCGCTGCTCGAGCTGGCGGACGCGCTCGCGCGAGATGCCGAAGCGATCGCCGAGCTCCTGCAGCGTGAGCGGATCGTCGGCGACGAGGCGCTCGTCGAAGATGGCGAGCTCCTTGTCCTTGCCCGCCAGCGTTCCGCGGAACTCCGCGAGCTTCTCCTTGAGGAGCGCCTGGAGCTCGCCGTCGGCCAGCAGGGCCTCGGGCCCCTCGACCGCGCTGGGCATCATGTCGATCTTCGCGATCGCGCGCCCCTCGCTGTCGCCCACCGGCGCGTCGAGCGACTTTTCGCTCGACTGCAGGCGCGCGTCCATCTCCTCGACCTCGCTCTCGGGGACATCGAGCTGCTTGGCGATCTCGGCGTTCGTCGGGTCGATGCCGAGCGCCTGCAGCTCCGCGCGCTTCTTGCGGAGATTGAAGAAGAGCTTGCGCTGCGCCTGCGTCGTGCCGAGCTTCACGAGCCGCCAGTTGTTCAGAATGAACCGCAAGATGTACGCGCGGATCCACCAGGCGGCGTACGAGGAGAGCTTCACGCCACGATACGGGTCGTATCGCTTCACGGCCTGCATCAGGCCGATGTTCCCCTCCTGGATCAGGTCCATGATGTTCTTGTACGCGCGCCGGTACTCGTACGCGATCTTCACGACCAGCCGCAGGTTCGACGTCACCAGGCGCGCCGCGATCGCGGGATCTTGCGTGCCGACGAACTTCACCGCGAGGTCGTGCGTCTCCTCGGACGTGAGCAGCGGATGGCGCTGCACCTCTCTCAGGTACGTTTGAAGCGCGTCGAACCGCTCGATCGACGAGCTCTCGGGAGCGTCGTGCGACGAGGCCTCCGCCGCCTCGTCCCCTTCGGCCGCCTCAGGCGCGTCTCCATCGAGAGGCTCCTCCCCGCCTGCCTCGACAGGTTCGGTCGACTCCGCCTCGTCCGCGGCGTGTCCGTCGGCCTCGGTCTCCGGCGTGGGCGGCGGCGCTTGCGGCGCGGCCGTCCGAGCGGATTTCTTCGTGGTGTCGCGGGGCTTCGATGTGCGCGGCAAGGCGTTCCTGGTCGGATGCAGGGAATTTCGATGCGTAGCACGGGATACGTTCCGTCGGTACCCCGTGACTCTGCCTCCCCTATTCGATGATCGCCGGCATGCCGACCTCGCGCTCGGCGTCCGTGTCCGCTGCGTCGAGGGGCAGCTCGCGCCCGGCCTCGGCCTCGCCCTCGGCCTTGCTCTGCGGCTGCAGACGTCGCGTCCGGAGAAGGTCGCGTCGAGCGTGCCAGCAGCGCGAGCAAAATACCTCTCGCCCGGCCTTCGGTTCGAAGGGCACGCTCGCCGGCGCGCCGCACCCGGTGCACGTCGCTTCCCACGAAGGGCGATCGCCGCTCGACGGCACCCCGCTCGCGGGCACGTCGGTGCGGTCGGTACGGTCCGCGCTCTTTCCCGCGGCCCGCGCGGCTCGCGCGGCGCGGCACGATTTGCACCGCTTGGGAGGGACGAGGCCCTTCGAGTCGTAGAAGGCGCGCTCTGCGCTGCTGAAAACGAAGAGCTCACCGCACTGGGCGCACGGGATCGACTCGCCGGTGATGCCTGCCATGAGATCCTGGTAGTTTCATGACACGGAGCCCGCGATTGACAAGCCGCGAGCGCTCGCGCAAACGTGTGGGTGTGCGGCCTGTCCGATAGCGCCGCATGGCCCCGATGTCTCGAGCGCCGACACCCTCGTCCGCTGCACCGTCCGGTTTGGCTTCGTGCCTCGCGCCCTCGACTCCTCGCGTACCCCGGTCGCGACCGGGGGCGGAGATGTCCCGCCACGTCGCCGCGTGGGCACGGAGTGTCCGGGCCCGCTTCCGCGAGATGGGCCTTCGCGTCCAGGCGCGGGTGACCGACGACCGGGTGCTCTTCGCGCGCGCCGGGGTCGACATCGATCAGGCAAACGAGGCCGGTGTGCCGGGTGTACGCCTCGCGCTCACGCTCGACGCGCGCGGAATCGAGGTCGCGCTCGAGGTGCCGGTCGGCGAGCTCCGGTCGGTGCGCGGGCGCCTCGCCGATCCCGAAAGGGCCCTGGAGCTCACCGCGGCGCTCGAGGCGCTCCCCGAACAATTCGTCATGTCGGTGTCCGGCGAGGGCGGTCCGCTCGCCGCGTCGCGCGCGAGCGTGGACGACGCCCGCGCCCTCCTCGACCGTGCCGAGGCCACCCGGCGTCCGCTCTGCGTGGCCTGGAGCGTCGCCCGGGACGTAGCGCTCGAGCATGCCGCGGTGCTCGACGAGCAGCTCGAAGACGCGATCGTGGCGCTCGGCTTGACTTTCGCGCTCCTGGCCGACGGCGGACCGGCGGGTTCCTCCGGGGGCGCGCGTCCCGGTAGAGGCGGCGACGCCGCGCGTCGCAGCGCCGAGGACGACCGCGCGGGAGGCAAGCGCCGCGCGCGTGCGCTGCATCGCGAGCGGGAACGCGACCGCGATCGCGACACCGACGCGGAGGTCGAGCCGGCCGGCGAACGGGAGCCCGCCGCCAGGCCCCCGCGCGTCCTCGGCCAAAAGCTGCTGCGCGCGGGGCTCCGGCGGCGCCCGGGAGGGGAAGCCCGGCAGGCCGACGACAAGATAGACAAGGGCTCCCGCGTCCGCGTCCTCGAAGGACCGTTCGCGGGCAAGGTCGGCGTCGTTCAGGACCTCGACGGGAAGGGCGGGGCCCGGGTGATGCTCGGGCTCCTGGCGGTTCGCCTGGCGGTCGCCGACCTCGCCGTGTCGGTCGAGCGACGGAACCGCCCGCTCCTCTCCTCGTCCCACCGCAAGCCCGTCCCGGTCCGTTCGTGACAACGCAAGCCCGAGGTGCGGCATCGATCATCGACGACAATGAGCGCGCGGTGAGCTCTGCCCCCAACGGTCCCTCGTTCCCGACCACGCTGCGCGGCCAGTTCCGCCGGCACATGCCGCAGTACGTCCTCGGTACGCTCACGCTCGCCGCGTTCCAGCTCGCGATGAACCGGATCGACTGGAAGTCGAAGGCGGCGATCGACATCCTCTTCGGCCCGAGCCCGGCCCAGGTCTGGCGACCGGCGACGACCATCCTCCTCCTGGCGGTGGTGGCGTTCTTCGCGCGCGTCGCCAGTCGCTGGTTCGTCTTCAACGCGGGCCGCGACGCCGAGTACGAGCTCCGCTTCGAGCTCCTTCGCAAGCTGCACCAGCTCGGCGCGGCGTTCTACCGCAAGATGCCCGCCGGCGAGATCATGAGCCGATCGACGAGCGACCTGCAGCAGGTCCGCATGCTGCTGGGTTTCGGCATCCTCAACGTCGTCAACGTCGTCTTCGCGTTCGCGAGCGCGCTGCAGATCATGCTCGGGGTCAGCACGAAGCTCACGCTCGCGTGCCTGGTCAATCTCCCTCTCATCACGCTCTTCTCGCGCGCCGTCTCGCGGGGCCTGTTCCACCGGATGCGCGACAACCAGGCGGCGCTCGGGCGCATGAGCGACGTCCTGCAGGCGAACCTCGCCGGCGTGCGCGTCGTGCGGAGCTTCGCGCTCGAGGAGCGAGAGCGCGAGCGGTTCGAGGCGTGCAACCGCGACTACCTTCAGGCGAGCCTCGCCCTCGCGCGCCTCCGCGGCTCGATGCAGCCGACGATCGGGTCGGTCGCGTCGATCGGCATCCTCGTCTTCTTCTGGTACGGGTCGTCGCTCCTCCTGCGCGGGCCGGCCGCCGGGGGAGTCACCGCCGGAGCGTTCTTCGCCTTCTGGAGCGCGTTCGCGCGCATGACCTGGCCGATGATCGCGGTCGGCTTCGCGTTGAGCGTCGTTCAGCGCGGGCGCGCTGGGTTTGCGCGCCTGCGCGACGTCTTCGGCGCCGAGCCGGAGGTCGTCGACGGCCCGCGCCGCGCGCCCAGGCACGTCGGCGGGTCGCTGCGAGTCGAGCGCCTCACGTTCGCGTACGGGCCGCGCAAGGTGCTCGACAACGTCTCGCTGGCGGTCGCGCCCGGAGAGTCGCTGGCCATCGTCGGTCGGACCGGCTCGGGGAAGACGACGCTCGCGATGCTCCTGGCGCGGCTGCTCCCCACGCCCGACCAGGCCGTGCGCATCGACGGGGTCGACGTCTGCGAGCTGCCTCTCGCGGCCGTGCGCTCGGCGATCGGGTACGCGCAGCAGGACGCGTTCCTCTTCTCGACGACCGTGTCGCGCAACATCGGCTTCGCGCTGGATCAGCCCGACTCCCCCGGGGCGCAGGAGAAGATCCGAGACGCCGCGCGCGAGGCCCAGGTCCTCGAAGAGGCCCTCGGCCTGCCCGACGGCTTCGACACCGTCGTCGGCGAGCGGGGCGTGCAGCTTTCGGGCGGGCAGAAGCAACGCATCGCGCTGGCGCGCGCGCTGGTCTGGGAGCCCAAGATCCTCATCCTGGACGACCCGCTGTCTGCCGTCGACGCGAAGACGGAGAAGGCCATCCTCGAGGCCATCGAGCGCCAGGCCGCCAAGCGCACGGTCGTCCTCGTGACCCATCGCATCGCGGCGGCGTCGCGCTGCGACCGCGTGGTCGTGCTCGACGACGGCCGAATCGTCGAGGAGGGAACGCACGACAAGCTCGTCAAATCCGGGGGCATCTACGCGGCGTTCGCCGTGGAGCAGCAGATGGCGCGGGAGCTCGAGGAGATCGACGCGCCGTCCCTACCTCCGCCCCCGGCGAGCGCCTCGGGGGGAGCGGCCGAATGACCGCGGCGGCCGGGCAGCCCACGCAAGGCAAGTCCGCCCCGCCGCGCCGGCGCGGCGAGCAGACGCTGAAGTCGTTCCACGAAGAGGGCGCGATCGGAAAGGCGTACGACACGCGCCTCCTCCGTCGTCTGTGGCCGTTCGTGCGCCCGCATTCGCTCTTCATCGCGGTGTCGCTGGCGACGCTCGTCGTCATGGCCTGCATCAACCTGGCGCGGCCCGTCATCATGGGCGACGTCGTGCACCAGGCCGAGGTCAAGAACGCCGGCTACTTGCTTCGCGACGGCATCTTGCTCGCGCTGCTGCTCGTCGTCTTGCAGTCGCTGACGTTCGTCCAGATGTACACGATGCAGGTCGCCGGCGCGCGCGCGATGGCCGATCTGCGCAGCGCCGTCTTCCACTTCTTCCAGCAGCTCCGCCTCAACTACTACGATCGGACGCCGGTCGGACGCCTCGTCACGCGCGCGACCAACGACGTGGACGCGCTGAGCGAGCTCTTCGCGTCGGGCGCGCTCAACGCCATGGGGGACCTCATCTCCCTGGTGGGCGTGGTCGTGATGATGATCGCGCTCGACTGGCAGCTCTCGATCGTCTCGTTCCTCGCGCTGCCGGTCGTAGGCGGTATCGTCAGCTACGTGCGGAAGCGGTCGCGCGCGGCGTATCGCGACGTGCGCGCGCGGACGGCCCGCCTCAACGCGTTCCTGAACGAGCAGGTCAACGGGATTGCCGTCGTGCAAGCGTTCGTGCGCGAGCGCGAGAACCAGGCGGAGTTCGACGCAATCAACGTCGGCTACCGCGACGCCAACAAGCGGGCGATCTACTACGAGGCGCTGCTCGACGCGTCCATCGAGATGGTGAGCACGCTCTGCATCGCGAGCATCCTCTGGTTCGCCGGGCTCCGTCGCGTCGGCAGCCACGCCATCGCGTTTCCGCTCCTCGTGACGTTCACGCAGTACATCCGGCAGTTCTTCGAGCCCGTGAGCATGCTCTCGCAGCGCTACACGCTGCTCCAGAGCGCGATGGCCGGCGCCGAGCGCGTGTTCGAGCTGCTCGACGAGAAGGACGTCGTCCCGCCGGCGCGGCGCGCCGAGGACTGCTGTCCCCCGGGGCCGCCGGGCGAGGCCATCGGCCTGGAGCACGTCGATTTCGAGTACAAGCCCGGTGTCCCCGTCCTGCGCGACGTCACGTTCCACGCGAGCGCCGGCGAGCGCATCGCCCTCGTCGGGGCGACGGGCGCGGGAAAGAGCACGGTCGCCAGCCTGCTCCTCCGGCTCTACGAACCTCAGCGGGGCAGCGTGCGCGTCCTCGGTCGCGACGTGCGCGGCTACGAACCGCACGATCTGCGGCGGCGCTTCTCGGTGGTCCCGCAGGACGTCTTTCTCTTCCCGGGCACGGTCCTGTCGAACGTCGCGATCTCCGACAGCACGCCGGATCGCGCCCGGGCGGAGGAGGCGTTGCGGCGGATCGGCGCGTTCGAGCTCTTCACGCGGCGCGCGGCGTCCGACGGCTCGTCCACCGCGCTCGACGCGCGTGTCGACGAGCGCGGGCAGAACTTCAGCGCGGGGGAGCGCCAGCTCATCGCGTTCGCGCGGGCGCTCTACCGCGCCGCGCCGCTCCTCGTACTCGACGAGGCGACGGCCAGCGTCGACTCCGACACCGAGGCCCGCCTGCAACGCGCGCTCGAGGAGGTCATCCGCGGCCGCACGGCGCTGGTCATCGCGCACCGTCTGTCCACGATCCGGGCCGCCGACCGCATCGTTGTCTTCCACAAGGGCCGCGTCGTCGAGCAGGGGACGCACGACGAGCTCGTCGCCAAGGGCGAGGTGTACGCGCGCCTCTATCGCATGCAGTTTGCCCACGAGCAGGCGATCGCGGCGGAAAGGCGCGCGCACGAGGCGCACGCGTAGTGTCCCGAGTCGCGGTCCTATTGGGCCCGATACCCGGGACGGTTCCGTGGGGCTTCGTCCCCTCGGCGCTTTCGCGCCCAGCGAGACCGCGCTTCGTGAGATCTATGCCTGTCGGTCCTTTCACAAGTGGGACATCTTCCGCCGGTCCGGCGACTTCCGCACGACGAACCTGTAGGTAAAGACCGGACGGTTCATCCCCTCGATTTTACCGTCGACCGCTTGGGTTTCCGGCCTATCCGTCCGCGCGACCTTCAGCGGACGATGTTGGTCCGTACCCGTATCTACCCGGTCCGTACCTGCGAAACGGCCTTGGTCTTTTGCGAAATGTCATTGCGTTTTCCAGATCCAACCGGCTTTTGTTGCGAAACGCCCGTTTTTCATTCCGAAACACCGGTTGTTCATTCCAAGGCGAACATCCTTCTTTTCGAAAGGCCCCATCGTCTTTCCTGGGTGACCTTCGTTCTTTGCCGAAGGTCCTTTGGTTTTGACGAGCGGACCGTCGATGCCTCGCGGCAGACCGACGACCACGGCGGGGCGACCGTTCGTCTTCACTACAGGTCCTTCGAGACAGTCGGGACGTCGTGCGATAGCGATCGAAGATCCTTCGTTGGATATGAAAAGTCGTCTCGTTCTTCAAGGAGGTCCTCCGAGAACGACGAGAGACCCTCCAGCAACGGAAAACGGTCGGGTTGAATCAACGAGAGACCCTTCGACCGTGGAAAGCGAACCTTTCGCAAAAGCGAGCGGCCCTCTCATCTAAATCACCGAGCGTGATTCTCGATCGCGCGTAGCGGTCGATGGAAATAGGC
>CALKVG010000363.1 GCA_937998045.1 uncultured Myxococcales bacterium
GTCCTCCTCGTCCTCGGGGATGCCGTCCTCCGCTGGCCCTACGCCACGACGCTCTCGGAGTCCGGCTTCGTGGTGCTCGAAGTACCGGATTCGAGCGAAGCCCCGGACGTCGTCGCCCGTTTCTTGCCCGAGATAGTCGTCATCGACCTGGGGCCGCCAGCGTTGAACCTTGTTCGCCTCCTCCGCGCCAATCCGCTCTCGGAGAGCGTCGGGGTGCTCGGCCTGGACCAAGCCCTCACCCCCGAGCGCGAGCAGGGCGCCTGGACGGCCGGCTTCGACGTCGCGCTGCAGGCACCTTGTCAGCCGGAGACGCTCTTGACGGAGCTGCTCGCGCTGCTCGCGACGCTTGTCACGAACAGCGAGAACCTGGTCGTATCGGTGTCGCTGGCGGTCCGCTGAGCCGTATGTGAAGCGTCAGAACGTCCCTGCAACCGTCGCAGCCCCGAGGCCGAACGTGGCGGTCACTGCAGCGCCGTTCTGCGACGGTGCCTCGCCCGCGCGCACGCGAAGGAACAGGTATCCCGCCGCCAGCAAGCCGACCGCCCCGGCAGAGAAAGCGACGGTCGAGATCGTCGTATTTCGCGAGAAAGCATCGACGTCGCCGCGCGCCGAAGAGGGGCAAAGCTTCGACGCATTGCACTCGCTGTCGAGCGACGACTTGTCGCCCATCGCCTGCATGCCGAAGAGGGCGCCCATGGCAACCCCCGCCACCCCGAGCGTCGCGGCGATCGCCGGCAAAGCGTAGCTCGGTGACTCGCGCGTCGGATGGACCTGGACCTCCGGAGTAAGGTCCAGTTTGATTTCGATCTGGTCTCCACCGGCCAAGTCGATCACGCGCGCCGCCGGGAGGTAACCGCGCCTCGCGGCCGACAATTTGTGGCGGCCGGCCCCCACGAGCACGGGTTCGCGGAAGGGGTGATCGAGCGGCACGTCGTCGAGAGCGAACTCCGCACCACCGACGTTGGAGCGAAGCGTCACGTGGGCGACCCGCCCTCGAAGGTCCTGGACCTCGCGCTCCACCTGGACGCGCCGCTCGCGATCGATTCGATCGCCGCTTTCCCGGAGATACCTCTCGAGCGTCGTTAGCGCGCCAGCGTAGTCGCGGAGCTGGTAGTACGACTGACCCACGTTGTAGAGCACCGCCGGGTTCGGCGCGAGCTGGTAGGCGCGGTTGAACTCGATCAGCGCCGCGCGGAAGTCGTCCTCCTCGTAGAGCTGCACGCCGCGACGAAATCGCTGACGCGCTTCGGCGACGGCCGGCGCGCCGGGCGGCGGGTCCGCGTGAGCGGTCGCGGGGACGAGCGCGAGTACGAGAGCGAGCGCTTGAATGGTCGTGAGGGCGCAGCTGGATGACGGGAAAGCCATGGTTCGCGTTGCTCTCAGTGAGGAGACCCGGGAGGTTCGCAGTAGCCGACGGGCGGAAGGCCGAAGATGTTGACGCACGTCGTGGCGCCGTCGCGCGCGTTCTTGCAATCCGCGTCCGTGTTGCACGTTGCGCAGCTGGTTTGCTGCGTCGTCTGCAGGTCGTAGTAGCAGCTGCAGGAGATCGGCGGCGAATAGGGCGCGTAGTCGTGTCCGTCGCTCGATCGCGTCACGTGCATCGCGCACGTGGGGATGACATGGCTCTTTGCGTAGAACTGGACGATGTTCAGCGTCGCGAGAACCTGCGAGTTGGTTCCGCTCATCGCGTCGATGAGCGTCTTGGCTGCCGGGTTCGTGGGATTCCCGTTCGCGTCGGCGTAGACGACGAGGTGAGATGGCCCCCAGATCGGGTAGCGCCCGTCGCGCACGTTGCTCTTGTCGAACGCGCCCGCGTGCGAGTCGGGGTACCAGCCGCACGTCTGCCCGACGTCCTGAAACGCGAGCGGGTGCAAGAACTGGCGACTGTTGTCGGCGACGTCTGACGCCAGGATCCCCATCGTCTTCTCCGCGGCTTCGAGGTCGGAGCTCGGTCCGCCGTCGATGGCACGCATCGCCGCGACGTTCTCGATCGCCGACGAGATGGCCGTGCTCGTTCCGTTCTTGATGCCATGCCATAGCGATGGACCGAGGCCGATGGCTGCCCCGATCATGTTCTGGGTGCCCGAGGTGGCGCTGCGTTGAAGCAAGAACGTCTCGTCGGTCCACGGACTCACACCGGACGCGCTGCCATAGCCCCAGACCATGTACGCAGCCTCTGCGCTGATCGCCGTCTGCGAGGACGTCGACGGCACCACGAATTCCATGACCTGCACGGGACCGAAGAAGTCGTGCAGGTTGTTCGGCAGACCCCCCTGGCTGGCCAGGTCCGGGTCGCACGTGGTCGGGAAAACGTCCGAAATGCCGACGTCGGCGAGTCGGCTGGAGTCGTCGACGGTGCAAGTGCCGGACTGCACGTTGCCGCTGCCGTCGAGCGCCGAGTCGTAGTACGTGGCCGTCTTCCCGATGCGCTGGAGCGGATACCCTGCCGGATTCGTCATCGCGTCGATGCCGAAGCAGGACCCTGCTCCGAGATACACGACGGACGCGATCGACAAACCTTCGAGGACCTGCGCCACGCGCGCGACGTACGGCTGGATTGCCGTCGACCCGGTGGCGTAGATGATGGGCGCCGGAAGAGCACCCCCCGCCGGTCCTCGCGTCAGCGAGAAGCACGAGGGAGGCGAACCGGCGTCGCCGCCACCTTCGACGATGGCCCCGTCCCCCTCGTTCCCCGCGCCTGCGTCGTCCCCCGGGCCCGCTTCGGAATCGGCGTCCGCGCCGGGGTGGCCATCGACGAATCCCGCGTCGCCGGGGACGCCCGCTCCGTCGCCGACGGCCCCGGAGTCCGGCGCATCCACGCGCGGACAGTCGGTGCCGCTCGGCCCGCAGCGAGTGTTTCGAGCGGCGTTGTCGA
>CALKVG010000364.1 GCA_937998045.1 uncultured Myxococcales bacterium
TTGTGCGCTCATCGCCCTCAATCAGGCGTGACTCCGTTTTCGGACCGGCTCTAAGTCAGCGGCGCCTGCTCAGTCGCGCATAGATGGCAGGCCCTCGCTGACGATGCCACGGTGCGCGCCCGCTACATCGTGCACACGGCGAAAGTGTTCAGCCCGAGCTTGTGCGTGTGGCACTCGACTCGACTCGGCTTGAACCCGCTCGAGATGACCAAGCGCCACAGGTCCTGACGGCTGTAGTAGGCCTTGTGGTCGTCGACCTCGACCGCGGATGTGAGGCCCAATCGAAATGCGGCAAGCTCGAGAGCTGTCTTTCCGAGCCACGACGGCACGTTCACGTATGCCGTGCCGCCCTCTCGAAGCACGCGGCGCACGTGCTTGAGTGCGACTACCGGCTCCCACAGGTGCTCAAGGACGTTGTTGCACACGACCAGGTCGAGGCTCTGCGACTCCACTCGCTCGAGAACGTCCGGCAAAGGCCCCTCGATCGCCGTCACCCTGGGATCGCGCTTCAGGTCATCGGCCACGTGCAGGTCGACGAGGGTTGCGTGCGTCACCTCGTCGAGAATCGAACGAGCGAATACGGCGTTGAAGCCGCAGCCCAAATCAGCCACACGCTTGCCAGCGACGCCCCCGACCTCCCGCCGGATCCGCCGCGCATTTAGCCACACTCCGGCGCGATCGAGCACCGTGAGCGGATAGCCCTGGCCATAGGAAATCTCGCGTGAGACGCCGTTTTCGCGCTTCATGGCTGCGATGTCCGTCAAAACGAGCCTCAGGTTGCTATGTCCCGGCCTAGCGCGCAAGCCGTTTGGCCGAGCAAGACCTCGGCGGCTCGGCCCGGTTCGCGCGCGGGATCGCGGGTGGCGAGGGTGTTGCTCGGCCGCCGCGTCCGTTGTAGCAATCCCGACGTGCGATCGTTCGTCGTCGGAGGCGCGGGCTTCATCGGCAGCCACCTCACCGATCGGCTTGTCGAACGCGGTCCCGTCACCGTCTTCGATGACCTCTCGGTGGGCAAGCCTGCGTTCATCGGTGCCCACCTCTCCTCGGGAGCGGCTACGCTCGTCCAGGGGAACGCGCTCGAGCTCACGGCTCTAAGGACGGCCGTTGCGAGCGGGGGCGGCCACGACGCCATTTTCCATCTGGCGGCCAACCCCGAAGCACGCTGGGGACTGGAACGAACGCGCCTCGATCTCGACCAGGGCACGATCGCCACGTACAACGCGCTCGAGGCTGCCCGCACCTGCGGCGTACGGAACTTCGTCTTCTGCTCCAGCGGCACGGTCTACGGCAATGTCGCCGAGCCGTGTGGCGAGATGGACCTCGGCCACCTGCCCATCTCGCTCTACGGTGCGAGCAAGTTGGCGGGCGAGGCGATGACCGCCGCTTACGTCGAGTGTTTCGGCTTGCACGGCTTCATTTGCCGCTTTGGGAACGTCGTAGGCCCCCGCGCCACTCATGGAGCGATTCTCGATTTCTGCAAGAAGCTCAAGGCGCATCCGGAGTACCTCGATGTGCTGGGCGACGGCCAGCAGGCCAAGCCGTATCTGCACGTCATCGATTGCGTGGGAGGCATTCTCCACGTGCTCGACCACGCAACTGGCGAGCAACCCGCCATCTACAACCTCGCTCCTCCCGACTGGACGACGGTAAGACGCATCGCTGAGCTATGCGTCGCCGCGTCACCGAACCGGGGGGCGCGGATCGAGTACTCCGGCGGGGCACAGGGCTGGCCCGGTGACGTTCCGAAGTCCCGCCTCGATCCGGGCAAGTTGGCCGACCTGGGCTACCGAGTGCGCCTCACATCCGATCAGGCGGTCGAGGCAGCCGTGAGCGCCATCGCCCTCGAGGTCTTCGGGGGCTGAACGACGAATCGGACGCCGCGGGCCGCCAAAGATGTGCGTCTCGCGCATAGTCATGAGCGCTGCGGGGCCGCCCCTTACTACTGTGTTCTGCCATCTCGAATTTGGAGCCCATCGTGATCTTCGGCGTGGCCACGATCGCATGTGCCGGCGACCGGAACCCGCGCCACGTCGTTCTCGCGCCGCTCCTCGCCCGGTCGTTCGTGCGCTCGGACGGCGCGTCCGAGACGACGCTCGCCGATCGCCCCCTTGAGGTTCGCACCTTTTTCTTGTGAGGCGCCCCAGACGAGCTAGAGTTTCGGCGCATCGGATGTCGACGACTTCCCTTACGGAGCAAGCGCTCAAGGACCACGTCGATACCGTCGACCCATCGGGTACATCGCTTAGCGATCCCGCCATATCCCTGTTCGTCCCGGAACACGACACCGAAAATCCCGAGATCTCGATTGTCATTCCGGCCCTGAACGAACAAGTCACTATCGGCGACTTCATCGATTGGACGAACCAGGGGCTGCGCGCCGCCGGAGTCACGGGCGAGATCCTCATCGTCGACAGCTCGACCGACAAGACGGCCGAGATCGCCCTCGCCCGGGGCGCACGCGTGCTTCGCGCACCGAAGCGGGGGCTGGGCCGCGCCTACATCGACAGCCTGCCGTTCATCCGCGGCAAATACGTCGTCATGGGCGACTGCGATTGCACGTACGATTTCCGCGAACTCGAGCCCTTCGTCGCGAAGTTCCGTGCCGGAGCGGAGTTCATCATGGGCTCGCGATTCCGTGGATACATCCAGCCGGGCGCCATGCCCGCTCTGCATCGGTATTTGGGCACACCCGTCACCACTTGGATCCTGAACACCATCTTCTCGAGCCATTTTTCGGACATCCACTGCGGCATGCGCGGAATCACGAAGAGCGCGCTGCTGCGGATGAGACTTCGCTCGCAATCCTGGGAGTATGCATCGGAGATGGTACTCAAGTCCGTCCACATGAAGCTCCGGACTGAAGAAGTGCCTATCCGCTTTCTGAAGGATCGCGAAGGGCGATTGAGCCATCACAAGCGCGCGGGTTGGCTCTCGCCGTGGGCCGCGGCGTGGATCAACCTGCGCGCAATGTTCATCTACGGCGCGAATTTCTTTCTCTATCGTCCGGGCGTGGCACTCTTGCTGCTGGGCGCCCTTCTCACGCTGCCCCTCTCGTTCGGCCCCATCACGGTCGGACCGATCACGTTGTCACTGCACTGGATGCTCCTCGGGCTCACCATGACGACGCTGGGCCTGCAGTGCGTGTATCTGGGCGCCATAGCGCAGATATTCTACGATTACACGGGCGAGATAACGCGCCGCTGGTTTGCTCTGTTTCCGTACGGGCGCAGCATCCTCGCCGCTGGTGCGATCTTCCTGATCGGCATCGGCCTGACCACCACGCTTCTCGTTCAGTGGATCGCACACGATTTCCGACTCACGGTTGACATGAAGGTCAGCTACCTCGGGGTGACTGGACTCCTTCTCATGATCGTGGGTTTCATGACCTTTACGTTTACCTTGCTCCTGCACTCGACCGCAGTTGCGGTTTGGCGCTGCTCGTTGCCTCAGCTTTCGCGAAAAACCTCGACGTAGGTGCGCACCTGCTCTTGAAGAGCTGCCAATGGACGGGCCTACCCGCAGAACGCAACCGATGCCACCCCATGACGCGACGACGGACACGGGGCCACGAGCGGCCCCGACCTCCCGGCCGAGCTGCGCGGCCCGGCCTTGCGCGGTGCGCGACGAAGTAGCAACCTAGCGGCCCGCGGCCAAAAGGAGCGTGCTTTGCATGAACCGTGAGAACGGCACTGTCGACCGCACCAAGTCGTGGGGGCAGGACTATCGGTTCTCCCTCATCGATCGCGCTGGGACGTGGCTGAACGTTCGACAGATTCGTAGACGCGTCCGCGGGTTCCGTGGCAAAGCCGTTGCCGACATCGGCTGCGGCTTCCAGGCGGTTTTCGCCCGCTCAATCCTCGACGACGTTGCGCGCGCCACGCTCGTGGATCTGGCCCTCGCCGAGGACCTCAAGCAGGACGCCAAGGTCACGGCGATCGAGGGCGAGCTGCCGGAGGTGCTGGAGCGCGTCCAGTCGCAAAGCCTCGACGTCGTGGTGTGCAACAACGTGCTCGAACATCTGTGGCAGCCGTCCGTTGCGCTTCAGCACGTACGGCGCATGCTCAAGCCGGGCGGCTTGGCGTATCTGAACGTTCCGTCTTGGCAGGGGAAGCCATTCCTCGAGTTGGCGGCCTTCCGCCTCGGCCTCACCTCGCCTTCCGAGATTGATGACCACAAGGCATACTACAATCGGCGAGAGCTTTGGCGGCTCGTCGTCTCGAGCGGCTTCAAGCCGAGTCGGGTCGAGTGTCATTCGCATAAATTTGGGCTGAACACCTTCGCGGTCTGCACCGTATGACGCTCTAAGCGGCACTACCCCCGGCCGGTACCTCTCCGCGCGACCCTTCGGTCGCAGGAAGTTGGCCGCCGGCGCTGCGTGAATCTCTCGAGGGAAACCGCCGCCACACGCGGATGGCGGCGACGACCGCCCCCACCGTCAGCGCGAAGACGACCAGTGAGAGCCACCACGTCCGCGGGCGGTACCGGAAAACGAACTCCTGCGACGGGCTGTCGATGCGCGCCGCAGCGGCGTCGTGGAAGTTCACTGCGCGCTGTCCGTTCACCACCCAGCCGGGATCCCAGTTTTGGTTGAGCACGATCAGGTCCCCCGGTACGGCACCGGAAACGCTCACCGTGACGACATTGGGAGACCACCGCTCGATGACGGCGGTACCTTTCAGCGTCGATGTGAATGCCTCGCCGTGGTACGCGGGATCTCCCCGGCCCTTGGCGCCCAGACCCCCGGAGAGGCCCTCTCGAACATACGAATTCAGGCCGGGAAACGTGCTGCAGTCGATTGTCCCAATGTTGGCGATCTCGCCTGGTAACGCCGGAGGCGCCCAGTCGGCGGCGTAATGCAGCGCGGGTGGCGCCGTCTTTTCCGTGTGGAACGTGACAATCTCGTCGGGGAGGTCTGGCGCCGGCGTGCCGAAGCTCGTCTGCATCGGGACCAGCGACACGTGCGCGATATCGAACGCTACCCACGCTGCCGCGAGGAGCGCGGCGACTTCCCCAAGAATGCGTGCGCGTCCGGCGCGTTTGAGGAGACGCTCCGCCATGGCGGCGGCAAGCACCCCAAAGAGGAGCACGGCCGGGTACTCCCATCGCGTCGGCACGTGCTGGGAGCGGAACACTGGCATCTTGTGAAGCTGGTTCCACGGGGAATACTCGTGAAAGTCTCCAAACCCGAGCAGCAGCGCCACCAGCGCCGCCCATTTCAGCGCGGTGGTCCGCGGACCGCGGCTGAAGATGGCGCCGCATACGAGCGCGATGACGCCACCCCAACCGATGAACATCCCGTATTCGTGCCACCCCCATTGAGGGACGTTGGCCGGACGAGACGAGATCCCCTGATCGCGTGAAGTCAGGATCGTGAGCAACGTCCCGATGTCGATCGACTCGGTCGAGGTTACGAGGCGGGGATATCGGCCGAGCATTTCCAGAATGGGGAAAAGCTTCGGCGCCGAGAACCCGAAGGCCAGCACGGCAACACCAGCCAGAACGAAAATCGGGAAGGCTCGCCGCGTGACCATCGCCAGCACGACCGCGTAGAGCGAAAGGAGCACTGCGGTGTGCGGGAGCGGATAGATCCCTCCGCCGTAGACCATCATGGCCATCGCTGCGCCAGCGAGGACCACGTTCCGTCCGCGGCGCCCGCTCGCCTCGGCCTCTGCGCTGCATGCGACATCGAAGAAGTAGAGGAGCCACGGGGTCCATGCGTAATAGAGATGCCAGGTGTGGCCGGTGGCCGCTTGGAGCGCCCAGCGACCGTTCACGACGAAGACCGCACACACGAATGCGCGCACGCCAGCGCTTCGCGTGAAACGGCCGGCGAGGAGCCAGGTTCCGATCGCCGAGATGAGCGCCATCCCGACGAGCTCGACACGCAGAGCCGGCCCGAGCTTCAGGAGGAGGTACGGCAGGAGCCATGGCGAGACGACGGTCGTCCCGCTCTCCAGCCCGCCCCAGGCCGGATGTCCACCGCAGCCGTACGGGTTCCAGAAGGGAAACTCGTGGTAGTCGCGGATCGTTTTGACGATGAGGTAACGATGGGCCTCCATCTGGTCCCAGTCGTGAAAACCGAGCGTCCGAACGTTCTTGAGAAGCGGGGAGCAGACGCAGGCGATCATCGCGAGGACGACGCACCAGCCGAGGAGGTTGGCCGCCGCCCGAGACCAGCGCATAGCCTGCACCCTACCGCGCCCTTCCGACTGCGTGGGGCGGGTTTTGCTCGGAGCTGCTGGGGTAGCCTGCGTTATTCAGAGCCACGTTCGTCGGAAAGAAAGCCCGGACAACGAGGCGCACAAGGACGTAGGCGAAGACCACGACGATCGCCGACCACCGCCGCCAGCGCGTCCCGCGCACCTTCGCGGCGCTCCTCGGTTCGACTCGCCTGCGCTGCGACGAGCTGGTTCGCTCGACGACCGCGCGCGTCGCTTCGAGTGCATCGGGCGAAAGTCGATCCAAAAAGAGAGAATCGCGGGAGACGAGAGCCGCACGCGCCCACCCCGTCCCCTCGGGAGTTTGCGCGCTATCCTCGTGTAAGGGCGCGTCTCGGAGGGCCGTGCTCAGGGCGAGCGATGCGAGCGCATCGCCGTCGAACCTCGCGTCGGCGGTGGCAGCCCGCGGCCCAAGGAGATGAACGATGTCCAATCGGAGCAGGACCGAGGCGGGGAGCGCGTCGCCGAGGCGGCACGACGCCCGGAGATGGTTCTCGGCGGCACGTACGTGCCCCGCGACGAGCGGCTCCGGCGGCGAGGTGTACCTGCGTGCCGTGCTCTCCGCCTCTTCGAGGAGGGACCACTCGCGAACCGGAGCGAAGAGTACGGCGGCGCGGGACCTCATCACGTCAATCGTCCTTCCTGGGCCCCTCGTTGTAGCCGCGCGGGCGGTACTTCGGATTGACTCCCTTGTATTCCTCGCCGTTCGAAAGGGTGTCGTCCACGAGGTACTTGAACCAAGAGCCGGGGAACTCGTCCGCCGCGTCCTGGAGCGCGCCGCGCGCCGCGGATTCCTCATCGAGCGCTTTCTCGTCCCACAGACACTGAAGCCCCAGAGCGATGAGGCTCATGTCGTTCGGGCCCAGGCGGAACCCGCGAATGTAGTGAGGAAGCGCCTCCGTCGCACGGTGCAGTCGGCAGAGGGTGTCCCCTTCGTAGACGCTCGCCATGGGCCATTTCGGCGCGAGCCGCAGCGCGACCTCGTTCGAGACGAGGCGACCCTCGAGGTCGCCGCGCGCACCCAGCATGACGGAGTAGTTGAGGTGCGCCTTCGCGCTCCTGGGGACCGCCTTTCGCGTCGCATCCCAGAAAGCGAGGTCGTTGGTGTAATCGAGCGAGTGTCGTCGCGCCGCGAAGCATTGAAAGCCGAAAAACAGCGCCAGCGCGCCGATCGCGATCCCTCGGGTTCGCGCGCCCCGGGCGCCGAGCGCCCCGGCCAAGACCATCGCGAGAGCAGCC
Source organism: uncultured Myxococcales bacterium (assembly GCA_937998045.1). Classification (GTDB taxonomy): domain Bacteria; phylum Myxococcota_A; class Polyangia; order Polyangiales; family Polyangiaceae; genus Palsa-1150. Next base: position 7,458 of record CALKVG010000364.1, read on the forward strand.
GCCGAGCCGATCGCAGGGAAGTACCAGAAGCGCTCGGCGCGCACGGTGGGGAGCACCACCGGAATGTTCGACACCGGAAAATACGAGATCACGATCCACAAGAGCGACACCGCGATGAGCGGCGCTCTGTCGACGGGCTTGACTGGGAAGAACGGGGTCCCGTCGATGGGAGATGGAGCCGGCTGACTCTGCCGGCGCCATCGCAACCACGCCGCCAGTCCGACCAGGGGTGCCGCGACCAGCGGGAGGAGCATGGCGGCGGCGCCCACGACGCTTTCTGGAAATACCAGGTGATCCGGGATGGGCTCCTGCGGGGCGGAGTAATCGCCCGAGAGCGTCCTTGGGACGAGCACCTGGCCGAGACCGCGCGCAAAGACGCGGAGCGCACCCGCCACGCGGTAGGGCGCACTGGCCTCGATGAGCGGGTTGTTGAGCGGGTCGTGCGGGAGCATCGGCTGCGCGTACCAGCGGAGGCCGGCCACGAACACCCTGTGCAGCAGGGGGCTCCCCGCGTTGGACGCCGCGCTGAGGGCCGTCGGCGTCGCCACGGGGAAGCACCGGCGGCGCATCTCGACGTAGAATACGAAGGCGGCTCCCGTCGTCAGCGCCGCGACCGCGCTCCGCGCCCAGCGCAGCGGACGCTCCGGGTGGGTAACCTGCGACGTGAACAGCGCGACCAGTGGGATGAGCGGCACGAGGCAAAGCGCGCTCTCTTTCGAGTACAGGCCGAGCAACGTGGCCCCAAGGACGCCGAGGGGCATCCACGCCGTCCGCAGGTTCAGCGCCAGCAGGGCGAGCAGCGCGCCCGTTCCGCCCAGCACGTCGGCGAGCCCAACGACCCCGCTTACGGCTTCGGTCACCACCGCCGTCGCGACGAAGAGACCGCCGGCGAGCCACGCCGTCAGCCGGTCTCGCGTCCACTTGAAGACAAGCAACGTAATCAGCGCCCCGTTCAGGCCGTGGAGGAGCACGTTGACGTAGTCGTGCGGGAAGGCGCTCTGCTCCCGAAGTCCCACTCGCCACATCGCGCGCCAGACGATGTCCGGTAGCGGGCGGTACGATCCGATGGTGCGCTCCGAGGTGAGTCCCCAGAAGTCGCGCTTGAAGGCCTCGAGCCAGCCGATCTTGCTCGCGGGGTCGCTGGCAGCGTGAACGTAGGGGTTCGCGAGCAGCGCCTCCTGTTCGTCGAAGATGAAGTTCGTCGCGGGGTGCCGGGTGAAGAGCACCATCGATAGGAAGCACGTGGGGACCAGCGCCGTGAGGAGCGTCGGATCCTCCGCGAGGAAGTAGTCGCGGACGCGGCCGAGCAACGAGCGCTTCGGCAGCGGCGGCAGCGGAGGTTCGGGCTGAATCACGGCTCAGCGGGAGAGGTTCGCGATGGCCTCGGGGACCTCCGGCGCGTCGCGATCGGGGAGTGGCCAGACATCCCCCCAGAGGTGCTGGCCGCCGTCGATGTACCACGTCTCGCCGGTCACGTAGGAGGCCGCGTCGCTCGCGAGGTAAGCACAAAGCTGCGCAACTTCTTCGGGCGTCCCCAGTCGCTTGGCCGGCGTACGCTGGCGACTGCGCTCGATGAGCTCCGGCGGATACTGATCAGTGCCGCTCGACCGCACGGTGCCGGGTGCCACTGCGTTCACGCCGATGCCGTAGGGCGACCACTCGACCGCAAGCGTCTTGGTCATGTTGTCGACACCCGCCCGCGCCGCACCCGTGTGCACCATCCCGGGGAAGCCGCGCGCGATGTTCGCGATGACATTGACGATCCGGCCTCTCCGGGCCGGGATCATGCACGATACGGCGACCTCCCGGGTCATGAAGAAGGTGCCGTTCAGGTTGTTGCGAATGACCGCTTCCCAGCCGCGCGGGGAGAGCGCCTCGGCGGCGATGGGGAACTGGCCGCCAGCGTTGTTCACGAGAACGGTGACCTCCCCGAGCGCCCCTCGCACCGAGGCGACGAAGGCAGCGACCTGATCCACCTCGCGGATGTCGCACGCCTGGGCGAACGAGCCCGTACCCAGCTCGGCCCGAGCCCGCTCGAGCCTTGCCTCGTCGCGACCGCAGATGGCAACGCGAGCGCCTAGCTCCGACAGCGTTCGGGCGAGCGCGAGGCCGATCCCGCTGCCGCCGCCCGTCACGATTGCGACTTGGCCGTCGAACAGTCCGGCTCGGAAAACGCTCGGCATGCGGTCACGTTAGCGCACCCTCACCGGGCTTGCGGAGCCCCATCGCGAGGGCGAGCGCGACCAGCATTCCCGCCGAGGCGACGGCATACGGTGCTCTCGGGCCGATGCTCGCGTAGAGCGAACCGCCGACGGCTGGGCCGAACGTGCGCGCGAGGCTCGCGAACGACTGGTTCGTGCCGAGCGTGCCACCCTGCCGATCGGCCGGCGCCCTCCGCGAGATGAACGCGGCCGTCGCTGGCTGGGTGAGCCCGTTGCCCAGGGCCAGAAGCGCCCCCGACGCGTACAAAAGACCGCGCGCCCCGGCCGCCCCTGCAGCAACGAGCCCGGCGAACGCGAGCGCCTGGGCGAGCGCCCCGGCGCGTACGAGCACGGCGTCGTCGGTTCGCTTCGACAGAACACGTACGAGTCCTCCCTGTACCGCCGCCGCCACCATCCCGATGAACGCGAGCACGTACCCGGTCCCGCGCTCGTCGATGCCGAAGAGGTCTGCGCAGAAGAACGTGAAGGTTTGGTCGAGGTTCGTGAAGCTCAGGATGACCAGGAAGTTGACGCCCATTGCCAGACCGACACCTGGCAGCGCGAGCGACATGCGGATCGCCTCGAGGTTAAGCGGCAAGAGGCGCCGGCGCGGCAGGCTGGTGCGCTTGTCGACGGGCAGCGACTCGCCCACGCCGAAGGCGACCCAGCCGAGGTTCACGAGGCTCAACCCTGCAGCGACGAAGCAAGGCACCGACCCATGGCGGCCAGAGACGGGGATCCTCGCGAGCGTGCCACCGATGGCTGGGCCCAGGATGAATCCGAGGCCGAACGCGGCGCCGATGAGGCCCATGCCCCTCGCCCGCTCCTCGGGTTTCGTGACGTCAGCGATGTACGCGCTCGCGGTGCCTAGGTTGGCCGTGGCGATCCCGCCGAACACGCGCGCCGCAAAGAGCCACACCACGCTGCTTCCCCAGGTGAGCGCCCCACCCAGCGCGGCCATCGTGGTAGCCGTCCCCGCGATCGACCAGAGCAGAACGGGCCGCCGGCCCACGCGGTCCGATACCCGCCCCCAAACCGGAACGAAGACGAACTGCATGAGCGAGTAGGCGGAGCCGAGCAACGTCGCCACGAACTCGCTGACACCGAACGTGTCGCGCGCCTCCTTCGCCAGAAACGGAAGGACGAGCCCGAAGCCGAGCAGATCGACGAAGACCGTGAGAAAGATCGCGCCGAGCCGCGGGACGGGTTTCATGCCGGGCGCAACTATAGCGGCCGGCCGCGACTGCGCCCGCAGGTCAGGCGGACGCTCGTTTGCGCGCCCATACGAAGGCTTCGAGGTTGCCCTTCGGCCCCGGGAGGACGCTGTCGCACTGCCCGAGCACGTCGAACCCCCCGCTGCGGACGGACTCGACCGCCGCCGAGACCGCGTCGGCGCGCACCCGCTCGTCTCGCACGACGCCCTTGCCGCGCGACGCCTCGGCGCGCCCCACCTCAAACTGCGGCTTGACGAGCGCGATGAGCTCGCCACCGGGTCGCGTGCAGCGCGCGATAGCGGCGGTCAGTTTCGCCAACCCGATGAACGATGCGTCCACGACGGTCACGTCGGCTGGTCCGCCGACGTCCTCCGCCGTCAAGTTGCGCCCGTTCGTTCGCTCCATCGAAACGACCCGCGGGTCGATGCGAAGCTTGTGCGCGAGCTGGCCGTACCCAACGTCGACCGCGACCACGCGCGCGGCTCCGCGTTGCAGCAAACAGTCGGTGAACCCGCCTGTAGAAGCCCCCAGGTCGAGGCAACGCGCGCCGCGCACGTCGATCCCAAACCCGTCCAGTGCACCCGCGAGCTTCACGCCGCCGCGCGACACGTAGGGCTGCGCCGTGGAGCGTACGTCGACCTTGACGTCGTCCGGCAGCAGAGTCCCCGCCTTGTCGATGCGTACCTCGCCGACGAAGACCTCCCCGGCGAGGACGATCGCCTGCGCGCGCGCGCGCGTCGGCGCGAGTCCCCTCGCCACGAGCAGCTGGTCGATCCGTACCTTCGCCATCTCAGGGAGTCGTCACATTCGGATGGAGCAGGTGCGCAAGGAGAGCAAGGCCCTCGCCGATCCGGGGCCCCGGCCGCAGCACACGCGAATCGTTCAGCGGGATGACGTGGCCTTCGCGCACGGCGCGGACGCCGCTCCAGCCGGGGGCGTCCCGCGTCACTCGCGATGGCCCGTCCGGCCCGCTCGAAGAGTCGATCACCACGTCGGGGTCGAGCTCGACGATCTGTTCGAAGCCGAGCTTCGGCCAGGCCGGGCCCGCCGCGACCGCGTTGACGGCGCCTGCGTCGCGAAGGAGCTCGTCCGCGAAGCTCTTCGGTCCTACCGCGACGATGGGACCGGCGCCGACGACCATGAGAACGCGCGGGTGCGCCTCGGAGGCGACGGCCTGCGCGATGGCCCGCTCGCGCGCGTCCAGCTCCGCGACGAAGCGGCGGGCGTCGCTCGCGTGACCCGAGCGCTCGCCCAGACCGAGCAGGAGGTCGTCGATGGCGCGCATCGAGTCGGCGCTCGCGAACCACGTCGCGATCCCGCGCGCACCGAGGCGCTCCGCGAGCCGGGGCGACGCGCCGCTCGCCGAGCCCACGACGAGGTCCGGACGAAGCTCTAGGATCGCCTCGACGTCCGGCTCGAGGCCTCCCACGGCAGGGACTTTCGCCACCGCTTCCGGCCAGTCGCAGTAGCGCGACCGACCCACGACACGGTCCCCCGCACCGATCACGAAGAGCGACTCCGTTGTTGACGGAGCCAGGCTGAGGATGCGGTGGGCCTCCTTCTGGGCCGTCAGTTGCGCCCCCTGCCCGCGGGAGCACGCCGCCACGGTTGCGAGCACGAGGACGCCGAGGACGACGCTGGCCGGCGCCGCGGCACGCCGGAGCGTCATTTGCCCATGAGCCCGTACTTGTGCAGCTTCTCGATGAGCGCCGGACGGGAGACGCCGAGCCGGCGCGCCGTCTCGCTCTGGTTGTGGCTCGCGGCCTCGAAGGCCTCGGCGATGAGCGTGCGCTCGAACGTCTCGACGCGGGCACGCAGCGGGTACCCCGGGCCCGGGTCGCCCGAGGCCGGCGGCACTGCCGCCGACAGCGCCGGGCCCTCCGATAGCGAGCGCCATAGCGCCAGCGTGACACGCTCATCCGGCGCGAGCGCCAGGAGCCGCGCGACCGTATTCTCCAGCTCGCGGACGTTGCCCGGCCACGGATGCGAGCGAAGCGCCTCGACGACCGCAGGCTCGACCTCGACACCCCCCATGCCATAACGCTCCGCGTATTGCCGCAGGAACGTGCGCACGAGCGGCTCCACGTCTTCGGGCCGCTCGCGGAGCGCCGGGACGCGAACGGGCACGACGTTCAGCCGATAGAAAAGATCTTCGCGGAAGCGACCCACCTTCACGTCGGCGAGCAAATCGCGGTTCGTCGCGGCGATGAGGCGAACGTCAACGATCTCTGGGCGACCGCCCACCTGCTGCACCTCGCCCGACTGGAGTGTGCGCAGTACCTTCGCCTGCATCCCCAGCGGCAGCTCGCCGATCTCGTCGATGAACAGGGTCCCCTTGTTCGCCTGCTGGAAGTAGCCCTGCCGCGCCGTCAGCGCGCCCGTGAACGCCCCCTTGGTGTGGCCGAAGAGCTCTGCCTCGGCGAGCTCGCTCGGAATCGCCGCCGCGTTGAACCGGATGAGCGGCTTGTCGGCGCGACGCGAGTGGGCGTGAAGGACGCTCGCGAGCACATCCTTTCCCGAGCCGCTCTCGCCGGTCAGGAGTACGGTCACGTCCTTGGGGGCAACGCGCGCGACCACGTCCATCACGCGCTTCATCGCTGGGCTTTCGGCGACGATGGACCGCCCGAGCGCGGCCTCCGTGCGGAGCCGCGCGTTCTGCAGTCGCAGCTCCCGCCACTCGATCCCGCGGCGTACCGCGAGAACCAGCTCGTCCGGGTCGAACGGCTTCGGGATGTAGTCGAACGCACCCGCCTTCATCGCAGCGACGGCGACGCGCTCGGAGCCGTGCGCCGTGAGCATCAGCACGGGGACGCTCGGGTCGGCCGCGCGCATGCGCTCTAGGACCTGCATCCCGTCCATCTCGGGCATCGCGAGGTCGGTGAGGACCACGTCCGCGCCCCGGGCCTCGAACGCGGCGAGCCCACTGGTCCCGCTATCGCACGTCTCGACGACGAGCCCCGCATCGCTGAGCACGGCCTCGAGCGTGAACCGAAGAGAAGAATCGTCGTCGATAACGAGCACGCGGCTCATGGCTGGCTGCCTAGCGCACTCCCGCGATCGCCGGCTCGGTGTTCTCGGCTTCGCCGTCGTTCGCTCGACTGAGCTCCGAAAGGGCCTGGGGATGCGCCGGAGCCGTGCCGTCCTTCATCGAGCGAAGCGGATTCGGAAGCTTCATGCAGGCTTTCGCCTTGATCGGCAAGCGGAGGCTCACGGTGGTGCCCTTGCCGGCTGCGCTGCGAAACTCCAGCTGGCCGCCGTGCTGCTCGATCAGCCCCCTCGCGACGGCGACCCCGAGACCGCTGCCGCCCTCCTTCGTCGTGAAGTAGGGCTTGCGGATGCGCTCGAGCACGTCCGGCGTCATGCCGATTCCGTCGTCGTGCACCGTGATGAGGGCGCGATCGCATTCGCCAGCTACGCCGATGCGCACGACCGAGTCTCGCGGCGATGCCTGGATGGCATTCAGCACCACGTTCAGGAGCGCCTGGCGAAGCTTGCGCGCGTCCGCGTCGAGCGCGAAATTGCGATCGCCGCTTACCTCGAGTGACACGCCCGCTTCCTGCGCCCGCATCTCGAGGAGCACAGCGAGTTCGCGCGCGACCTCGAAAGGTCTGACGTTCGTCACGTTCAGATCGTCCAGACCACGCGAGAACGAGAGGAAGCCGTCGACGATGGCCTGGAGGCGGTCGGCCTCGGCGGCGACGATCGCGAGACGCTCGGCGGTCTTCGGGTCCGCGGCGTTGCGCGCCATGTGCGTCGAGAGCCCCTTGATTGCGGCGAGCGGGTTCTTCACCTCGTGCGCGAGGCGCGCGGCCATGCCCTCGAGCGCGCGCGTCCGGTCCTCATTCTCGCTGCACAGCTCCTCGCGACGCTCGGCAAGCTCCAGCGCCGCGCGCTCGTACCCGCTCGTAACCGTACAGCCGACGCGATAGATGCCGAGCAGCGAGAAGATCGTCGAGACGAGTGCGATCGTTACATATTCGGGCGTCGACCAGCCGGCGACCGGTGCGAGCGGCGCGGGCAGCGCGCCGAGCGTCGTCCGCGTGAATACCGCGAGGACAACGGCCCCCACGAAAAATGCGCCGAACGCCGCGCCACGCATCCACGGGGGGTCGCGCAGGGTGAGCGCTGCGACGACGAACATGATGGCGCCGGCGACGAGGAGCGGGCTCGCCAGCCCTCCCGTCGTGGCGACGAGGACGAAGTACGTCACGACGCCAATCGGGAAGCAGAGGGCTTTGATGAACGGGCGCTCGGTGACCACGCGCAAGATGAGCGACCCGGAGATGAGCGTCACCGCGACGATCTGCACGAGCGCGCGGGAGAGGGCCTCGCCCCGGGCGACAAGCAGCCCGACGACGATGATGTTCATCGGCAGCTGCCACGTCAGTCGCCAGCGCGCCGCACCCCGGCCCATGTCGTCGAACACGCGCCTTCGCAGGGCGTCGAAGCGAGCTCGCTGGTTGAGCTCGCGTGCGGTGAACTGGGACTTGACAGACTGCATCGTGCTTGATCTGAGCAAATCCCGTGCGCGCGCGCTAGGTGCCCAATTGCCGAGGGATACCTGATTCCCGAGAGAAAGCGCTGTCCGAATGCCGACAGGTGATCCCCCACGCTACGCCGCGCCGCGGCGGCGAAGCCCTCCGTAGGCCAGAAGGCCGACCCCCAAACCGATGACCCACCAAGGGATCGAGCCCGGCGCCTCCGCGGTACCGGCGAGGGCGCAGCCACCAGACTTGTTCGTCTGCGCAGGGGCGGCGTCGGGGAAGCAGAATGCGCTCGTGCAGTGAAAGCCGGGAGCGCACGTGCCGGTCGTGCATGGGCTCGCGCAGACGAAGTTACCGTTGTCGACGGAAACGCAGTTGCTCGAAAGGCATTCGCTATCGGCGCTGCAGGTGACGCCGTCGCCTCGACCGCTCGCCGCGTCCGCCCCCCCGGCCGCGCTGACAGGCGATTGCCCCGTAGCCCACGATGGCGCGCTGTACCCGCCCGCCGCCGCCGCCTGATTCGCGGCGTCGAGCAGGAGCGCGGACCAGGCATCGAAGCGAGTGTAGATGGGCTGGATACACGTCTGACCGTCGGTGCTCACGCCGCCGCGCGACAGAACGCCGAAGCTCACCCACCGGCCCTGCGCGAAGTTGTTCTGCTCGTAAGCGCTCGAACCCGAATCGCCCTCGCACGTGCTCGCGTCGCCGGAGATGAACTCCCCCGCCGTCATGACTTGCGCCGCCGTCGGATCGCTGAAGCAATCGGTGAAGCTCTTGTCGTTGGGGATGCAGCGCAGGTCGATGCCCTCCTTGATTCGCCGCGTGCCCGCCGACGTTCCCATCGTGTCGGTGGGCGCGTCGATGCCGTAGCCGATGGCGACGACCGACGTGGAGTACGCGCCGTGATCGGTCATCGGCGGCGAAAGCACCGGCAGGACGTACTGCGAGAGCTGGATGTTCTTCGAGAGGATCAGGAGCGCGATGTCGTTCCCGCAAACCTTGTCCTGCCCCGACCCGGTGGGCACGAGTATGCTCTGGACGCCGATGAATGAGCTCGACGGGCTGATGACGGCATCGGTCGTGACGAACATCGTGCTGGCAGAAACCAGCGCGCCGAAGGCCGACGTCGCGCAGTCAATCTGCGTCGACGCGAGCGCGGCGACGCAGTGCCTGGCCGTCGCGACGAAGTTCGGGGCCAGGAGCGCGCCGCTGCAGAATGCCGCGTTCTGGCCCTGAATCTGAACCACACCGACAGCAAACGTGTGCGTCGAATCGGTCGTCCCGTCTTGAATCGGGCTCGACGACGTGGCTATCCGCTCTGGCGCCGACGACGGGCTGCCGCAGGCGAGCGCGGACAAGGTCGCGATCGTTCCGACAAACAGGAGGGAATTTCTCATTTCGGCTCCGACGACACCACCCACACGCGCCTTTCCGCCGCCGTAAATATGGAATGTACAGGCGACGACCGCACCGGCAACGCGGAAACGCGCTCGAGCCTCGTTGCGAATGGAGGTGTGGTCCGTTTCTAGGATCGAGCGCCACTTTCCCTACGGTGCGAACTCGGCACGAGTTTGCGTTGCGATCAATCCGGCGCGATGGGCGCGCGTGTAGAGCTCGTCGATGGCGCGGCGAACGTCCTCGGGCGCGTCGAGCGTGTCGGCGTTCGCGTACATCGACAGATAGCGATCGAGCAGCGCGCGATCGAGCGCGACGTCGGGGCGCGATTCGCCGTCCAGCAGCGCGCGCATTGTCTCCTCGCGATTTTCGAGTGCCCACAGGACGGACGCGCGGCAGAGTCGCGACACCATCGCGACGAGCTCGGCCCCGAGCCCACGACGGATCGCGTTCCCCCCCAGGGGCAGCGGAAGCCCGTTCGTCGCCGTCGCCCACTCCTCTCCGATATCGCACACGCGCTCGAATCCTTCGCGCGCGTACGTGAGGCGCCCCTCATGGATGAGCAGCGCGGCGTCCACTTCTCCGCCGCGCAGCGCTTCGAACGTCCGCGCGTACGGCGCGATGGGCACGACGATGGGCTCGAAATCCGGCATGACCAGTTGCAGCGTGATGCATGCAGTCGTCATCAGACCGGGGACCGCGATGCGCCCGCCGCGCAGCGAGGACAGAGGGCGCGCGGTCCTCGAGACGACCACCGGCCCATACCCGCGCCCGACGGACATGCCGTGCGGAAGGAGCAAGTAATCCCCGGCGATCGACGGCCAGCGGGCGATCGAGACGGCGCATACGTCGAGGTCGGTGGCTGCGACCCGGCGGTTGAGAGCCTCGGTGTCAGCGCGCTCGGCGCGAAAGGTGAGCCCGCCCGTGTCGAGCTTCCCGGTGAGCAGCGGCCAAAACATGAACATATCGTCACTGTCGGGGGAAAACGCGAGGCGGATGGAGCCCATGGTGCGGCACCGAACTTAGCGCGGCGTTGAGCTAAGGTGTGGGCTCGCCATGCGTATCGCTGCCATCGCACAACAGGAAAGCCAGGGGTCCGTTCGCTTCGCGCGCCTGGAGGGCGTACGCGCGCACTTCTTCGACCGGGCGCCGTGGCTCGGTGGGCGAGAAACGGGAGAATCTGCCAGCTGGACGGAGGGGGACCTCGCGTGCCCTGTCGCGCCGAGCAAGATCGTCTGCGTCGGCCGGAACTACGCCGCACATGCCAAGGAGCTGGGCCACGAGATCCCCTCGGAGCCGCTCCTCTTCCTGAAGCCTCCGTCTGCCCTCCTCGGTCCGGCGGGCACGGTCGCCCTGCCGCCCGAGAGCGCGCGCGTCGAGCACGAAGCGGAGCTCGCGGTCGTGATCGGCCGCCGCGCGAAGAACCTCACGAAGGACGACGCGCTCGGCGCCGTCTTCGGATACACGTGTGCTTGCGACGTGACGGCGCGCGACCTGCAAAGGAAGGACGTGCAGTTCACGCGGGCGAAGAGCTTCGACACATTCTGTCCGGTCGGACCCTGGATAGAGACAGAGCTCGAACCCGGCGTGGTCGGCATTCGTTGCCGCGTCAACGGCGAGACGCGCCAGGACGGAAACACGAGCCGCATGCTGTTCGACGTACCCACCGTCGTCTCATATGTGAGCCACATGATGACGCTTGAGGCGGGCGATCTGCTTCTCACGGGTACGCCCCAGGGCGTGGGCCCGCTCGTGGCCGGCGACTCGCTAGAGGTCGACATCGACCACGTGGGCACGTTGAAGTTGCGCGTGGAGAAGTGATTGCCAGTCGCGCCGGGGAGGGCCGCTGCAATCGTTGTCGTCGCGAGCGCGCTGGCGGCCGCCGTCGGACTCGCGCTCGCACGGCGTAGCGACGAGGTCGCGCGTTGCGGAGCCGGGTTCGTCGCGCGCGGCGCGCGATGCGTCGCAGCGGCGGCGCGGTGCCCGGCGCCCCTCGCGGACACGCCTCACGGGTGCGACGCTCCCGATCTACGCGTCCTCGTCCCGGCGGGGGCGATCGCCGTCGGCCCCTCCGACTGGGAGGCAGAGGGACGAGTGCGCGCGCGCGCGATCCGCGTTGCGGCCTTCCGCATCGACGCGTTCGAGACGACGCTCGGGCGCTGGGGGCACGCCGACGGCGGGGGCGACCCTGCGCGCGCAGCCAGCGGAATGCCGCGGGCCGAGGCGCAGGCATACTGCGAGTCGCGCGGCGGCCGTCTCCCCACCGAAGATGAGTGGATCGTCGCCGCGGTCTCGGCGACGAACCCGCCTCGGCGCTATCCCTGGGGCGACACTGGCGCGGTGTGTCGACGCGCCGCGTGGGGCCTGGCTGCAGGTCCCTGCGCCCGTGGGGCAGACGGCCCCGATACGGTGGGAGCCCATCCCGACGGCGATTCCCCGCTCGGGCTGCACGACCTCGCCGGCAACGTTGCGGAGTGGGTCGCCGGGGGCGATGGCTCGCCCGCCCGCGGCGTCGCCAAAGGCGGTTCCTGGAGGGATGCGCTCGCAACCGAGCTGAGGGTTTGGGCCCGCCTCGAGCTCGACCCCGAGCGGGGCGACCGCCGTGTGGGCGTGCGGTGCGTGTATCCACCCTAAAGGCGCGGCCTGCGCTACGCTACTCGGCCCCATGACGTGCGCCTTGCTGTCGATCGGGACCGAGCTAACGCGCGGAGAGCTCGTCAACACCAACGCCGCGTGGCTCGCCGCAGAGCTGACCGGCATCGGCTTCGAGGTCGTCGAGCACGCCACCGTCGCCGACGATCGCGCGAGCATCGTCGAAGCGCTGGCCCGCCTGGCGCCGCGCGTGCGCGTCATCGTGTCGACCGGCGGCCTCGGTCCGACGACGGACGACTTGACTACCGAGGCGGTCGCCACCGCACTCGGTGTCGGCCTCGTCCGCGACCAGGCGTCGTACGAACACATCGAGCGGCGCCTCGAGCGGTTTGGCCGAGCGATGACGCCGACGAACGCCAAGCAAGCGGACTTCCCGGAGGGCGCCGACGTCCTCCCCAACCCGGTGGGCACGGCGCCCGGGTTCGGCGTGCGTCTGGGAGAGTGCGTTGCGTACTTCTTGCCGGGCGTCCCGGCCGAGATGCGAAAGCTTTTCGAGGAGCACGTTGTTCCTCGCGTGCGCGTCCTCGCGCCCAACACGTCATACCAGACGCATCTTCGCGTGTTCGGGCTGCCCGAGAGCGTCGTCGGCGAGAAGCTCGCCGGTGTGGAGGAGGCCTTTGCGAAGACGACGATCGGCTATCGCGCGCATTTCCCGGAGATCGAGGTGAAGGTCCTCGCCCGCACGAGCTCCTACGCCGCCGCGCGCGACATTTGCGAGCGGGCGACCGCCGAGGTCCGCATGCGTCTCGGACACTACGTCTACGGCGAGGGGCAGGATACGTTCGCCGGCGTCGTCGGGCGCGCGCTGCGCGCGCGCGGCTGGATGCTCGCGATCGGCGAATCCTGCACAGGGGGCCTGGTCGGCCACATGGTGACGCGCGAGGCCGGGGCGAGCGATTTCCTCTTGCTCGACGCGGTTACGTATGCCAACAGCGCGAAGGCGCGCATCTTGGGCGTGGACGAGGAGACCATCCGCTGGCACGGCGCCGTCAGCCCCGAGGTAGCCGCGGCCATGGCCCAAGGCGCCAAACGCGTCGCGAACGCCGACGTCGGGCTTGCGCTGACGGGGATCGCCGGCCCGAGCGGAGGCAGCGAGGAAAAGCCACTGGGGACGGTGTACGTTGCGCTCGCGCGTCCCGACGGGACGACCGAAGTGAAGCACCACGTCTTCCCTGGCGACCGCCCGCGCATCCAAATGCTCGCGGCCTACGCGGGGCTGCAGCTCGTTCGCGACCTGTGTTCGGCGCGGCTGCCCCCCGAGCGGGCGACCGAGGCGGCGCTCGTGGCCAAGCCGGCGTAAGGGCTCGATGTGACGGAGCCGAACTGCAATCCGTCCGCGGCTAGGCTATCGACCATTCGCGCATTCGCCGCGCTCGACCTGGACGGCGCGAGCGTCGAGGTCGCGGTGCGGACCGCGGAGCGCTTACGCACCGCGCGCGGAGCGCCCGGAGCGTCGTGGACGCCGGCGGAGAAGATGCACGTCACGGTCAAGTTTGCCAGTGAGCTGCCCGTGGATACGGCGGAGCCGCTGGGGGCGGCGCTCGCGCCTCTCGCGGCGGCCTTCGCAGCCGCCCCGGCGTACCCCCTTCGGCTGGAGGCGTTCCCTACCGCGCGTCACGCCCGCGTCGTCGTCCTCGAACTGGCCGATGCGAGCGGCGTGCTCCAGGGGTTGGCCGCGTCGATCGACGAGCTGTTCGCGACGTACCGCGTTCCAAAGGAAGACCGACCTTTCCGCCCGCACTTGACGCTTGCCCGCCTGAAGCGACCGTTCGACGCTCGTCGCTGGCTGGGCGCGCAGAGCGCAGAACTTGCGTCGAGCGAGCCAGGAAGGGTGACCTCGGCGCGAGTGACCGCGCTCACGCTCTACAGGAGCAAGCTCGGAGCGAACGGGTCGTCGTACGTTGCGCTCGCGCGCCACACGTTCGCGTGAAGGCGCGTTCGGAGTGAGTCCAAAGCTCTCCTGACGCTGCGAGCAATGCACCTCACGATGCCCGAAGCGCTCTGGCACCCGAGGCGGCGTCGCGTCACGTCAGAGCGCCAGCACCCACACGTCATACAACGCGTGGCTCCAGACCGCAGCAGCAAACCCGCGCAAAGAATAGACGAGTGTCAGCATGAGGCCGAGCACCGCGCGCGTGACGAACGAGCGAACGGCGAAGGCATCGCCGAGCGGCCCGACGTAGTGCATCGCGCTGAAGATGCCGGCGCAGACGATCGCCCATGTCGCCATTATGGCGGTCGCCTTCAGCCCGAGCCGTGGACCCTGACCCACGAGCCCGACGCGCTCGTGGGCGAAGAGCCAGACGAGCAGCTTGGCCCCCAGCCCGAAGAGCACGACGCGAAACGCGAGCTCCTCGTAGAAGCCCGCCCCAAGCGACATGATGAGCCCGGGTACCGGCCCCTGATTGACGTGGACCGTGCCCGCGAAGACCTTGCCCACCACCCACGCCGTCGCCGTGCTCATGGCGACCGCGTAGGCCGCTCCCTCGACGGCAATCTGCACGACCTTGCCCATGCGCAGGGGCTGGCCGCGCCCGAGCACGGCGAAGGCCGCGCTCATCAGGATACCGATCGATCCGGTGAGCCCCAGGTACGTGAGGCGGTCCCCGCCGGCGATCTCGAGCAGTCGCCCGGTCACGAGGTCGGTCGCGTTCCGTGCATCGAGGAAGACGACGCCGAGCTGATATACCAGAAATACTGGAAGCGTCAGCGCAAGCTCGCTCAGCGCGCCGGGCTTGGCGGCCAGGCCCTCGGGCTCGTACGGACGCATCGATCTCACCATGCTGGAGCGCGCGAACGAGGTCCAGTATTCCGCGGGTCATCCCCTGGCGGCGGGGCGCTTACGCGTTCGGCCGCAGCTTGTAGACGATCGCGACGACGACGACGACCCAGAGAACCAGGTTCAGGACGAAGGGGACGTCGCGGAGCATCTCCTGCGTTGGCGACTCTGCCCGCAGGCCGCGCCCTGCCCGCCCGCTCACCAGCTGCAGGAAACGGACGATGCCGAAGATCGTGAACGGCGCGGTGAGCCAGAGGAGGTTCGAGTTGAAGAAGGCGCACGTGACGGGGTCGAGGGTGTAGGCGACGTACGTCAGCGCGGTGGCCGATCCGGTGACCGTGAGCGCCGCGTTGAGCGATCCGGCGGAGTAGGCCGTGAGCGCCGCGCGGCCTTTGCCCGCGTTCTCGAGGCCGAGCTCGTGGCGCCGCTTGCCGAAGCCGAGGAAGAGCGCGAGAAGCGCGGTGCACGCCAGCATGTACCCGGACACGTGCACGTCGGTGGCGATGCCGCCCGCGAGAACGCGGAGGACGAAGCCGAACGCGATGAAGCCGACGTCGAGGAACGCGACGTTCTTGAGCTTGAAGCTGTAGGCAAGGTTCTCGACGAAGTAGACCAGCGTGACCAACGCGAGCGCAGCGGAGAGGAGGTAAGCGCTACCGAGCGACACGACGACGAGCGCGACCGCCATGGCCCGGGCGAGGCTCTCCGGCACGCGGCCGCTCGCGATGGGGCGCTCGCGCTTGATGGGGTGCGCGCGGTCCACGGCGACGTCGACTATGTCGTTGATGGTATAGACGGCGCCGGCGAGGAGGCAAAAGACGCCCGTGGCGGCGAGGGCGCGCCCCGCGACGACGAGGTTGAGCGCGGGCCCTTGCGCGGTGGAGAGGAAGACGTCCTTGTGGAAGAACATCGGCGCGAGCACGAAGAGGTTCTTCACCCACTGGTGCGGGCGGACGGTCTTCACGAGGCCGCGAATCAATCCGGACTCCTGGGCGGCATCGGCAGGAATGGCGGTGCTCACGCGGTAGGCTCCGGGCTCCGGCGGGAAGCTCAGTGCAGACATAGCGCGATCGGCTGGCGGCGCCAGAAAAAGTCGCCTCGTCGCGGCAATGTCGTACAGCAGGTCCACGGCTCGCGCCGCTGCGCTTGACGTCTCACGAACGGCCGCGGAGAGTCCGTTCCTCCGCCGGTCCCCCCCCCAGGAGCCTGGCCTACAGCGCCCCCCGATGACTCCGATTCCGACTTCGACTCCGCTACCCGTGAGCAGCCGACGCAGCGGCAGGCGCGGCCGCATTCGACCGCTTCCGACCGTCCTGGCCGCCGTGATCTTCTGCCTTGCGCTGCTCGGTGCGCCGACCGCCCCCGCAAACGTCGGCGATCGTTTGCCCCGGCTCGCGCACCTCCACGCCGACGTATCGAACGCTCGCGGGCCGCTCGCCTACGTCGCGCTCCGGCGCGTCTGGTCGGAGTGGGACCGGGGCGATCCCGCGGCCGTGGAAGAGGTACTCCGCGAAGTGTCCCTCGACGCGGCGGAGCCTGCGCCCGTGAGGGTTTACGCAGCGCTCCTCGAAGCGTACGCCCGCCGCCGGCGCGGGGATCTCGACGGCGCGCGTGTCCGCGTGGCGCGCCTGGGCTTCGTCGACAAATGGATAGGGGTGGGGCCGTTCGAGAACGACGGGAAGGTCGGCACTACAACGGCCTACGAACCGGAGAAGGAGCTCGAGTTCCCGCTGAACCTGACGCACGACTACGATGGCAAGGACCACCGGCCGGTCCGCTGGCGGCTGCTGCCGGCGGTATCTCCATACGGATGGAATGACTTCGGCGTCTTTTTGCGGCCGGCGGAGCAGGCGTGCGCGTACGTGGCGACGTTCGTCCGGGACGCGCGTCTCTCGGGGCACGCTTCGCGCCTCGTCTCAGTCTGGGCCGGCGCCACGGGTGCGCTGCGCGTCTTCTGGAACGGCTCCGAGGTCCTGCGCGACGACAAATACCGCGACATCGATAGCGACCGCTTTGCCGTCGGGACCACGCTGCGCGCGGGATGGAACCGCCTGACCGCGAAAGTGTGCGGGGACGAGCGAGCGCCGATGCTCTCGCTTCGCCTCGCGGACGACCGCGGCGGGCCGGACTCGCACATCGAGGTCGACGCCGACCCGAGGCACTCGACGCCCGCCGGCGGCGCGGTAATGGCGCTCGGCAAAGGCGTTGTCGAGCGCGCCGGGAACCTCGAGGGACCCGCACAGGCGTTCGAGGGCCTGATCAAGAGCAGCGATCCCACGATGCTCGAGGCGTTCGCGCGTTACCTGGGCGCTACGGGCTCCGACGATCCGACGGAGCACCGCGCGCGCGAGCTCGCGCGGCGCGCGGCGGAGAAGGCGCCGACGATCGAGCGGCTGCTCCTCGCCGGCGAGCTGGCCGAGAGCCGCAACCAGCGAGCGACGTGGATCGAAAAAGCCGAGGCGATCGTCGCCGGCAGGCACGCGACGCGCGAGCAGACGATCTCGGTGCTCCTCGCGCGCGCGGCCTACGCGCGCTCGGGCGTGAACTGGCGCGACGCCGTGCCTTATTACGAACAAGTGCTCGCGCTCGATCCCGACGATGTACCGGGAACGCTCGCGAAGGTGGAGCTCTATGAGGAGGCCGGGCTGCACGAGACGGCGCTCGCAGCGCTGCACCGCGCGCTAGCGAGGCGCCCGCAGAGCGTGGCGCTCCTGCGGGCCGCGGTGGCGTCGCTGCGCGACCAGGGACGCGAGACCGAGGCCGACGAGCTCGCGGAGCGGTACTCGGCGCTGCGGTTCGACGATCCGGCGTTCGCGCGCGCGCGCATCGAGATCGCGGTGGCCCGCCGAGACGCCACGACGGCGGCGCGCTGGATCGAGCGGCTGCTCGCGACGAACCCGGACAGCGCTGCAGCCCTTCAGACATCTGCGCAGGCATGGATGCGGCTCGGCGACCGGGCGCGCGCGATCGCCGCGTACCGCGGCGCGCTCGAGCTGGCGCCGGACGACACCGACGTGATGCGCGAGCTCGCGGCGATCTACTCGGTCGCGGGCCAGCGCGACGAGCAGCTGCGACTCCTCAAGCGCGTCCTCGAGCTCATGCCGCAGGCGAAGGACGTCCGCGAGGAGGTGGCCCACATCGAGCCGGCGAAGCCACGTCCCGACGAGCTATACGCGCGCCCCGCGAGCGAGTTCCTCGCGACGCGCGACGCGCCCGCTGCGGGGCAATCGCGGCGGACGCTGGTCGACCTGCAAGTGTCGACCGTCTTCCCGAACGGCCTCGCTAGCCGCTTCCACCAGGTCGTCTACCAGCCCCTCACCGACGCGACGGCCGCCGCGTCGCGCGAGTACGATTTCTCCTTCGAAACCGACAGCGAGACAGTGCAGGTGCGCGCCGCCCGCGTCTACCGGAAGGACGGGATGATCGACGAGGCCGTCGAGACGGGCGCGGGCGCGATGGCCGACGATCCTTCGCTGGCGATCTACACGAGCGCGCGCGCGTACTACGTGCGCTTCCCGCGACTCGAGCCGGGGGACGTCGTCGAGCTGCAGTATCGCGTGGAGGACGTGGCGCCGCGCAACGCGTTCGCCGACTACTTCGGCGAAGTAGTCACGATGGAAAGCCCCGAGCCGGTCGCGCGCGCCGAGTACGTCCTCATCACGCCGAAGACGCGAACCTTTTACTTCAACGAGCCGCGCGTGCGGGGCCTGGAGAGGACCGTCGACGAGCGAGGCGATCAGCGAGTCTTCCGCTTCATCGCGAAGAACGTCCCGGCAGTGACTCAGGAGGCGCTGCAGCCGCCCTGGAGCGAGGTGCTCGGCCACGTGCACGTCTCGACGTACAAGTCGTGGGAAGAGATGGGGCGGTGGTACTGGGGTCTTATCCGCGATCAGCTCGCTCCGGACGACGAGGTCCGCCAGCGCGCCGAGGCGCTCACCAAGGGCCTCAAGGATGACGCGTCGAAGGTGCGCGCGATCTACGACTTCGTCGTGCAGAAGACGCGCTACGTCGCGCTGGAGTTCGGCATCCACGGCTTCAAGCCGTACCGCTGCGCCCAGATCTTCTCGCGCGGCTTCGGCGACTGCAAAGACAAGGCGACGCTCATCGTGACCATGCTCGGAGCGCTCGGCATCAAGGCGACGCCCGTCGTCGTGCGAACGGGCAACAAGGGCGACATCGAGACGAGCCCGGCGAGCCTCGCGCCGTTCGACCACATGATCGCGTACGTCCCGTCGCTCGACCTGTTCCTCGACGGCACCGCCGAGTACACGGGCGCGCTCGAGCTGCCGGCGATGGATCGAGGCGCGCTCGCGCTCCTCGTCAACGAGGGTAACGCCTGTCTCTTATACACATCTGACGCTGCCGACG
>CALKVG010000365.1 GCA_937998045.1 uncultured Myxococcales bacterium
ACCGGGACGGCGATCAAGAACAGCGGGGCAACGATCAAGATCACCGGGACGGCGATCAAGAACAGCGGGGCAACGATCAAGATCACCGGGACGGCGATCAAGAACAGCGGGGCAACGATCAAGATCACCGGGACGGCGACAGAGATCACCGGGACGGCGACAGAGATCACCGGGACGGTGATCAAGAACAGCGGGACGTTGATCAATGACACCGGAGCGATGACAGCGATCAGCCGGCCGGCCGGTGATCAACGACAGCTGACCCCACGACCGCTACTTTCCTGCAGGCTTTCGCCGGAGGGGCCCGCGGGCGTTGGGTGAGCCGCTCGTCCTCGAGCTCGAAGAGCCGTACGGTTGACCTCGTCGCCAAGGGCTCGCTCGCACATCCCCTGTAGCCTCGTCGCGACCCTCGGGGGGTTCGGAGGAAAACGTGGTGAACTGGCACATGAGCGGGGCTTTCCTGCCTTTGTTGGCTTGCAAGGCAACGGGGCGAAGCTCGGGATCGGGTGGACTCGTGAGGCAAGCCTGCGGATGAGGGGTTCGCCGCCTCATCCGTCCGCTGGCGCAATCGGCGGGACCAGCCCTTGCAGCCGGCGCAAGCATGGGCACCCGAGCGCCCTCTGTCGTCGGTCTTGGCCGCACCGCAACGCATATTGAAGACGAAGGGACGCCGTCCTCCCGGCGCCATCCACGTCTTCGCGACATCGTCCCGCTCCTCAAGGAAACGGTGCACGACTGGAGCGCGCACAACGCCTCGCGGCTCGCGGCATCGCTCGCGTGCTACACGCTGCTCTCGATTGCACCCCTCGTCGTGCTCTCCGTCGCGGTCGCCGGTCTCGTGTTCGGCGAGAAGGCGGCGCGCGGCGAGATCGCCGCCGAGATCGGGAAGGTCGTGGGTCCAAGCGCTGCGCAGGCCATCCAGGCTGTCGTCGTCAACGCAAAAGAGCCCACGTCGGGTCTCGTGAGCACGATCGTCGGCGCAGCCGTCCTCTTGTTCGGTGCGTCGGGCGTCTTTACGGAGTTGCAGTCGGCGCTGAACACGATCTGGGGCGTCGCCGCGAAACCGGGACGGGGCCTGCGCGGCGTCGTGCGCGACCGCTTCTTTTCCTTCGCAATGGTGCTCACTGTCGCCCTGCTGCTCCTCGTCTCGCTCGTCCTCAGCGCCGCTCTGGCCGCGGCGGGGAAGTTTTTCGAGCAATACCTGCCGGGAGGCGACACGCTCTGGCAAACGTTGAACTTCGTCGCCTCCATGCTGGTCGCCGCCTTGCTCTTCGCGCTCATCTTCAAGGTCGTCCCGGACGTGGAAGTCGCCTGGCGTGACGTGGCCCTCGGCGCACTCGTCACGTCTCTCCTTTTCAGCGCCGGCAAGTTCGCGCTGAGTCTATACATCGGGCGGTCGAGCGTGACGTCGTCGTACGGCGCGGCAGGCTCCTTGGTGGCGCTCGTCATCTGGGTCTATTACTCGACGCAGATCGTGTTCCTGGGGGCCGAGTTCACCCAGGTCTACGCCCGCAGGCTCGCGGGGCGCATTCGCCCGAGCAAGAACGCGGTGCCGGCGGATCCGGCGCGCTGACGGTGCGACCCAATATGCAACGGCCGAGCACGACTCCGCCGATCCCGGATACCGGTTCGGCCCCGCCGGCCGAGAAGAACCAGCTCGATTTGCAAGCCGTCGTGGCGCTCCGCGCCAGGCAAGAAGAGCAAGTCGGTCGCCATCAGCGGTTCGTCGAGCGGATCACCCTCGCGCTGGGTCGCCCGCGAACGATCTACCTGACGCTGCTCCTCGTGGCCGCGTGGGTCGCGTTCAACGTCGTGGCACCCGCTTTTGCGGTCGCTGCGCCCGACCCGCCGCCGTTCAGCCGGGCTCAGGGCGTCGTCGGGCTGGCGGCGCTCCTCATGACCACCATGGTCCTCACGACGCAGAATCGGCAGGCCAGACACGCGGAACAGCGCGCCCACCTCGACCTGCAAGTCAATCTTCTCTCGGAGCAGAAGATCGCGAAGCTCATCGCCCTCGTCGAGGAGCTTCGACGCGACCTGCCGAACGTCCAGAATCGAAAGGATTCGGTTGCCGAGGCGATGACCAGTGCGATCGACCCCGGCGCGGTCATCTCGATGTTCGAAGACGGCGACCAACCCTGTCCCGACGACCATGGCCGAGGCGAAGGGCGGTCCAAGAAGGGGTGACGACACGTCGCCCATCGTGGCGACCATGCGTCGAAGCGCGGCATTTTGTCACCATGCGCAGAATTCGATGCGCTAGAACTCGGCGCCTTTTTGCATGATCGCTCGGCAGGTACGGCAAATGCTTGGGGTGCGGCGCGGCAGAGGAGGAACGGGATGCCGAAGCACGCCTTGGTCGTGGACGACGATCCGAGTCTTTGTGCGATCGTCGAAGAGACGCTCGCAAATCATGGGTATCGTGTCACGCTTGCCGCGACTCCTGAAGACGTCTCCGCGCTTCTGGAGGCAGACGACGTCGACGTCGTCCTCACCGACGTGAGAATGCAAGGCGTCTGCGGCGTTGACCTGTGCGCCCGCATCGTCGGCTCGGGATGCGACGTGCCCGTCGTGGTGATGACGGCGTTCGGAAGCCTGGACAACGCCGTGGGTGCGATCCGCGCCGGCGCGTATGACTACGTGACCAAGCCGCTCGACATCACGGAGCTCACCGTGACGCTCGACCGCGCCGTCGCCGAGCGAACGTTGCGCAAGGAAGCGCGCCGCCTGCGGGGGGAGGCCACAGCTCCCTCTTTCGAGGACATGGTCGGCACCAGCCCCGAAATGGCGAAGATCTTCGCGCTCATCGAGAGAGTCGCCGCGACCGATGCGGCTGTCCTCGTGACCGGCGAGAGCGGGAGCGGGAAGGAGCTGGTGGCGCGGGCCATTCACACCCGCAGCTCGCGCGGCCAGGGACCGTTCGTGGCGATCAACTGCGCTGCGATGCCCGAATCGCTCCTCGAAAGTGAGCTGTTCGGGCACACCAGGGGCGCCTTCACCGACGCGCGCCAGGCGCGGCATGGGCTCTTCATCAAGGCAAAGGGCGGTACCCTCTTTCTGGACGAGATCGGCGAAATGCCGCTCGGCATGCAGGCCAAGCTCCTGCGTGCTCTCCAGGAACGAAAGGTCCGCCCGGTCGGCGGCGACGACGAAGTCGCGTTCGATGCGCGCATCCTGGCCGCGACGAACCTGCACCTGGAGGACGAGGTCGCCGGGAAGCGCTTCCGCGAGGACCTGTTCTTCCGCATCAACGTCGTTCAGATCGCCGTCCCGGCGCTCCGGCAACGCGGTTGCGACGTCCTGCGTCTGGCCAGCCACATACTCCGAACGTATCAGCCGCCCGAGCGCAAGATGGTTGGCTTCACGCCGGCCGTCATCCGGGCGTTTCTCGGATACTCGTGGCCGGGCAACATCCGCGAGCTGCAGAACTGTATCCAGCGCGCGATCGCGATCGCGGAATACGACCACGTCACGATCCAGGATCTGCCGGAAGCCATGCGGACCGCGCCGGACCCTGCCACCTCGGAGGTTGTCCCCAACTCGGAGCTGATCTCGATCGAAGAGCTGGAGCAGCGCTACATCCATCAGGTCCTGAAGGCGACGGATAACAACAAGACGCTGGCGGCGCGCATTCTGGGGTTCGACCGGCGCACGCTCTATCGAAAATTGGACGCCTTCACGCAGAAGAGGGCGGCGGAGACGTTGCCGCAGCCCGTGTCGCCGGAGGCTTAGCCACCGAGTAGGTCAATCGTTCTCAGGGCACGCGCGCGCCCTCGCCGCGCGCGTCGAACACGAGCGCGCGCGACGCCTCGACGGCGATGCCCACCTCCTCCCCGCGGCGGTACGCTGCGAAGCCGCGCGATTGCGCGCGAAGCTCGAGGTCGCCGACGCGCACGACGAAGTGCGTCTCCGCTCCCAGCGGCTCGACCGCGAGCACTTCTCCGCGCGCTCCCTCGGCGGCACCGACGGTCACGTGTTCGGGCCGGATGCCCACCTGGATCTCCGGCGGGAGCGGGCCGCCCGGACGCGGAAGCCGGAACGGTCCGGCGACGACGGCGTCCCCGTCGGCGCGGGCGGGCAGGAGGTTCATCCGCGGCGTCCCGAGGAACGCGCCGACGAAGGACGTCGCGGGCCGCTCGTAGATCTCGCGCGGCGTCGCGAACTGCAGGAGCTTGCCGGCGCGCATCACGGCGATGCGGTCGGCCAGGGTCATCGCCTCGACGTGATCGTGCGTCACGTAGAGGGCGGTCGCGCCGAGGCGCCGCACGAGCTGGCCGATCTCGAGACGGATGTCGCCGCGCAGCGCGGCGTCGAGGTTTGAGAGGGGTTCGTCGAACAGGAAGACCCGCGGCTTGCGCACGATGGCGCGGCCCATCGCGACGCGCTGGCGCTCGCCGCCGGACATCTCGGCCGGACGCCGATCGAGCAGCCTCTCGATCCGCAGAGTCGTCGCCGCCTCGTCCACGGCGCGCGCCCGCTCCGCGGCCGGCACGCGCCGCATCTTGAGCGGAAACTCGAGGATCTCGCGCGCCGTCATCGTCGGATAGAGCGCGTAGCCCTGGAACACCATGGCGACGTCGCGGTCCTGCGGCGCGACGCCGGCCATCGACCGGCCGGCGATCGTCACCGTGCCGCCGTCGGGGTGCTCGAGGCCGGCGACGATTCGCAACGTCGTCGACTTGCCGCACCCGCTGGGCCCGACGACCACGACGAGCTCCCCGGCTGCCACCGCGAGCGTCACGCTCTCGAGCGCCGCAGGCGCCTGCTCACCGCGCCGCGAAGGAGCGAAGCGCTTGCTCACGCGGTCGAGCAGGACCTCCGGTTCGGGCATGGGGTCGGACGTGTCACGGGTGGGGGGTTTGGGGCGAGCGGCCGCGCTCCCCCATCGTCACTCCGGGGGCGCGGACTCACGCCACCACTTCTCGGCGCACGCGAGGTCTTCCTGCGTGTCGATCTCCATGTAGCCGCCGAAGGTGTCGACGCGATGGAAGACCGAGCCGCTCTCGATCATTTCCTGGAAGAGGTCGATGAGGTACGCGCGCTCGAAGGTGCGCCCTTCGCGCCACGTCTTTCCCGCCCACGTGGCGCGTGCCCCGTCGAACGCCTCGACGAACTCGCGGGCGCCGTCGGGGCTCATCTTGGCCACGCCGATGAACTCGCCGCTCGCCTGCTCCGACGCGATTTTGCGCGAGAGCTCGACGACACGCGGCCCCTCGGCGCGCATCTTCTCGGCGTCCGTCTCCGGGTGCAGCGAGCGGTCGACGTACCGGCGTCGCCAGTCCGTGTCGCACACGAGGACCTTGTCGTGCGGCGATGCGGCGAGCTTCTTCACCGCCGACCCGCGGTAGACGATGTCGGCGTACGTCGAGACGAAGCCGCCCGCCAGATGCGCTCGAGCGCAGAGGAGCGACGCCAGAATGTTGTTGCGCTCCCAGTCGCGGTTCTCGACGTACGTGAACTGCGGGTAGCGCGCGCGGACGACCTCCGCGCGGTAGCCGCACACGAAGACGACGTCGGCCGGCGCGAAACCGGCCGCGCCGAGGGCCTCGAGGATCCAGTCGAGCATCGGGCGGCCCATGACGTGCACGAGCGCCTTCGGAATGTCGTCCGTCTCGGGGCCGAGACGGCTGCCGCGACCGGCGCCGATCACGATGGGACGCATCCCCCACGGAGTAACACGCCACGGGCAGCCAGGCACCGGTCGTGTAATCTGTGCCGCGCCATGGCCGAACTGACCCTCGGCATCGTGACGGATCTCCACTTCGGCCCCGAGGCCCGCTACCAGGGCAAGCTCCGCAAGCTCACCCACCGGGCGGGCGAGCTGGCGACCGACGTCGTTCGGCGGATGAACGACGAGGTGAGGCCGGACCTGGTGGTGAACCTGGGCGACGACATCGAGGACGAATCCCGCGAGGCCGACCTCGCGCGCTACGGCGAATGCCAGGCCATCCTCCGATGCGCGCGCGCGCCCCTCGTCAACGTCGCCGGCAACCACGACCTCATCCACCTGAACCGCGACGACCTCGCCCACTTCTGGGGGCGATCGGGCCCGCTCTACTACTCGCTCGACCTCGGCGGCTGGCACCTCGTCGTCCTCCACACGATCGAGAAGCAGGACGTCGAGATCCGCGTGCCGGATCCGCAGCTCGACTGGCTGCGGGCGGATCTGGCCGCCGGGAGCTCGCCGGCCGTGGTCTTCATGCACCACTCCGCGAGCGAGCAGACGCTCGACGACTCCCGCTGGTGGCCCGGGCGTGCGCACCTGGCGCTCGTGAAGGACCGCGCCGCGCTTAGGCGGATCTTCGAGGAGAGCGGGCGTGTGCGCGCCGTCTTCAACGGGCA
This sequence comes from uncultured Myxococcales bacterium, assembly GCA_937998045.1. GTDB lineage: Bacteria > Myxococcota_A > Polyangia > Polyangiales > Polyangiaceae > Palsa-1150. The sequence goes on from CALKVG010000365.1 coordinate 6,343, forward strand.
CTTGCACTGGAACCACTTGGATGTCATCGCAGGGATTCCTTACGTGACCGTGCAGAGCCTCATCGAGAACCTCGACGAAGACGCGCCCGGGCGCCCGGCCGCCGCGTGCGCAGCCGTGCGCCTGAGCGAACGGCGCATGGTGGTGCGCGTCCTCGGGAACGATCCGGCGCGGTACCAGGTCGAATGGTGAATCGCCGTCGCGCGCTGGTCGCGTGGGGGATCGCCGCGTGCGCTTGCCACCGGGGGGTGGAAAAGGCAGGCACGGGGACGGCGGCGGCGTGGACGCTGGAGTCGACCGAGGCAGGGG
>CALKVG010000366.1 GCA_937998045.1 uncultured Myxococcales bacterium
CGTGAGGGGCACCGACGGGCCAAGTAAGTGTCAGATCAAGTCTGAGTATTTCCAATCTATGACCTCCAGACGAAGAATGTCGGACTCGCCACCTTCGGCAAGGACATCGCGCACGCACTTCTCAAGGCAGGGCTTACTCCGCCGCCATGGGATCGCGTGGCATCTGTCGCCTTCTCAGTCGTACGCGCTGCCCACCGAAGCGATCCGAAGGGGCGCTACTCGGTATGCGCGCAAGCCATGCCCGTTGAGCCCGCGTGGTGGAGCGTCCTGCCACGGGCATTCAAGCTCTTCGATGCCTCCACGCACCGCCCAAACTTCACGCCGGGCATGTGGGATGACCTCTGTGCCCGTGCCAGCAAGGAGATCGCCATCGAGCACACGGCGCTTCAAAGCGCTGTTCCCTTTTCGGCGGGCGACATGCGCATCGCCATCGGCGACCCCGAGGCGGACGTGACCCCCGTGCTCCAGAGGCTCGTCGCCGACGGAAAGCTTCTCGTGTCAGGCAGCAAGCGCTGGACCCGCTACCGCGTCGTGTAGCCAGCGCCGTCGCTTTTCCGCGCTGTTTGCGAGAGCCGGCAAAGGGGCGTCGCCTGCCGAGTTCGAAGCATGTGGAGCACACCAAGGCGAAGGCGTTGCCCGGTATAGTCGCGCCGGCTCTGCCCGGCGAATGATCGCCAGCTACAATCGACGCGTGCCGGCGCCCGTCTTCATCGTAGCCTATGACGCGAGCTGGCCCACGCGCTTCGCCGAGGAGCGCGCGGCGCTGGCGGGCGTGCTCTCGCCATGGCTTGCCGGGCCCATCGAGCACATCGGCAGCACCGCCGTGCCGGGCCTCGTGGCGGAGCCGGTCATCGACATCATGGCAGCGGTCGCGTCGCTCGACGCGTCGCGCCCTGCGCTCGCCGCCGTCGCGGCATTGCACTACGTCTATTTTCCGTATCGCGAGGAGATTATGCATTGGCTGTGCAAGCCGTCGGACGAAGTGCGGACGCATCATCTGCACCTCGTCCCCGTCGGCAGCGCGCTGTGGCACGAGCGGCTGCGCTTTCGCGATCGACTGCGCAGCGACGCGCGCGTCGCCGCCGAGTACGCAGCACTCAAGCTGGAGCTGGCGGCACGCTACGAGTTCGACCGCGAGGCGTATACCAACGCCAAGGAGTCGTTCGTGCGCCGCATCCTCGCCGAGAACGTGTAGGGTCTCCATTGTCTTCCGTGCCTGCCCCACGCGAACTCACCACCGATCGCTTGCTCCTGCGTCCACCGCGCATTGGCGACGCGGAGGCGGTGTTCGAACGGTACGCCTCGGATGCGGAGGCGACCCGCTACGTGGGGTTCGTGCGGCACGCCTCCATCGAGGACACGCACCAGTTCATCGAACACGTCCTCTCCGAGTGGAGTCGCGACAACCCTGTCGCCTATCTGGCGTTCGCCCGCGACGGCGGACAGCTCGTCGGCAGCGCTGGCGTGGTCTTCGAGATCCCGACGCGCGCGTTCACCGGCTACATCCTGGCGCCCGATGCCTGGGGGCGCGGGCTGGCCACCGAGATGGCGCGCTCCATGGTCGGCGTGGCGTTCGGCTTTCCGCAGCTACGGCGGCTCTACGCGACCTGCCACGTGGATAACCGCGCTTCTGAGCGTGTGCTGTCGAAGGCGGGCCTTCAACGCGAGGGCACTCTGCGGCGACACTCGGTCTTTCCGAACCTCGGCACGAGCGAGCCACAGGACATCGCGATGTGGGCGCGCGTGCGCGATGCTGGCTGACGATCCTTCGAGTGCGCGACCATGCCTTCCCACGCCGACCGGATCATCGGGTTGTACGAGGATCACGCGCTCTCCTTCGACGGCGACCGCCACCGGCGCCTCTTTGAACGCCCCTGGCTGGATCGCTTCCTGAACCTGCTGCCCCCCGGTGCGTCCGTGCTCGACATCGGCTGCGGCATGGGCGAGCCGATTGCACGCTATCTCATCGAGCACGGCTGTAATGTGACCGGCATCGACGCCGCGCCAACAATGATCGGGCTTTGCAAGGAGCGCTTCCCGTCCCACGAGTGGTTGGTCGCCGACATGCGGCAGTTGGACCTCGGACGCACCTTTCACGGTCTGCTTGCATGGGACAGCTTCTTCCACCTGGAAAAGGAGCATCAGCGGAGAATGTTCCCCATCTTCGCCAGGCATGCCGCCCCGTCTGCCGCGCTCATGTTCACCAGTGGGGACCGAGCGAGTGAGGCCATCGGCACCTATTGCGGCGAGCCGCTCTACCACGCGAGCCTGGCGCCTGACGAGTATCGGCAGCTCCTCCGGCAGTACGGCTTCGAGGTCGTCGAATACATCGCCGGCGATCCCTCGTGCGAACACCACACGGTGTGGCTTGCGCAACGCGCGGCGGTGTAAGCCCGGGGGCTGGGGGTCTACGCCACGTAATACGTCGTCGCCCGCCGCAATCCCTTCCTCGTGACTCGCCTCTCCGCGAGCGCCGCCGCGATCGCCTTCGTCGTCGTCTTCTTGTCCCAGCGCAGCTGCGCTCGGACCTGCTCCGCGCGGAGCCCCGGTCGTGTGGAGAGCAGCCCGGTGAGGGCCAGCACGTCCCGCCCAACATGGACCACGCTCCCGTCACGCCTCTCGATGCGGATGGTGGGCGAGCGCGACGGCTCCATCAGTTCAGGGAGACGCCCCACGGATGGCGGCTAGCACCTTGTCGGCGAAGACGGTGGCGAGCGACTCCAGCGTTCTCTTGAGCGTCATCGGGTCCACGCCTCTCGCACGATTCGACTCGCGAGGGAAGCTCGATGTCGCTCGCTTCGTCTTCATCAGAGCGCCTTCTTGAAGTGCACGCAGCGGTCCACCACCTCGAAGCCAAGTGCCTCGTGGGCACGCTACGAAACCTCGTGGTCGATCCACGTGTCAGATGCCATCTCGCGACAGCCCTGCGAGCGCGCCCAATCTTCCGCTGCCCGCATCAAAGCCCGACCCATGCCCTTGCCGCGATGCTCGGGTTCGACGAACCAGCCTTCGATGAAGCCCACCGGATGGCGTGGGTCGCAGCCGTCAGCATGCGACCGCAGGCCCACCTCGATGAAGCCGACGACGTCGCCGTCCTGCTCGGCGACCAAGATCACCAGCGGCAACGTGCTGGGCGGGGTCCCCGAGAGGGTGGCCTCAGCTTCGGCGCGATGCTCGTCCAACTTTCCGTCGGGCCACAGCGCCAAGAATTGCCGGGCCACCACCTCGACGTCTGCGGGCGCTCCCAGCCGAATGTGTATGCGGTCCGTCATGCTGACTGCGCCTCGCCATCTGGGCTGGCGATTACGACGACGTACCCGTCGGGATCGCGCAGCCACATCTCGCGATGCTGCGGTGCCGGATTGACGTGCGGTTCTTCCACGACCGTCGCCTTGAGCGCACGTGCGCGCTCCACGGCGGCGTCGAAGTCGTCCACCTCGAACCACAGAAGAACGCCGTGCCCAACTGGAGCCGCGTCGGCGTTGACCAGATTCGGATGGTCCTCTTCGTCCCAGGCATGAAGCTGAAGGATGAGCGAGCCGCCGGACAGCAGGCGATCGTAAAGGTGGTCGTGATCGCTGCGCATCAATTCGGACGTGCGCTTGGCTCCAAGCACCTGCGCATACCATCGGCTGCTCGCCCGCACGTCGCGGACCGCAATCAACGGCTGCGCCCTGACCTTGCTCTTCGCTTCGTTTGCGGTGCTCTTCCGGTTGGCCATCGCCATCACCTTACTGCGCGCTCGCCGGATTCTTCACCAGGCGAAGCGTCGGCACCGAGAAGAGCGCCCTGGTGGCATCGCGTGGGTTGTTCATCCCGAGGGGGCTGCATGGTGCCTCCGCCAGCTTGAGCGCCACATCCCGCAGCGACAAGCCGTCGAAGTGTTCCGCATACCCTTCCGCCATGAAGGCGAAGTCGTTCATCGAGCCCAGGATGCGCCGGTCGTTGGTCGGAGCGACAACCATGTCGCGCATGGCGCTCAACTCCTCGGCGACCGTGGCATCGGGAACGCCCAGCGCTCGGAGGATCTCGCCCGCCGCCTCCACGAAACGAGTCGTCATGGTCTTGTAGGGAGCCGCCGGTACCAGGACGGGCATCAGCGTGACCCCGCTGACGGCGAGGACCACATGCTGCCGATGAACGGAGATCGCGTTGGCGTACCAGTCCCCGAGGCGCGTGCTCGACTTCGGCGGGGGCTGCTGCGAGAGGCCTGTCTGGCCCATGCGCTGCCGGAGCTTCTGGGTGCAGCGGAAGACCACCATGCTGGCCACGCTATCCCGCTCCCTGCGCGAGCCGCGCCAGCACCTGTCGCCGGGTCATCTTCGCGGCAGCGCATCGGCGTAGGATGACCTTCCAGCCGTTCCGCGCTTCGCATGCTTCGCCGACGATGCTCGCCAGCTCGTCGGCGGGGACATCCTCGTCGGCGAAACGAGGGGCCTCACCCGCAAACTCTCGCCCCAGGGCCAACCGCTCCTGGCGGCTGCGGGCGTGCTCCGTGATCCAGCCGAAAGCCTCGCAAGAGTAGGCGAACAGCTCGCGCTTGCGGAACTCGATCTCCAGCAGCCACTCGCGCGTCCTCGTCTCGGGCAACCCCGCGTAGGAGCGCTTCCAGTTGTGGAAGACGTGGGCGCACTCGTGAATGACGTAGTCGGCGAATCGGTGCGTCTCGGCGCCCTTGAAATAATCAGCGGAGACGAAGCAGGTCTTCTCTTGGCTCAGGCCCATGAGCGACGGCGCTTCGGGACCGAGCAGCTCCGCGTTCACGCTCCCCAGGTACAAGTTTGCCACGTCCCACGCCGAGTGCAGCCAGCGCTGCTCACGAAGGACCTGCTCGATGTTGCCGGCGGATAGAAAGACGATCGACCGTTCGAGCAAGGCGAGAACCGCGTCGCGCTCCGCCGCGGGGAAGAGCCCCTCCACCATCGGCGTCACCTTGCGGCGGGTCCACGAGACGAGGTCGAGGTCGCTCGGCACGGGCGCATGCTGCTTGCCCGCCGCCCGCCGCTGCACCTCTCGCACGAGTGCATCGAGCAGATCGTCGTGACCGCACTTGGCCTTCTCGAAGATGTTCTGGCCTGGCCACTCGGGATGGTCATGCTCGTACTCGCCGGACCGCAGGTAGCGCTCGATGGCTCGGGCAATGGCGGCGTCGTCGCTCACGGCGACCACTGTACGAAGCGCCGTGCAGGAGCGCCAACCCGATCCTGCGGTACCATCGCGCTCGATGAGCGACATCAAGGTGCGAACGATCGAGGAGATCCCCTGCTACCAAGGCCCGAACGCCATTCCGGGGATCCGGTTCCACACGGCGGCTCGGGAGCTTGGCGTCACCGCGTGGGGCATGAGTGTTCTGGACATCGACGCGGGCTGCACGGGCTACCCCGAGCACGATCACGAGCGGGACCAGCAAGAGGAGGTCTACGTCGTCCTTCGAGGCGACGGCACGATGGACGCCTCCGGGGAGAAGATTGCTCTCAGGACCGGAATGCTGGTTCGCGTGGGTCCATCGCAGAAGCGTAAGATTCTGCCGGGTCCGCAGGGCATCACCGTGCTCGCCATCGGAGCGACACCCGGCAAGGCGTACGAGCCGCGTCGATGAACGCCGAGTGGCACAAGAAGCACGTCCTGCGGAGGGGCGCCTCGCTGGAAGAGCGGGTCGCCTGGCATCGCGAGCACCAGAAGCGCTGCGCCTGTCGCCCGATCCCAGCCAAGGTCCTCGCCGAGATGCGTCGTGACCCCGCCATCGACGAGTACTTGGCAAAGGCGAGCCCCAGCAGCCGCGCCCTGCTCCAAAAGCTTCGCAAAACCATCCACGGCGTCGTCCCCGAGGTCGAGGAGTGCATCAGCTACCGCATGCCGGCGTTCCGGTATCGAGGCAGCATCGTGGCGGGCTTCTCGGCGACCTCGACGGGTTGCTCGTACTACCCATTCAGCGGGACGACGCTGAAGACGCTCGCGAGCGACATCGAGGGCTACAGCCAGACCAAGAGCTCGCTCCATTTCGGTCCCGACCAGCCACTGCCCGCCTCTCTCGTTCGGAAGCTGCTCATGGCGCGGATCGCCGAAGGAAAGTAACCCCCGGAGGAGCAGTAGTCATGTCGCAGCTACGCGTCGTCGCGTACCCTCGCGCCAAACATTCATGGTCACCCGAGACTTTGCCGAGCGCTTTGCGCACGAATGGATCGCCGCCTGGAACGCGCACGACCTGCCGCGCGTCCTCGCGCACTACGAGGACGACTTCGAGATGGCTTCGCCCCTCATCATCGAGATCGCAGGCGAGCCGTCGGGTGTTCTTCGCGGCAAGAAGAACGTTGGCGCCTACTGGGAGGAGGCGCTCCGGCGGTCGCCCGACCTTCGCTTCGAGAAGCTCGGCGTCTTCATCGGCGTGCGAAGCATGGCCATCCACTTCCGCAGCCAGAAGGGACGGCTGTCTGTGGAGACCTTCGAGATCGGCGAGACGGGCCTCGTCACTCGCGCTGCGACTCACCACGGATGAGGGCGCGATGCCTGACTTTCCCGACTTCGTGAAGAACCCCGCCAACCGGATCGCCTCCACGTCGCAGTACACCCAGGACGTCGAGGGCTACGTCTTCGACGGCGCCGATGGGAGCCAGGTGGCCCTCTGGACCGCCCACGTCGATCGAATCTCCCAGGAGCACGCCCACGACTTTGACGAGTACGTGCTGGTCATCGAGGGGCGCTGCGTCGTTATCCTAGGGGAGCGGAGGATCGAACTGCGAGCGGGCCAGGAGACCGTCATCCCAAAGGGCACGCGACAGCGCATGGAGGTCTGCGCCGGCACGCGAACCATGCACGTTTTCGCCGGGAGACGTGCTCACAAAATCGGTATGCCCGGAGCCGCTGAAGGGGGTTCCTGCGTGAACGGGCAATGACCGCGTGACGATGTTGAGTGGTGTGTCGCAGTCTATGGGGCACGAATATCTGTTCGTAGCTTGTCACGATGGCACGTTGCGATCGACGTTGATGCAGCGCGCGCAGAGCCACTCGCGGTCCCTGCATCGTGCCGCCACCCAGCCCCCGTGTCGGGCGGTGATCGCCGCGTCTTCATCGGCTTCGTTCACCTCAAGTCGAGCGTCGCAGTCCGAGCATCTGAGCACGTAGCCGGTAGCTGTGCGACTCGTCGGCTGCGGGCGCGAGCTGGGTTCAAGGCGCACGGTCACGTGATCCATCACCGCCCCAATGCTCTCAACGATGGGGCGGGAGACGAGCTGGATACCGACGTGATCGGCAATAGGTCCGACGCTCTCGTAAATGTAGGCGTAATGAGCGCTTCGGCGCTCGTATTCCGCATCATAGGCGAGAAAAGTGAATCCGTGGTTGGGCCACGGCTGATCCGGGCTGAACATCACAACCTCTATACCGGAATCCTTTGCCTCGCCGAGGACGCCGGGCTGCACGTCGTTACCGACCATAAAGAAGGCTGCGACTTCGAAACCGCGCACCCGACGCAGCTTGTTGACGGAATGTGCGAACTTGAAGATCTCACCCTGAGAGACCGAGCCCTGCCATCGCTTGGCCTCGATGACTACCAAGCGCCCTTCCGAGTGCTTCAACACGCCGTCGAAGGTGATGGTTGTGCTCTCCAGTTCGAAAGGCACGTCGATGCCGTCGCCGCTAAAGGGTTCGAGGGTGCCAAAGCTTTTTTGGATGCGCGCGATCAGGTCGCGGCAAAGTTCTTGATAGGTACGAGCCTCGCCGTACGCCTTCCCGGCGTAAACGTTCGGTGAGGGGCGTCCTGACAGCGGTTTCGGTGCCGCGGTAGGCTC
>CALKVG010000367.1 GCA_937998045.1 uncultured Myxococcales bacterium
CAGTCCCACCCTCAGCTCGCGGTCGGCGTGGAGCGCCTGAAGCTCGCTCGCGAGCTGCCGAACAAGCTCGCTCAGGTCGACCTTCTCCCTGTCCAGAAGCAGCCCGCCGCTCGCGTTCGCCCGCGCGTAGTCGCCCAGGTCGCCGACGATCTGTTCCATGCGGCGCGCTGCCGCCATCAGGCGCTCCGCGGTCTTCTTGCCCGCCGTCGAGAGAGACTCGCCCCGGCCGAACGACGCCGAGCCCAGCACGATCGTGTTGAGCGCCGAGCGAAGATCGTGGCCGAGGACGTGGAGGAACAGCTCCCGCTCCTCGGCGACGCGCCGCTGGGCGATGAACGCGGCGGCGCGATCGGCCGTGCTACGGAGGATCTGGCGATCGTCGACGGCGAAATCGGCCGCCCGGCGCGACCCCATCTTGGCCACGCCGATGACCTGGTCTCCGTAGATGAGCGGCACGCCGTAAAGGGCCCGCACGCCGCACATGCGAAGGACGTCGTTCCTCACGCGCGGGTCTGTCTCTGCGGAATGCGTCAGAAGAGGCTTCTTGCTCGCGGCCACGGCGCCGGCGAATCCCTCCCCGACCGCGAGGCTGAAGGTCCCTTCGACGTCCCGTTCCAGGCCGACCGCAGCGCGCAGGACGAGCCGGTCCCACTGGAGCAGGAAAATGACGGCGGTGTCGACCGATTCGGTCGTGTCCAGGATGACGCTCAGCAGCCGGTGCAGCAGCGCGTCCAGCGCCTCCGGCTCGGCGACGAGCCCTTCGCGCGCGATGCGTTCGAGCGCCTCGAGCATGCGCAACCGCGCACGGTGAAACTTCGTCAGTGCGCGGATCACGGCCTGATCGATGGCATCGTTGAGAACGAAGAGCGCACCCGCGGTGAGCGCGCTCCCCTCGACGACGTTCAGGCGCAGCAGCGTGCTCCTCAACGCCGAGTACTCCCATGCGAGCTGCTCCAGATTGAAGCCCTCGCGCAGGCGCTCGATCGCATGGACATCCGGGAGCTCACCCGTCGGCGACTCTTCCTCGCCCTCGACGACCTTCACGACGCGGTCGATCAGAGACGGCATGTGGTCGCGCAGCTCGTCCCGATCGAGGAGCGCGGCCGCGGGGATCGCCCGGATTGCGAGTTCCCATTCCGCGAGAGCGCGGGCGCGGTTCCGTCTCAGGAACTGGCCCAAGCTCCGCCGGGTCCGCCGCCGAAAGGCCCGCAACCGGTTCCTCGCCACCCATGCCCGGACTCTAAGGCGTATGCGCCGCAACGGGAGCTACGTGCGAACGATACGTGACGGAGCGACCGAAGGGCGCCAGCGCGTCCGGCGCGCCGCATGCAACGACTCTCGCGACGGAGAGTAACCCATGGGCATCATTGCATGGCTGATCTTGGGCCTCGTTGCGGGGTTCATTGGCAGCAAAATCGTCAACCGTTCCGGCTCGGGCATCCTTCTCGACCTCATTCTAGGAATCGTAGGCGCGTTCGTCGGAGGTCTCTTGTTCAACCTCATCGGCGCGCGAGGCGTCACGGGCTTCAACCCGTGGAGCCTCCTCGTCGCCGTCATCGGTGCCGTGGTCGTGCTCGCCGTCTATCACGCCATCGAGCGGGGCATGACCGGGCGGCGCCACGCAACCGTTATACGGTAGCGGCCGAGATCGCGAACCTTACCGCGTTCGAGCCGAGGAGCCGGCCGCCCCGGCGTCTTCGGGGTCGCCGCCGGCTTTGTTGCCGCGCGCACGAATCGGCGTGGGCGGAGGGAGTTGCTTCGGCAGGTCGATCGTGAAGATGCACCCCTTGCCCGGGAGATCGCGGATGCGAAGCTCGCCGTCCATCGCCTTGACGGCTTTGAGGCAGATCGAGAGCCCGAGCCCCAGGCCGGTCCGATCGTGCGCTCGTTGCTCGAACGGTCGCAAGAGGAGCTCCACTTTTCCAGGGGGGAGACCGCCACATTCGTCCTCGACTTCGATGAGGACACGGGTTTGGGTGGCACTCGCCCTGAGTGAGACGATAGTGCGCGGGAGCGTGAACTTGAACGCGTTCTGAAGCAGGTTGAACACCGCCGCGGCGAGGATCTGTCGATCCGCCCGCACGACGATCATGCGATCGACCGCCTCACCGTGAAAATGGACGTCGAGTTGCTGCGCGACCATCGCGGCGCCGATCTCCACCTCTTCCATGAGCTCCCAGACGGCGACACGCTCGACGTTCTGGACCCCTGCGTCGAGGCGCACGTCGGCGAGCGAGCGCTCGACGAGCTTCTGCAGGCCTGTCAAGCTCCGGTCGAGGAGAGCGCCCGTGCTGCCCCCCGGGCCAACGGTGCCTCTCTTGATGCTCGCGAAGGCAAGCATCGCCGCGCTGAGCAGATTGCGCATCTCGTGGGCAAGGACGCCCAGGCGCTCGGTTCCCTCGTCTGCGATCACGCGCTCGCGCTGGCCGGTGTACTCCGTGACGGCACCGGCGATGGCGTCGTCGAGGCAGAGGTTGAGCGCGGAGAAGTCGTCGGCTGCAATGGCGACCTTCTGCTCCACGGCGAGCGTCGTGATCACCTGGCAGAGGTCCCCGTAATCGTGGACCACCTGGGCCACGGTGAGGCCCTTGCGGAAGAGATCGCGTCCGTGCCGGCCGGCGCTCCTTTGGATCTCGCTGTGGTCGACTGCCTCTTGTGAAGTCGCCCGTCGTAGCGCCTCGTCGAGTTGATCGAGGAACACGGGAAGGCCGTGCGACAGCTCTGCGTCGGTGGCCGCTGGCGTGTTTCTGCCTGCGACGCGCAGCCGCGCACGGGCGAGGATCTCGTCGCGCTGGACTGCGAGAAATTCACGAAGCATCATGGCGACTGTAGAATCCTCGCTGCCGAATGCAAGATGGGGTCTTGCTCGCGTCGCCCGCTCACTTGAGTCTGATTGCGAGGGAGCTGAGGCGGACTCTAGCGGGCGGGGCGTGAACATGGGGTCGGAGCGCCCTTCCACCCGTGACCCCGAAGCCGCGCCGCGGACGGTACTGGAGCGTCCCGAGCATCGAGGAACCGACGCACGACCTGGGCGAACGACTCCGGTCGCTCGTGATGCAGATAATGCCCGCATCCCTCGAGCACCGTGACCTGAACTCCGTCGACGATCTCGGCGAGTGTTCGGGCGTGACTCACCGGGATCACACGGTCGTGCTTTCCCCAGATGACAGCGATGGGCGGTAGCGCGCGAATTTCGTGTGCCCGCTGCGCGAAACCGCGCCGTTGTCCGCGCCAGTCGATGACGTCACGAACCGTCCGAGCGAAGGCGCGAGCCGAGCCGGCACGCGCGTTCATAGCGCTGAGCTCCGCGAGCTCCTCGGGAGGGAGAACGCCGCGGAGCGCGAGCCGTGTACCCAAGCCCAGGAAGGGCTGGCCGAAGCGCTCGACGACGACCGGGATCGAGGCCAATCGAAGCAGCGGGGTGATTTCGCGACCGAGGCCCCCCGACGCAGCGAGCACGAGGCGTCGGATGCGGTCGTGGCACTCCAGGAGCAGCATCTGCGCGATCCCGCCACCCAGCGAGTGCCCGACGAAGTCGGCCTCTGCAATGCCCGCTGCCTCCAGCCAAGCTGCGGTCATGCGCGCGTACCACGGGAGGTCGTACGCGGCATCAGGACGCTCGGACAGACCGTGCCCTGGGAGGTCGGGCATGAGGACGCGCCGATCCCGCGCCAAGGACGCGGCGACATGCTTCCAGGTCCGGTGGCAGTCTTGGAGGCCGTGGAGCAGGACGACGGGATGCGCCGTCCTCTCGTCTCCGATCTCAGCCCAATGCATCGTCACTCCCGCAACGCATGCGAACGAGTGCCGGACCTCCACACTCGTCGCGAAGTCCCTTGGCCGCCGCTCGAGTTCGCGCCTGGCGTCGCCACCTCTGGCGGTGAGGGGCTCGAGACCAACGGAGCTGGAGCGTGGCCACCACGCGGCCATGCTTGGGTAGCGTGCAAATCGCGAGCTCGCACGCGGTGCGCGGTGGAGGTAAGGGAGGCCGGGGAATGCCGAACAAAGAGGTCATACCGCCGCCAATCCAGATGGAAGCCGGAGAGCCGGGAGCAGACCTGCCGACGGAGCGCCGGGCACTCACCTGGCTGGCGCTCCTCGGGCTCGTCGGGATTCTGTGGGTTGCTCTGCCCGTCGCCGTGGGCGTGCTGCTTGGTTTGCTGATGGCCTTTTCGACGCAGCCGTTGTTCGAGCGCGTTCACCGCCACGTCAGGCGACCCGCGCTCGCGTCGTTCATCACGGTCGCGCTATCGGCCGTCCTGATCCTCATCGTCGTCGGGGGACTGGGTTACCTCTTCGTCGCCAAGGGCGTCGCATTGGCCGAGCAGTTGGCGGCCGCGTTCAGCGGACCGAAGACTGCGGCTATCCTGGGCACCATGGGCAGGCCGCTCGAGGCGATCGGCGTCTCGCACGCCGTGCTGGTCGACCGGGTGCGGGCGATCGCCGAATCCATGGCCGCCGGGGCCGCTGCGTTGGCAGAGCGAATGGCCTCCGCCACGGCGAGCGCATTCCTGGCGCTCTTCCTCGCTGTGTTGACCATGCAGCTCGTGCTTCCACGGTGGCCCCGCTTCGCACTCCAGGCGCAGGCCGTTTTACCCATTCGTCCGGAGTACACGCGCGAGCTGTTCGTCGAGTTTCGCAAGATCGGACGCGCAACGCTCCTCGGCACCGTCGTGACCGGCCTCGCACAGGGCGCGTTCGCAATGATCGGGTACTTCATCTCGGGCGTCCCCGAGCCACTCTTCTTCGGCGTCGCGACTGCAATCGCGTCGTTCGTCCCGGCGGTCGGAACCCTTCTCGTGTGGGTCCCGATCGGCGTCGCACTTCTGCTTTCAGGGCACGTTGCCGGCGGCGTTTTCGAGCTCTGTTGGGGGGTGGCTGTCATCACGGGCTTCTCGGACTACGTGCTCCGTCCAAGGCTCGTGGGAGGCGAGGAATTTCCGACGCTCGTCACGTTCGTAGCCCTGTTCGGCGGAGTGGAGGTGTTCGGCCTCGAGGGGCTCATCATCGGCCCGGTTATCGTGGCGCTCGGAGTCGCCATTCTGCGTATCTATGCTCGGGAAGCTACCGCCCGCGGTGCGGCGGTAGGGCTGCCGCCGGCGACATCGGAGCGCCCTCCCGCTGTGTGCAGGTGAGCAAGCTCGGGCTCGATGAGCAGAGGCGGGAGGATGACGACCGCGTGGACGAGGCCGGTGCGGAATCGTTCCCCGCGAGCGATCCGCCGTCGTGGACTGGGGGGATCGAACGACATGATACGGGCGGGCGCGATGCCCCCGCAGCCGTCGTTCGTGACAGCATTCCCTGGACGCGAGCCGCGACACAGGCACCCGGACGGCCTGGGATCCCAGGGAAGTGGACCTCCAGCGCCAAGTCCGGGGTGGGCACGGCCGCTCAACCGAGTGAGCGGGGTCTGGTTCACGCTCAGCCACGGCATTCTCAACGAGGTGTACTACCCGCACCTCGATCAGGCATGCATCCGCGACCTGGGGTTGATCGTCACCGACGGCAAGTCGTTCTTCTCGGAGGAGTAGCGGCGCCACGTAGGACCGTACGGTGTCTCGATGGGTACGACGAGCACGAAGACGGCGCACCGTTCGACGGCACCGGCGTGGGTCGACCGTGGCCCCTGCTCGTCGGTGAGCGCGCCCACTACGAGCTTGCGGCGGGACACGGCGGCGAGGCGAGCCGCCTCTCTCACGCCCTGGAAGCGTTCGCCAACGAGGGCGGGATGATCCCCGAACAGGTCTGGGACGCACCGGACATCCCGCAGCGCGAGCTGTTCCTCGGCCGAGCTTCGGGCTCGGCAATGCCGCTGGTGTGGGCGCACGCCGAGTACATCAAGCTTTGTCGGTCGATCCAGGACAACCGCGTGTTCGACAGGCCAGAGCAAACATTCCAGCGTTACATCGTCGACAAGATCGGGTCATCTCACGTCATCTGGCGGTTCAACCACAAGTGTCGAAGGATGAGCGCAAAGAAGACCCTTCGAGTCGAGCTTCTGACGCCGGCCACGGTTCACTGGGGCGTCAATGACTGGCAGAACATCCGTGATGTCGAGACGCACGACACCGGTCTGGGTGTGCACGTCGCGGATCTGTCCACCGAGAGGCTCCCCGTCGAAACACGAGTCCGGTTCACGTTTCATTGGCGAGACAACGCTCGTTGGGAGGAGCGCGACTTTTCCGTGGAAATAGTCTGAAGTTAGATGGGCGCGTGCGCAGCGCTCGAAGCGGAGCGTGACGAGCACGGAGAACTGATCCCGCGCGAGCTCCGTCTGACCGATGACGCCCGGGCTATCTTGATCGCCCTCAAGGGCCGCCTCGCAGCCGCGCCTCGGCGTCCGCGGTGAACCTCCAGGCGATCGCAGACTGGGGGAACAAGCTTGCGGGGGCGGATCATCACCGGAGCCAACGCATTCGTGATCGTCACGGGTCCGGCGCCGCGCCGCTTTCGAGCCCATGCAGCCGAGACCGACGACGCCGAGTTTCATGCCTTCACCGTACGCAATGTGCGCGCCGTGCTCGCGCGAGCGGATCACGATCGTCGCATCGTCCGAGTCGTGCCGCATCGGCTCGAACTCATCCCATCGAGGCTTCGGCGCGGTGGCTAGCGCGCAGCCATTGCTCTCGTTCTTCGCACCTGGTCGAGCCGCTTGCTGGCCCTTCGCATCGCGCGAAAGCCGACAATCGGGTGTGGCCGGCGATCGTCGGAGGCCGCTCGGGGCTTCGCAAGTCGCCTCCCCAAGGCGGATTGCTACTCAGTCAGTGCCGGTCGACGTCGTGATCGTGCTTGTCGTGGTCCGATGTTGTTCGCCGTCGCGATCGTGGTCGTGCCCCACATGAGCGCGGTCTGGCGCCCGATCGCGCCAGCAGGCGGCGCGAGGTGCGCGGTGTTTCGTCGAACGACAGCGCTCTCGCACCGTGCATTTGCAAACCGCCAAAACAGTCCGAAGCCCGAGCGCTTTCAGCTTCGAGAATCCGGCCGAAGTGCGTGCTGGGTCCCACCTCGGGCGTGGCGCGCGTCGTGCTTGGCTGCGCCCCACCATTCAACCAATGAAGAGCCCAGGATGATTGCTGCCAGCCAGGGCTCGGACTCGGCCGCCTCGAACCGGAGCGCGTCCTTGGGTGACGCCTGGGTCCCCACATATCGAGTCGGAGGCACGTACGTTGCTTTGGTCCCGGCTCATCGGCCGTGATGCGCGGAGTCATCATGTCGTCGTCCGCCACGTTGCCGTCGCGACGCTTCACGCCGATGGAGCACGTGTCGAACGCGCTTTTCGTCGCAATGCACGCCGCCGTTCTGCTCGTGTTCTTCATCCCGTTTTCGTGGAAGCTGCTCGCGCTGGCGATCGGGAGCTACGGGTTGCGAATGTGGGCCGTCACCGCGGGCTATCACCGCTACTTCGCGCACCGATCGTACAAGACGAGCCGCACATGGCAGCTCGTCCTCGCCGTCCTGGGCGCAACGGCAATGCAAAACGGCCCAATCTGGTGGGCGAGCGTCCATCGTCGTCACCACAAGGACTCCGACGGCCCTGGCGATCCGCACTCGCCGCTGCGGCGAGGCTTCTGGTACGCGCACCTGGGCTGGGTGTTCGATCGCTCCGTTCCGAAACCGCACGACGAGTCGAACGTGAGGGATCTGATGCGCTACCCCGAGCTCCGCTGGGTCGACCGGCACGAGTGGGTGCCCCTCGTCGGATATGCGGTCGCGTGCTTCGCCATCGGCGCCGTCCCAGGCCTCGTCTGGGGATTCGTCGTGAGCACGGTCGCGGTCTTTCACGCGACGATGCTCATCAACTCGCTCGCGCACCTCTGGGGTTCTCGGCGCTATGCGACCCCCGATGGGTCGCGGAACAACCCGCTGCTCGCGGCGCTGACGTTCGGCGAGGGCTGGCACAACAACCATCATTTTTGCATGAGCTCGGCGCGCCAGGGATTCTTCTGGTGGGAGATCGATCTCAGCTACTACACGCTCAAGCTCCTTTCGTGGCTCGGCGTCGTCTGGGACGTGCGCGAACCGCCCGCGTCGGTGACTTCACGGCGGCACCCGAGCCCGCCGTCTGCGCGCCGCCGCTCTCGACCGCATCCTCGTGACCGACGCATGACGGCACGCGTCATAGGCGGCGCCTAGGAGATCGGCATGTCATCCGAAAGCGGCAACGAAAAACGCCTCAGGCACTTCGCCGAAGAGCTCGATGCGCTGAAGCGGAGCACACTTTCGCGCGTCGGCGAGGAGGACGTCGCCTATGTAACGCGGCTCGACCGTTTCTCGCGCGCCATGGAAATCACGGGACGCGCGCTCATCCACGTGAGCTTCGAGCCCGGCGCGTTCTTCCTCGGCGTCTTCGCGCTCGCGATCCACAAGCAGCTTCAAACGGCGGAGATCGGCCACAGCGCGCTTCACGGCGCGTGGGACAAGCTCGCCGGCGGCGATCGATTCGCTTCGCGCGCGTTTCGCTGGGACACGCCGATCGACGAAACGTCGTGGCGTCATGCGCACAACGTGCGCCATCACGGTATGACGAACATCGCGGCGTCCGATCCGGACATCCACTTCGGTCCGGTGCGCCTCACAGAGCAGACGCCGCATTCGCGGTGGAATCGCATCGCGGTTCCCTTCGCCGTCGCGGCGCTATTTCCAAACTTTCTCTTCGTCATCAGCTCGCACGTGACGGGCGTGAACGATCTGCTGGTCGACAACGGCCGCCCTGAGAGGTTCGACTTCCTGCCCGACCGCTCGCTCTCGAGTGCGCGCCGTTCGCTCGGCAGGGCGCTGCGCAAGTGGGTACCGTACTATTCAAAGGAGTACGTCCTCTTCCCGGCGCTCGCGGGGCCGTTCTTCTGGAAGGTGGCCGCCGGCAATTGGCTGGCGGGGACCCTGCGAAACGTCTACTCGGCGGCCACGATCTTCTGCGGGCACGCTGGCCGCGATGTGAGAAGTTGGCCGCCCGGCACGCGGGCGCGCGGGCGTGGTGAGTGGTACGCGATGCAGGTCGAAGCGGCCAACGACTTCGAAGTGAGCCTTCCGCTGTCGATCCTGTGCGGAGGACTCGATCGGCAGATCGAGCATCACCTCTTCCCTACATTGCCGCCGCAGCGGCTTCGCGAGATTGCGCCCGAGGTGCGCGCGATCTGCGAGCGCCATGGCGTTCATTACAAGACGGATACATGGGGGAAGACCCTGGGCAAGGCGTTCGTGCAGATCGCGCGGCTGTCCCGCGCCGACGGCGCGGCGAGTCATTTCGCGCGCGACGTCATTGGCGCGGCGGCGTAAGTGCGGACCGCCCGCGGTGGCGCAAGGACGCATCGGTGGCCAAACGGCCACCTCGAGCGCGTCGCGAACTGCGTCCCGGAATGCCTGCGGGTCGTCGTGTTGGAGATAGTGGCCGCAGCCGGTCAACTCCGCGAACCGGACCCCCGCAACCTTCTGGGCGAGCGCCATCCCGTGCGCGTTCGGCGGCGCCTCGCGCCGTAGTCTGTTCCACGGGAGAGTCGCCCTGCGGGGGACCTGCGTCGAGGGTGTGTTTTGGCCGAGAGTCGAGGGTGTGTTTTGGCCGGGAGTGGGGTCCCGAGTGTTTTGGCAAATTGCCTCCAAACGGAAGGCGCGATGCACGGCACTCGGCGATCTCCAGTCTTTCTCGTAGACCCGTCTTTGACGGCATATGCATTGCTCTTGGCTCGCCATGGACGTGGCCCGCTCAGACCCGGAAGCCATTCCCGGGCGGAATCTTCGTCTGCCGGGCCGGCTCTGGCGTCGCCGTCGTCGCGTCGGCGGCGATGATCGCCGAGCAAGTCGCGGGCAAGGCCACGCGCGACGCCCTCTTCCTGTCGAGTTTCAGCGTGAGGACGCTGCCCGCGATGATGGCCATCTCCGCCGTCGCCTCGATCCTCGCCGTGCTCCAGCTCTCGCACATGATGCTGCGGATCGTGCTCACCGTCGCCCTGCTTCCCGCCGTGGTGATCTTCGGGGGAGCGTTCGGGCTGGCAGTGCCCGGGCTCTGGAGCACCGCCATTCTGCGGGGAGGCGAAGCGACGCACCGCAACTCGCTCTTTCGCGCGGCGTACGAGATGCTCTACACGCCGCTGTCCGAGGAGAGGAAGCGCCCGACCAAGACGCTGATCGACGTCGGCTTCGACCGGGTGGGCACCGTCACGGCGGCGGGAATCGTCATGGTGGCGCTCGGGGTCGCGGGCCCGGAGTTTCATGCGGACGCGATCCGCGCGCTGCGCAAATGCGCGCCGAAGGCGACGGGGCCGCTCGTCGACGCACTGCGCGACGAGAGCTCGGCACTTGCGCTGCATCTGGACCGAGTCTCCTTGCGCCTTGCGTTCAAGGCACTGCACGAGAGCGACGAACGCCTGCGAGGAACGACCCTCGAGTACCTCGAGACGGTCCTTCCGGACGAAGTACGCGACTCGATCTGGCCTTTCTTCGGAGAGGAGCGCCCGATGCGCTCTCCCCGTTCTCCAACCGAGATACTGACCGACCTGCGGGCCGCCCCGACGACGGTCGCAACGGCGCGCACACTCGGTTCCGCTCTCCCGGCCGGATGATGCTCACACCACGGCGACACCTGATGCTCGCGTGCGTGAGCGTTACGCTGCTCGTGTGCGTGTCGGCGAGCGCGGACGCGCCCAAGCGCGCGGTCCCCGACTACGACGGCCGGGGTCGCCGGCCGACGACGCCAGGTGACGTGGCGATCTGGGTTCCGCGGATCGTCTTCTCGCCGCTTTACCTGACGAGCGAGTTCGTGATCCGCCGGCCCCTGGGCGCGCTCATCATGGGAGCGGAGCGCTCGCATCTGCCGACCATCCTCTACGACTTCTTCGCGTTCGGTCCGGACCACAAGGCTGGCTTCGCGCCGATTGCCCTCTTCGACTTCGGATTCAATCCCAGTGTCGGCGTCTATGCTTTCTGGGACGACGCCTTCGCCAAAGGCAACGACCTGCGCCTTCACGGTTCCACGTGGGGCGCAGACTGGCTCGCCGGCTCGCTGACCGATCGCGTCCAGCTTCATGGCAAGGACACGCTGTCCCTGAACCTGACGGCCGTACACCGCCCGGACCAAGCGTACTTCGGCATGGGGCCGAGGTCGCTCCAGTCCAGCCTGGGCCGCTACGGCGAAGATCGAGTCGACGGGGCAGCGGCAGTCGATGTTCGGCTCTGGCGCGCAAGCCACGTGCAGACGGCGATCGGCGTGCGATCGGTGAGCCTGTACAGAGGCCACTACGGATCGGACCCCAGCATCGAGCAGCAGGCGGCGAGCGGAGTGTTCCCGCTGCCGGACGGGTTCGATCGCGGCTACACGGCCGAATACAACCGGGTCCTCCTGGCGCTCGACAGCCGCCAGCAGCGGCCGGCGTCCGGTTCGGAAATGCGCATCGAGCTCGCGTCCGAGCAGGGGAACGACGTGCGTCGGGAGCCCGGGTCGGGGTGGATGCGCTACGGGGCGACCGCCGCGGGCTACTGGGATCTGAACGACAACGGACGGGTCGTCAGTCTTTCGATCAGCGCGCTCTTTGCCGATCCACTCGGCAGCCGCCCCATTCCATTCACCGAGCTCGTCTCGCTGGGCGGGGACAAACCGATGCCTGGGTTCTGGTGGGGCAGGCTCGTCGATCGGAGCGCGGCGGTGGCCACGGCGGAGTACCGATGGCCCATCGCGCCGTACCTGGATGGATCGATGCAGGCCGCGATGGGCAATGTGTTCGGCGAGCATCTGGACGACCTGAAGCCGAGCCTGCTCCGCTTCTCGGGGGCCATCGGGCTCTCGACCGTGGGCCCGCCAGACAGCTCCTTGCAGCTTCTCTTCGGGTTCGGAACCGAGAC
Organism: uncultured Myxococcales bacterium; assembly: GCA_937998045.1. Classification (GTDB taxonomy): domain Bacteria; phylum Myxococcota_A; class Polyangia; order Polyangiales; family Polyangiaceae; genus Palsa-1150. Next base: position 11,833 of record CALKVG010000367.1, read on the forward strand.
CTTCGAGCACGGTGGTCAGGTCGACTCGATACGCGTCGTGCTGGGAACCAACCGCTTCTGAGGAGACCTCGAGAAATGAGGAGCATCGCATTATTGGCCATCGGACTCATTGGCTGCGCGCCGATTGCGCGATTCCCGCTGCGTGAGCCGATGTGGCAGGACTCGGATCTGCGGCCGGTCGCTGTCCCGTGTCGATCGCACCCGTCGGCGAAGGATCCGCATCACGTTACGTGCGCTCCGGAGATCTACGACTCGACGCTCGTCTGGGACGGCGTGGACAACCTGGTCTTTCGTCCGCTGTCCGAGGCCTTCGCGTTCGACCGGGGGGGTGAGGCGGTCGACGTCAACAGCCTGGACGAGGTCCCTGACTCGTCCTGGTTCGTGAATCGCGTCGAGAAGGCTGCCCCCGGCGACCCGGAGGGCAATATGTCCGCCTGCGATGCGTCGCAGTTCCTCGACCCGCAGTCCGCGGCCGACGGGACGTGGGTCGTCGACAAGGGAAAGGGCGACGGGTCGTCGCCAGGCTTCCGGGTCAACGTCCCCGGCAAGGGGAAATACATGTTCAAGGGCGAGCCCACCGATCAGCCCGAGCGGCCGAGCGCGGCAAGCATCGTCGGCGCGGCCGTCTACCACCTCGCGGGCTACAACACGTCGTGCGAGCAGATCGTCTACTTCAAGCCGTCGCTGCTCAAGTTGCTGCCCGGATTACGGTCGGCCGCCAACTTCGGCGACGACAAGGTGTTCGACCAGAAGGCGCTCGACAAGATTCTCGCAGACTCGCCGAAGCGCGGGGGTCTCGTCCGGATGCAGGCGTCGGCCTGGCTGCCGGGTTACCTCATCGGCCCGTTCCGCTACAAGGGCACACGCGGGGACGATCCCAACGACGTCGTCCCGCACGAAGATCGCCGCGAGCTGCGAGGTGGCAGGCTCCTCGCCGCGTGGATCGATCACTTCGACGCCCGCGAGCAGAATACCATGGACGCGTGGGTCTCCGAGCACGCGGGGGAGAGCGAGGCGTCGCCCGGCCACGTCGTGCACTACTACCTGGACACGAGCGACTGCCTGGGGTCCGAGTGGGACTGGAACGAGATCTCCCGACGCCTCGGCTATTCGTACGTCATCGACTGGGGCGACGTCGCCCGCGACTTCGTCACACTGGGCATTCCCACCCGCCCCTGGGACCGCGTGAAACGCGTGCCGGGGCGGGAGATATTCGGGTACTTCGACGTTAAGAACTTCGAGCCCGACGAGTGGAAGAACGAGTACCCCAATCCAGCGTTCAGCCGGATGACCGAGCGCGACGGGGCATGGATGGCGCGGATCCTCGCGCACTTCACGCCGCAAAGGGTAGAGGCCCTGGCAAAGATGGCGAACTTCACCGACCCCGGCAGCACGACGTATCTGGCCAGTGTTCTCGAGGGGCGGCTCGAGCGCATCCTGGCTCGGTACCTGACGCGACTGTCGCCGATCGCGGACGTCCACGTCGAAGGCGCGGACCGGCTCTGCGGCGTGGACTGGGCGCGGAAGAGGGCGGTGCGTGAAGCGGCGAGCTTTCGGTACGCGGCGCGGCTCTCGACGGGAAGAGGGTTGACGATCTCCGCGCGCGACGGCGGTGGGATCTGCGTGACGCTGCCACGCGTGGCGCAAGATGGCCGCTCCCCCGACGACGCGGCGGAGCGGTACGTCGGCGTCACCATCGACGATCGCGTGGCGCGAGGATCGCTCGTAGCCCACCTGTACGACCTCGGGCCCACGCGCGGCTACCGCCTCGTCGGAGTCGAGCGACCAAACCCCTGAATTCGGCGCATCGCCCGCTCGCGAGCTGGCCTGGTCGATGCCCCTCTCGGTCGGCAGGTGAACCATGATTCGTACTACTCGTCCTTCGTGTGTAGTGTGGGCCGTGACGCTCACCTCGTTGTGGTGCATGACCGCAATTCGGAGCGAGGAGTGCGGCCATCCGATCGATACGATCTCACGAATGGACAAATGCCGTACCGCTGTATTTGCATGGAATAGTCGGGAGCTGATACCGCGTGGGTAGGGGCATCGCATGTGTCAACGGGCAGTGGCCGGTGCTCTAGAACATCTCGCCTGCAGCGATGTAGCCGCCAACAGGCCGCGCATCGGGCGACCACGCCACGTCTCCGCGCAAAACGAACGCCGTACCCGACATCAATCGCAGGCCACCGCCGACGCCGTACTTGATGCCCGGTCCGCTTCCGTCCAGTTCGGGATGGGGGTACACATCGGCCCATACGCGCCCGCCGTCGAAGAATGCGGCGAGGCCAAAGGTCATGAGCTTGCCGAAGAGCGAGAAGTCCCAGAGGCGAGCGCGCACCTCGGCGTTCCCGAAGACTTTGACTTTGCCGTAGTAGCGCTGGGCCGGCACACCGCGAACGCCGCTGGCGCCGCCGACGGCGTACGAGTCCTCGAAGCGAGATAGCTCGTAGAACGGGGGATCGCCGAAGAGGAGGTCCCCGACGAGTCTTGCCGCGAGCGTCATCCGCGGCGAAAAGAGGGGGATGTACGCGCGCAGATTGACGCTCGCTTCCCCGTAGCGAAACGGAAAGGCCGGGGTGCCCCCCGGACTCCACTTTAGCTCGGCCTCATCGAGCGTTCCCTTGTGAGGCGTCACTTCGTTGTCGCGGGTGTCGAACCGCACACCATTGCGAAAGAGGAGCACGGATTGCGTGCCGGTCGCCCCGATCAATGCCTTGACTTCGGCGCTCCCATCTCGGCTGTCGTCGGCCAGTCTCGAATGCGCGGGGATATCGAGCCACGTCTCGGTGAACCGAATTCCCGTCCGGCCCGACACGTGGTCGGTGAGCTTGAGAAGCAGGTCGGCGACGATCGAAGGGTGGACGCGCGCGTACTGAAAGTACGTGAGCGACTCGCCGGCGGGTGGGTTCGCCGTCGAACCGTTGCCCATCCCGAAGTAGTAGAGCGTCTCCTCGTCCGTGAACGAAGGGCGAATCTCGATCTGATGCGGAGAGCCCAGAAACCGAGTGATAGTCAGCTTGGAATAGAAGTCTATCAAAGGTAAGTTGACACTGCCGCTCTTCAGACCGAGCGCGACGAAGCCGGCGGCCTCGAGGTTCCACACGTACGGGTCGTGCCCTTCCCTGTTGCGAGTGAGGCCGGAGAAGAATCCGCCACCAAAACCGATGTCGGTGCTGCCGCCGACGACCGGCACGATCGTGAAATCCGTATGACTTCGAGGGTGCTGCTCGGCCGTCGAAGGATCGGCGGCCCTCTCGCTCGAGTTAAGAGAGTTGTCCCCGAACGCGGACGAAGACAAGCTTGCGAGCGCACAGACCGACGCGCCGAGGGCCGCACATGCCTTGCGGGCCCGGCTCACGGGACGCACGTGCCCACTGCCGGCGAGGGCCAGGGAGTCGGCTGCCTCTCACCCACTCCGACGGACGACGTGTTCGAGCGAATCAGCGCCGATTTCCGTTCGAACCATCCCTCGGAACCGCCGCCGCGGGCGACCACCGATCGCAACTCGAGCGACAAAAGGTCGCACGGATCTCGCCGTCGATTTGCAGCTGGGGCATCCGAAAGATGTTCGCCACCCAAGCCGGCACACCCGGCGTTGTCGACGAGGATGGCCGTAGCTGGACTGGCGTGCGTCGCAGTCCCGTTAACGTTCGCGTGAAAGTCCGCCCGGTCGCGGAAGCGCAGAATCGCATCGCCCATCGAGAGGATCCCCGACCAGGTGCCCCCCGTCTGGCCGATACTGCCATCGGCGACTGCGACACTGGTTCCTGAGAGCTCGACCGAGTCCAGAGTGGTGGACCCTTCGCTCGCGGCGGGCCGCGCTCTGACGTCGACCGTGACGCCGGCGGCGACCCCCGTCGCCCCGAATCGCGCTCTCAACTCCCGCACGACGACCTGGCCGTCGCCATTCGCCGAGCCCGAGCCGAGGTCGCTCTCGACATGCATACTGGCATCGATTCGGCCCCTCGCGACGCAGACGTCGCTGGGCAGCGCACCCATCGCCGTCAGGGTGCGAACGTCCGCGATGGCCGCGCTCGGCATAGCGAGGGAGATGCTCCCGTCATTGCCTGCCGGGGTGATGGCGAGTCGTGATGCGGCCAGAGTCAGCGACGGCACACGCTTCAGGTTTAAGCCCTCGCGCAGGCGCTCGATCGCATGGACATCCGGGAGCTCACCCGTCAGCGATTCTGCCTGGCCCTCGAGGACCTTTAGGACGCGGGCGATGAGAAGCGGCATGTGGTCGTGCAGCTCGTCCCGATCGAGGAGCGCGGCCGCAGGAATCGCCCGGATTGCCAGCTCCCATGCGGCGAGAGCGCGTTCGCCGTTCCGTCTCAGGAACTCGCTCAAGCTCTGTCGGTCCGCGGCCCCAAGAGCCGCGGCCTCTTCCCCGTTCCGACTCACCCAGTCAATCTAACGCGTCGCCACCGCAACGGCAGGGGGCGCGCGGAAGAACGCTGCGTTCGGAAGTTCGCGTCGACGGCGGAGTCGTTCAGCCAAGCAGGAGCACCTGGGCAGCGCGGATGGTGCGGATGTCGAAGATGCGAGCGAGCGGCGAGGACGAGGAGATGGAGCGACCGGCCGGATGCGACTTGTCGCGCCGGATGTGGACGCAAACGTTGACCGTCTGCGCGACCAGGGCGCGCGGCGTGGTGGGCACGATCTCCTCGATCAGCTGGCAGAGCCGATCGAGCATGGCGCGCGTGTCGTTGGCGTGGATGGTCGCGAGCCCACCGGGGTGGCCGGTGCTCCAGGCGTTGAGGAGCTCGAGCGCGGAGCCGTCGCGCACCTCGCCGACGAGGATTCGATCGGGCCTGTAGCGCATGGCGGCCATGACCGCGTCGCGCCAGGTATGCGTCTTGGGCTGGGTGAGGACCTGGACTTTGTTCGGAGCCTCGCACTACAGCTCGGGGGTGCCCTCGATGATTAGGACGCGGTCGTCGGTGGCTTCCGCGATCGTCTTCAGCAGGGCATTGCAGAAGGTGGTCTTGCCCGAACCGGTGCCGCCGCCGACCAGGATGTTCTGGTGGGCGCGGAGGGCGTCAACGAGGGCGGCATGCTGCCGATCGCTGAGGATGCCCTTCGCGCGGTAGTCGCTCAGGGTGAAGACGACCCGCGCTGCGCATCGATACCCGGTTCTTTCATCGCCCAGCTCGAGATCCCGCTCGCAGAGGTGCATTCGCGCGGGCGCGACGGAGTGCCTACGCGTTCAACTCTGCTCCACGGGGAAGCGCTCAGACCGCTCGCGTTAGATGAGTAGCGCGAAGCGGTGGGACGTATCTTGCGAGCCTGAGGGAACGGCGCGCGGAACAGAGCGTGCATCGTCGGCTCGACACCAATGGAGGCCGCCCATGCTGTTGGCAATTCTCGTTCTAGTTTTCGTACTGACTCTCGGGGGCGGAGGTTGGGCACACTCGCGCTACGGATATGCGGGCTGGACTCCGGCCGGACTGATTCTGCTGGTGCTAGCTATCCTATGGTTCACCGGGGGCTTTCACGGCTGATTTTTCTCGCAAAACGAGGGGCCGACGTCCATCGGTTCCCTATTCTCGGATGCCTGCGAGCACTTGCGACGTGCTCAGGCAGCCTTCGATCCACCCCTCAAGCGTTTCGCCTGCCTCGCGGTCCAACGCTGATCGCGTCGACCAGCTCCTCGGGGACAGGCATGCCGGCAAAGGATGATCGTTGAACATGGGCGCAGCTGCACGACTCCATGACTTGCAGCTCGCGAAAAAGCCATTTGCAAACCGCAAGGTACGCGGGACGAGCACGCCAAACAGAGGATTGCCGGTGGGCGGGGTCCGTGCGCCCGACGACGCCTCGGGCGGCCTCCGGCCTCGTTTGGCATATTGCCAATGCAAGACACCTCGCCCCCCTTTCGGAACGGAGCGAGGCTCGCGTGGATCCTGGAAATCCGCATCGGAGGGCCGTCGGCCTACACCGTGCTTACCGAATATCCATGACGTCCGAGCGCTGTACCGAATGTAGCGAACGATCCCTCCGGCGATCCCACCGCCGGGGCGTCGAGAGAGTCTTCTCATGGTTGGGCTTTTTCCCGTTTCGTTGCGAAGCCTGCGGCAGGCGCAGTTTACGATTTGCCGGATGGCCCAGTCGTGATGGCGCGATGACGCGACCCTGACGGGCGCGCCTTACCCGGTTGACACGCGTCCTTTGGTTCATCGGCGTTCCCGACCACGTACGGGCTTTCAGGACAGCCGCGCCCACATCAACGGCCTTCTAGCGCCAAGTCGCTCTAGAAAAGGGGAGCCGAGCCGGACGCGTTGACGACGTGGGTCGAGGGCCGGTTGCGCGATCATGTTGGCGGTCACGCTCTCGCGCCGCCCTTCCGTGTTGCCGCGCGCTGCCAGCGGTAGAGCGTCGACAAATCGATACCCAGGATCTCGGCGGCGCGCTCTTTGTCCCCACCCGTCTGGACGAGAACCCAATCGGCGTACGCGCGGCTCAGATCCCGCAGCGTCGTTGGGCCCTGGCTCGCAAATGACCGCGGAACGTTCGGCGCGAGCGTCGCGGCGGCCGGCATGGACGAAAGATCCTTCGGGCCGATCACCTCGTCCGCGCCAAAAACGACGGCTCGCTCAATGACGCTGGCAAGTTCGCGGACATTGCCAGGCCAGGGCGCGCCTTCCAGAGTGCGAAGCGCCTCGGGCCCAATCGAGCGAACCGGAGAATGCGGGGTTCGCTGGCAGGCTTCGGCGAGGAGGTGAGTCGCGAGTGCCGGGATGTCCTCTCGGCGGTCGCGCAAGGGCGGCACGAATACAGGCAAGACGTTGAGCCGGAAGTAGAGATCCTCGCGAAACCGCCCGTCGCGAACGAGCGCCGGCAAGTCGCGGTGGGTGGAAGCGATGACTCGAACATCGACTTGGTGAGGACGATCGCCACCGATCGGACGCACCTCCCCGAACTGGAGCACGCGCAGGAGCTTCGCCTGCAGACCGATCGGCATGTCCCCGATCTCGTCGAGGAGCAGCGTCCCGCCGTCTGCCTCGGTCAGTAGCCCCTTGCGCGCCTGGACGGCGCCGGTGAAACCCCCGCGCACATGTCCGAAGATCTCGCTTTCGAGCAGATCCCGCGGGACGGCGGAGGTGTTCACGGCCACGAATGGCCGGGCGCGGCGAGCCCCCCGCGCGTGGATGGCGCGCGCGACGAGCTCCTTGCCGACGCCGGTTTCGCCAGTGACCACGACCGGTGCGCTCGAGGTCGCGACGAGATCGATGCCGGCCTGTAAGGAGCGCATCGCAGGCCCGTTGCCCACAAGCTCGAAACTCGGACTCATGACCGGCGGAAGCGAAGAGGGTCGCGCGCCGCCCGTGTCCGGGTGCCGGCGCCGCTCTTCGATGGCGCCCGCCACGATTGTGCGCAACTCGTCGAGGTCGCACGGCTTGGTCACGTACTGAAACGCGCCCCGCTTGATGGCGTCGACGGCGTCGTGAATTCGCCCCATTCCGGTGATGACGACGAAGGGCAGCGCCGGATGGGTGCGCTTCACGCGGTCGAGCAGCTCGAAGCCGTTCATGCCGTCCATGCGCACGTCGCAAACGACGGCATCAAGGCTCTGGCGCTCGACGATCCCGAGGGCTGCCGCGGCGTCGGCGGCCAGTTCGCATTCAAGCCCCTGCTCAGAGAAGAACATCCAGAGCGCATCGCGCATCTCGGCGTCATCGTCCACAATGAGGACGCGCGAACGCTGAGCGGATGCTGCGCCAGTCACGGTGCCCTCCAACCTAACCATCGTTGGACATTCTGCCGATCTGCTCGGCGATTTGCCGCTGCAGCGGATTTCCGGTGAGTCTCGGCGAACCTCAACCGGGCCTCGCAAGCGTAGTCCGTCCGCATCGGCCAGTCGCAGGGCCCCGTCGTTGATCGAGCGCGCCCTTGGGCTTCGGCACGGGGCCACGTGTTCTTCGCGCGGCTGGTCGTCTGAGCCCAGCCATTGCGCGCGCTTGCTCGAGCGAGTAGGCGACGTGCGAGCGAGCGTTCTCGTGCTCTACGAGTTCATCGCAACCAACCGTGAGAAACTGATCCCGCGACATGCGCCGCGTCCGCGAATGGGGACCGCGCACTCGAGAAACGTCACCGCGTGGTTCGCGGTCAGCGTCCGCCAAAGGTCGCGAAGAGGACAGCAAAGGCCCTGCGATGCCCGAGATACGGCGTCCGGTTTGGGATAGGTGTCCCGTGTCGACGGCAATAGATTTCCGCTTCAATATTGTCCGCGCGTCGACCGGCAGACGGCACTGAGCCCCAGCGCCAGGGACAAGAGGCCCGCCCGCTCGAGCTCCCGCGCGACCCACCTCCGGCTCATGGCTCCCTGACCGACCTGCCGCTGCGGGTCGGGCGCACCCCATGATAGGCATCCACCAAGATCCACTTCCACGAAACTTGCAACAGACTGTCGCGCATGGAGACTCCAAGCTACAGCGTGAGGCGAATCGATCATACCGACGCGGCCGATCAACAGGTTATCTTGCCGATTCTGCGCGAGTACTTCCAGACGATCCCGGGGATCGATGCCGATGCGCGCTACCAGTGGCTTTATCTGAATAATCCCGCCGGCCTTGCGCGCACGTATGCAGCTTGTGCGGACGAGCGGGCGGTCGGTATCACGTCTCTTTTCCCGCGCGCAGTTCGGGTGGGCGGCCGAAACGCCATCGGCGCAATCGGTGGGGATGGGTATGTGACGCCTTCGTTCAGGAAGCGCGGAGTGGTTACGGCCCTGCACCGCGAGGCAGGCCTGGGCATGGACGCCGGCCTCTCCTTCATGTACGGCCCCCCCGAGCCAGCCAATTTGCGGGCGCTCTTGCGCGCGGGCGCGGTGATGACGGGGGCGGTTCGACGGTACACGCGGCCGCTGAAGGTGCGGGCGCTGGGGCGGCGTGCGGCGCGCATTCCGTTTGCGAGCGTTCTCGATTGGCTCCTTCGGCCCCGCGCGTCGAGCCTGCATACGGAGAGGCTCGGATCGGCGGCAGATCCCCGCGTAGACATGGTTTGGGACCTCACCACGCGAGCCGCGGAGAGTCATGGCGAGGTCGTTCCAGTCGCCGACGCGGCGTTCTACGCGTGGCGATTCCGGCTCCCAACCGGCGGCCGTCAGGAAGGTGTGCTCGTCCTCGACGAGGACCGGCCAGTGGGAGTCGCGGCGCTCGAGTGGCGTGGTGGCCGCGTCGCGATTGTGGACGTAAGCTGCCCGCGCGCTTCGTTTCGCCGCGTCGTGCGCGCGCTCGTGGCCTCGCTTGTCGAGATGGATGCGGTCGACATTCAGATCCACGTTCCCTGCCGTGCGAGGGAGCGCGCGCTGTACACGCTCGGATTCGTGCCGCGCGAGGCCAAGCCGTTTCAAGTTCAGCTGCGCGGCAACGACGGCGCGCATGCGCTGCTCACCCGACCCAGCGCATGGAAGTACATGTGGGGCGACGGCGATCTAGAGCACATCCTTTGAGGAGCACCTACCGGCCGTGGCCCCGGCGAGCCTAGATCTGCTGGGCCGGATTCGAGCACCGCGTGTCCCGTCTGACGACGGCCCATGATCAATCGCACGACCAGCTTGGGTCACGACGCTTCGTCCACGAGCGTCTTTAGGTCGTTCCACTCGCTGTCGAGTCGCGCCTTCGTCGCGTCCCAGCTGGTTGCCGCGGCGCTATCGAGCGACTTGCAATCGGTCGCAAACGCAGCCCGTTTCGCCTTGATCGCAGGCAACTTTGCGCCCAGATCGTTCTTCGTTTTTCCTGTCGCCGTCTTCACCTGAGCATCGAGATCGTCGATCTTGCGATCCAGATCGGTTAGATCGGTCTGCGTCTTGTGACGGTAGTCTTCCACCGTCTTTGCGAAGCTCGCCTGCAGGTCGGCCGTTCGCCTATCGGCTTCCGCCTGCGCGGTGTTGATCTTCTGATCCGCCTCCTTCTTCGCAGCACCAATCTTTTCGTTGGCTGCGGCTTGCGCGATATCCGATTGCTGCTGTGGGTCGGCAGGCTTGTCGCAAGCAACGATCGACAACGAAAGGACGGCGGCGGCAAATGTCACGTGCAGGGTCATGGGCGCTCCTTCGGAGAGAGGGCCAGATAACTGACCTCGATTGGCCCTCGCCCTCCGGGTTCCGGGCACAGCACTTTCCGAGCCAGGCGATCGCGTCGTTCAACCCGTATCGCGCCTTCGAGAGATCGCTTGCCCTCAGCGAGTTGCGTGCGTCGTTGGGGCGCTTCCGCTTTGCCACGTGTTGCAATCTGCCTGGGTAGCTTTGGGAGAATGCGAACAGGCCGCGGGCTCCCATCGCGCCTTCTGGGACTTGGACATGTCGATGATGCCGAGGAGCGCGAACACCTTCATGACCAGGTACGCGGGGTGGATCTCGAACCATGGGACGCCGAAGTTCGGCGACTGCCCCCACTTGTGTGATGGTTGTTCTGAAATAGCTCGCCCATGGTCAGTACGTCGAATACGAGCGTGTTCTTCGAGTTGTCGTGCCCGCGCAGCCCGCCCGTGCGCTCGCGGCCCGCCTGAGCGCCGCGGGAGGCGCGTCCGACGAAGTGCTCGCCGAGCACCTTTCGATGCGCGTGAACACCTTCCTTCAAAACGTCACCCGCGCGCGCGGCCTCCTAGCGAAGTGCCTGGAGGCGCTCGGCATCCACCTCACAACGGAGCTGACGTGACCGAGACGCCCGAAGAAGAGGTCCTCATCGAGGCACGCGTCCACGGCGTGGCGACCGCGCACTCGCGACGGCGTCGCGCGCGCTCACCCGGCGTGGCACGATCTCAGCGCCGAGGGGCGCGTGCGCGCACGTCGAGCAGCTCAGCGGGGACCATTTCTATCATCTAACCAACGAGGCGGCTCTACTGCGCCGATCGTCGGCGAGCCTCGAGGCGGATGTAAACGATGACGGTCTACCAGGGAGACTTCGCGCGCGCGGCTCGGGCGCTGGGAGCGCCCGGCGCCGACCTCACCTCCGAGCTGGGGGGAATCGAGAAACTGTGCGCCGAGTTCGATGTTCGTGAAGCGCGAATGCAGTGGTTCGAGGAGGTGAGGCTGGCTGTCGACATCCGCGAGCTTTGTGGCCGTCTCTCCGCGCTCCTAACGGGCTCCGGGGCCGCCGCAGTCGACCCCGCACTCGACGTGCGGTCGAGGGCGCTGCTCTCTGGCCTCGCGCGCCTGCACAGGGGGCTGGCGGAGAGGGCTGCGCCCGTACATGCCTGCGAGCGGGCGCGCCTTCGGGGCGGCGGATTCCGCGGGGCGGAGCTGCTCTCCTGGCTGGCGACGCATCCGGCGACGCTGCGTGACTTGGCCTTCGAGAACCTTCTTGGCATCGCCCACCCGCCGATGGGGACGGTGAATCCGCACTCGGAGCTCATCGACTACGTGCCGGGGGGAATCGCGTCGATTGTCCGCTGTGTGCTCGCCGGGCCGATCACGTCGGAAGACGAGTTCCTCGACGTGGGTGCGGGCGTGGGCAAGGCGCTCCTGGCGGTCAAGCTTCTCTCGGGTGCGCGCGTGCGAGGTATCGAGATTCAGCCGGACCTGTGTACCCAAGCGCGCGGCGTCGCCGCCGACCTCGGGCTCGACGGCTTCGAGGTCGTTGAAGGCGACGCGTGCGAGATCGACCTCGGAGAGCCCAGCGTGATCTTCTTGTACCTTCCTTTTACCGGGCGCGTGCTCGCCTGGATGATCGACCGCCTTCGCGCGTTGGCGGCGCGCAAGCAAGTGGTCCTATGCACGCTCGGGTTCGACCTCCCTTTCGATTGGCTGGTGCCCCGGAGGAAGGCGGATTTTTGGCTCACTATCTACGACAGCCAAGTTCCGGGAGCCGAGCCGCGCCCGCCGCGACAGGCGACGCCGCTCGGGCCAGTGGCCGAGCAGGTCGCCGACGAGCGCTGATCGGCAGCGCACGTTGCATGAGGCTCCCTCCATACTGAACTGAATCAATCGAGCGCAAACAGGCGAATCGCCGGCGTTGCGCCGCGCATGGCGACTGCGCCGGCGTATCCGGGCCTCGAAGCGCGTCCCGCGCGGGCGCAGACGCTCCTCGTGCCACCGCCGTCGCCGCCCATGGTTGCAGCCGCGCCTGCCCGATCCGCAGCTCGCCCGGCCCGCGCTCTTCGGCGGCGAGCCCTCCGGCCCGGGTGGGCTATGCCGGGCGAAGCCTCGGCTTCGGTGTGAGCGTTCGCCCGGGGACGCCGACGGTGAGCTTCGGCGGCGCCTGGTGAGGCCGAGACGCGCGACTATCCCTTCCCGTCTTCCCGTGGCGGCCCCTCCCCCCGGACCGCGGCGGACCGGACATTTTCGTCAGGGGAGGCGTGAACGCGCGTAGGAGGCGCGCATCTCTTCGTGGCGCACCCCTTGTCGCGAGCCCATTCCCCGCGCACATCGCGCCGTCGAGCCCTCGCGTCATCTTGCTGCGGACCCCCAGACGCTTCCTTCGCGCCGACGTTCGGGCGCTCCTCGCTGCGGCGATCGCGCTCGCCGCTATCTCCGCTCGCGCCGACGAACCCCCGCCCGCACCCGCACCCGCGGCGGGCGCTCCGGCGGACATCACGCCGCCGCACCTCTTCGCGCCCATCTCGGTCCAGTACCCGACGGGTGCGACCGGCGCGGCATCGGTCGTGCTCCTGTCTCTTATACACATCTCCGAGCCCACGAGACAGGCAGAAATCT
>CALKVG010000368.1 GCA_937998045.1 uncultured Myxococcales bacterium
TGCCTACCCTGCCACGCGGGCGACGGGGACGCTGCCGAGTCCCACGATTTCTCACGTTTCGAGACGCTTCAGGCCCAGCGGTCGCAAGTGGCTGACGAAATCCGCTCTTGCTCGATGCCTCCGCCGGCAAAGCCGGGCCTCACGGACAGCGAGGCGAACACGCTGCTCCGTTGGGTCGCGTGCGGCGCCGTACGCCGCTGACACGGCGACCCAGTGTCCGATAGCATTCTCGATCGGGATGCTCGCGGGCGACTTCGTTGCGCCGGATTGGAACGAGCCACTCGACGTGGCCGCGTACCTGGCATCCACGCCCCGCGCCGCCCGCATCAAGGGTATGTTCCCCGCGGCGGTGGCCGACGGGGCGCGCGCCCGGGGACTCTCCTTGCCGAGCGCTCGCGAACGCTATCTGCCGTTCGCGGATGTCCCCGTCACGGAGTTTGCGAACCTCCTCGTCGAGGCCGCCCAGTCGTTCTTTCCCGACGTCCCGCTCCGCGTCGCGCTGCGCGATCTCGGTCGGTCCGCCTTCCCCGTGCTCATCCAGACGCTGGTCGGACGCGTCGTCCTCAGCACGGCCGCCGATATGCCGACCGCTCTCCAGGCGGGCGCGAAGGCGTACCTCGTGGCCCTGCCCACGTGCCGCGTCGAGATCGCCGAGCTCTCCGACCGCCGCGCGGTCATCAGCCTGAAGAACGTCTACTACTTCCTCGATTCCCACCACGTCGGCGTCTTCGAAGGGCTCTCGAAGTCGGTCGGCGTTCGCGTGAGGACGCGCATCCGCCTGCGGAGCAAGTTCGACGGCGACTTCGAGCTTACCTGGTGACGCAGGACCAAAAGCTCACGCGCGCTCGACAGCTACCACGCCTTTGACGCGCTGGAGCGCCTTCATCACGTTCTTGAGTTGCTGCAGGTCCTGGCAGACGAACGAGAACAGGTTCACCGCCCGTCCGTCGTCGCTCGCGCGGCAGTTCGCCTCGCTGATGTTGATCCCCTGCGCCATGAACGTCTGCCCGATGTGCGCGAGAATCCCAGGCTGATTGGCCGCCACGACGCGAAGCTGCACGTTGCGGTTGATCCGCGCCTTGCTGTCCCAGGTGATCTCGACGCGGCGCTCCGGATCGGTGTCGAACGCCTTGGTGCAGCCTCGCCGGTGGATCGTGACCCCGCGACCGCGCGTGATGAAGCCGAGGATGTCGTCCCCCGGCAGAGGATTGCAGCACTTGGCGTAGCGGACGAGCACGTCGTCGATCCCGTTGATCCGGATCGCGCCCTCGTCGCGCTTGATGACCTTGCGGACGAGCCCCGCGAGGCGCCCCTCGCGCAGCGAGTCGGGCGGCTTGCTGTCGCGCCCGTGATCGTCCGGCGGGGCGACGATGCGTACGACCTCCTCGGGATCGATCTTGCCGTAGCCGATCCCGATGAGGAGCTCATCGACGTTCGTCACCTTGAGCTCCTCGTTGACCCGCCGGATCTCGGCGTCGTTCTTCAGGAGCTTGTTCCACGAGATCCCCGCCTTGCGCAGCTCGCGCTCGAGGAGCTCCTCGCCCAGACGCTTGCTCTTCTCGCGCTGGTCGGTGCGGAAGTAGTTGCGGATCTTCGCTCGCGCCCGGGTCGTGCCGACGAAGTCCAGCCAGTCCTTGCTCGGGTGCTGGTGAGGGCTCGTGAGGATCTCGACGACGTCGCCGTTGCGCAGCTTGTAGCGCAGCGGCTCCATCTTGCCGTTGATGCGCGCGCCGGTGATGTGATCGCCGAGCTGCGTGTGGATCTGGTAGGCGAAATCGACGGGCGTAGCGCCGCGCGGGAAGACGCGCACGTCGCCCTTGGGGGTGAAGACGTAGACCTCGTCCTGGAAGAGGTCGACCTTCACGCTCTCGAGGAACTCGGCGGGGTCCTTCAGCTCCTTCTGCCACTCGAGGAGCTGCCGGAGCCACGAGAATCGCTGAGCGTCTTGCTCCGCGATGCCGCCCCCGCGGTCCTTGTACTTCCAGTGGGCCGCGATGCCGCGCTCGGCCACGCGGTGCATCTCGTGGGTGCGGATCTGGAGCTCGATGCGCTCGCGGCCCGGGCCGATGACCGTCGTGTGAAGCGACTGGTACATGTTCGGCTTCGGCAGCGCGATGTAGTCCTTGAACCGCCCCGGGACCGGCGTCCACTGCGAGTGGATGACCCCGAGGGCCGCATAACAGTCGCTGACGCTCTCGACCACCACGCGGAACGCGATGAGATCGTGCACGCTCTCGAGGCCCGCCTGCTGGGCCTTCATCTTCCGGTAGATGCTGTAGAGGTGCTTCGCGCGGCCGTAGACTTCGGCGGCGAAGTCCTGAGCCGCGAGCCGGCTCGACAGCGTCTTGCACACGTCCGCGATGTACTTGTCGCGTTCGCGCTTGGAGGTCTGAAGCTGCGCAACGAGATCGGCGTACGCCTCGGGCTCCAGGTACTTGAACGAGAGATCCTCGAGCTCGCTCTTGAAGGACTGAATGCCGAGGCGGTTCGCGAGCGGCGCGTAGATCTCGAGCGTCTCCCGCGCGATGCGCTCCTGCGCCTCACGCGTCATATGCTCGAGCGTGCGCATGTTGTCGAGGCGGTCGCACAGCTTGATGAGCAGGACCCGGATGTCCCGGGCCATCGCCACGACCATCTTGCGAAAGTTCTCGGCCTGGCGATCTTCCTTCGACGTGAAGTTGATCTTGGAGAGCTTGGTGACGCCGTCGACGAGCTCCGCGACCTCCGCGCCGAACTCCTTGCTCAGGTCCGACGTCGTAGCGAGCGTGTCCTCCACCACGTCGTGCAGGAGCCCGGCGCACACGCTGGCCGCATCCAGCCGCAAATCCGCGATGATGCCGGCGACGCTGACCGGGTGCACGATGTACGGCTGGCCCGACTTTCGCTTCTGGCCGGCGTGCATCCGGTAGCTGTAGTCGTAAGCACGCTGGATCAGCTGAGGATCAGCCGCGGGCTGATACGTCTTGACGCGATCAATGAGTTGTTCGACCTGGAGCATCGGCGCGGCCGCGGCGGGTGCGCGGCCCGGCAAAAAAAAGTAACACTCCGGCCGTGATCCGGCAATTGACGCAGGCTCCTCGCGAGGAATTCACGGCAGAAACCGGCGCCCGAAGCCGGAGCGGAGGGCAGGAACCGCCCGAAGACGCCGCCGAAGCCGCCCGCGCGGGCGTCTACGTGCACTTTCCCTGGTGCCTGGCCAAGTGCCCGTACTGCGACTTCGTCAGCTACGCCAAGGCAAGCGCGGACATCGACCATCGCGCCTACGCCGACGCCGTCCTGCGGGAAATCGACACCCGCGCAGACGTCCTCTCCCGGCGCGCCGCCCCGAGCGTCTTCTTCGGCGGCGGGACGCCGAGCCTCTGGGACTCGCGGGAGCTCGGTCGCGTCCTCGCCGCCATCCGTGCGACGGCGCAACCGGCGCTGCCACCTCAGCAGGAAGTCGAAGTCACGGTCGAATGCAACCCCACGTCTCTCGACGAGGACCGCGCCCGCGCGCTCGCCTTCGCGGGGGTCAACCGCCTCTCCATCGGCGTCCAGTCGCTGAACGACGACCGATTGCGCTTTC
Organism: uncultured Myxococcales bacterium; assembly: GCA_937998045.1. GTDB lineage: Bacteria > Myxococcota_A > Polyangia > Polyangiales > Polyangiaceae > Palsa-1150. Next base: position 3,566 of record CALKVG010000368.1, read on the forward strand.
TCGGACGGCTTCACGACGCCGAAGGCGGCGTTCTCGCCGTCCGTGGCGCCCTCCGCGCGGGCGTCCCGCGCGTCTCGGCGGACCTCATCTTCGGCCTCCCCGGTCAGACACCCGCCCAGGCCTGCGAGGAGGCGACCGCCCTGGCCGACCTCGGCCTCGAGCACCTCTCGTGTTACCAGCTGACGATCGAGCCGGGTACGCGCTTCGGCGAGCTGGCCCGACGCGGACGGCTGCCGCTGGCCGAAGACGGCGCCGTCGCCGACGCGTTCCTCGCCGTGCACGACACCCTCACCGCGCGAGGCTTCGTCCATTACGAAATCTCGAACTACGCCCACCCGGGACAGGAGGCGCGGCACAACGTCGGCTACTGGAGGGGCGACGAGTACGTGGGCCTGGGCTGCGCCGCGTACGGCTTCGTCCGGCACGGGCGCGAAGCCGGCGGTGTGCGTTACCGGAACGAGGTCCTGCCGGAGCGGTACGCCGCGGGCGCGGCGCCTTCGGAGGAGCCTCTTCCGCCCGACGCCCTGATGCGCGAGCGCATCATGCTCGGCCTGCGCACGCGCGAAGGGGTGGACCTCGACGAGGCCCAGGCATCCCTCGGCACGCCCGGCTGGACCGCCGCCCGCGAGCGCTCCGCTGCGTCGCTCGCCGAGCGCGGGCGCATCGTCCGAGAAGGACCGCGCGGATCGCGGCTTCGCATTCCCGAGGCGAGCTGGCTCTGGACCGACGACACCGCGGCGCGCCTTTTCTGAGCGGCACGTCTTCCTTGGGGTACCATCGTAAGCATGCCGACGCGGCAAGCGGTGTACGTACGGATCGCGAACGGAGACGGCGACCTCGCGCGCGTGCGCGAGCGCGTCGCCCGGGTGCACGCGGGCGCCGCGATCGACGTGAAGATCGGGCGCGACGAGGCCCGCCTCTTCGCCGGATGGCTCGTACCGAATCCCTCCGAGGCCGTCGAGCCGCAGGACCTTTCCGAGCCTTCGCGCGACTTCGGCGAGGCCGTCGCAATCGGCGTCCAGACCGTCGCCGACCTCGTCGTCTACGATCACTTCGTCTCGGGGACGCGTACCCGAGGGCTGACGTACGCCGGCGAAGCTGGATGGGTGCGCGTCGTCGGAGAAGCCGAACCCTGGGAACCCCAGGTCCTCTTCTCCCAGACGAAGCTCGAGGAGCTTCGCGCGGCCCTCGAAGAGGACCTCACGGGAGACGCCCTCGCGCGCGACGTCGACGAGCTCGAGCGCCTCTGGAAAATCGGCCGACTCGAAGAAGGAGCGACGCGCCCCCCCATCGAGCCGCTCGGGTTCACGCGAGCGCTCGAGAAGCACCTCGCGCTGCCCGCCCTTCCCCACAAGTGAGAAGGGCGGCCGCGGCCGAGGCGACGCCGGCGCGGACCGGCTCTGCCGCCAAGGGGGAGACCGGAAATTCGCGGTGCAATTTCGCGGGCCAACCGGACGTGGGCTGCGCTCGTGCCCCCGTGGAAAGCTGTGGAAAACTACTGGTCAGTTCAGGGGATGGCCTGTTGACCCGTTGTGGTGAACAGCTGAACCCCTCGCCTCCCGCGTTCAGTCGGAGGGCGGGAGGACGACGGTTTCTCGCCCGCCAGTGGCGACCGCCATCGCGACGTGTCCGGTGACGCCTCCGGGCACGGTTCCTGAAGCTGCGCGAGGCGCCGTCTCGCCCCCCGTCACCCACACTATGCCTGGTGGGTTTTTGCTGGACAGGCCCTAGATATTGGGGTTTAAAGGTTGAGCCTCGGCAATCGTTCCGTTGGCTTCCCCTTCGACGAGAGGTCGCGGGAGACCAACCAAGCAAGCTGATGGCATCACCACCGAAGAGCTCCCCGTAGCCGCCGAAAGGGTCGGGCTAGACGGTAGCCTTTCGGCTCTTATGCTGAACGGATGGGCGCCCGTACGAAGCACGAATCGTTAGCTTTGTTCAGTTGAACCGATCCGCAGGACTTCCTTGTGGATGCAGCCTCACTCTCGTGACGAGATGCGTCGCACCCTTCGCAAGGTGCCGTCTCGACTCGAGGAGTTGGGCTGCGGATGGTTTCGTTGCGGCCGCGCCCGGTGGGCGATGGCCGTCTCTTGGGGCAGACGGGTTCCGGACGGCGGCTGGGGTGCGGTGCGCCAGTTCGCGGTCTGGCTGGAGTCGTTTGTCGTGCGCATGCTGCTGGCACGCGACGACGGAGAGGGTGAGGCGGGGATATGGCAAACTCGACGGCGTTCAACGGCTCGCACGCGAACGGGAGCGCGCAAGGCTCGCAAGGCAAGATGAGGAATGCTTCCGAGAAGGCCGCGAAGAAAGCGCGCAGCCAGCCGAGCAAGCCGAGTGCGGCTCTGTCGGAACGCGGGCGAACCCTGGGAGCGAGCGCAAGCGCGCAGAGCTCTGCGCGCGGCCGTGCGGGCAAGGCGGCTCGGAGCCCGCGCGGTGTGCAGGTCGAGCGCCGCTTCACCGCCCCCGACGGCGATGCGCTGGACGCCGTCGTCTACGAGCGCCGTTCGAGCACGATCACGAACCCCGACGGGAGCATCGTCTTCAAGATGGAGGGCGCCGAGGTGCCGGCCAGCTGGAGCCAGCTCGCGACGGACATCCTCATCTCCAAGTACTTCCGTAAAGCCGGACTGCACGGCGACAAAGACCATGGCGAGACGAGCATTCGCCAGGTCGTCCACCGCCTCGCGCACACGATTCGCAGCGCGGCCGATTCGTTCGGCGGCTACTTCGCCAGCAAGGCAGACGCCGACACCTTCGAGGCCGAGCTCTCGTACCTGCTCGTCAACCAGTACGGTGCGTTCAACTCGCCGGTGTGGTTCAACCTCGGCCTCTGGCACGAGTACGGCATAAGCGGCTCCGGCGGCAACTGGGCGTGGGATGCCGAGTCCGAGAAGATCGCCGAGACTTCGACGGCCTACGAGCACCCGCAGTGCTCGGCGTGCTTCATCCAGGCAGTCAAAGACGACCTCATGTCGATCTACGACCTCGTGAAGTCCGAGGCTCGCCTCTTCAAGTACGGATCCGGAACGGGGTCGAACTTCAGCTCGATCCGCGGACGCCAGGAGAAGCTCTCCGGCGGCGGGACGTCGTCGGGCCTGATGTCCTTCCTCGAAGTGTTCGACCGCGCGGCCGGCGCGACCAAGAGCGGCGGCACGACGCGCCGCGCGGCGAAGATGGTCTGCCTCGACATGGAGCACCCGGAGATCGCCGACTTCATCAACTGGAAGGTGCGCGAGGAGAAGAAGGCGCACGCGCTCATCGCCGGCGGCTATAGCTCCGACTTCAACGGCGACGCGTACCACACGATCAGCGGGCAGAACTCGAACAACAGCGTCCGCGTGACCGACGAGTTCATGAAGGCCGCGCAGGCCGGCGCCAAGTGGCAGACGCGCTTCCGCACCACCGGCGAGATCTGCGACACCTACGAGGCCAAGGACCTCTGGCGCCAGATCGCCGAGGCCGCGTGGGGCTGCGCGGATCCCGGCGTCCAGTACGACTCGACGATCAACCGCTGGCACACGTGCCCGAACTCGGGGCGCATCAACGCGTCCAACCCGTGCTCCGAGTACATGTTCCTCGACGACACGGCCTGCAACCTCGCGAGCGTGAACCTCACCAAGTTCCTGCGCGAGGACGGGTCCTTCGACATCGAGGGCTATCGCCACGCCTGCCGCGTCTTCTTCATCGCGCAGGAGGTGCTCGTCGACCTGTCGTCGTACCCCACGTCGAGCATCGCGCAGAACAGCCACGACTACCGCCCGCTCGGCCTCGGCTACGCGAACCTCGGCAGCCTCCTCATGTCGCTCGGGGTGCCGTACGACAGCCGGCAGGGGCGCGCCATCGCGGCGGCGCTCACCGCGATCATGTGCGGGCACGCGTACAAGGCGAGCGCCGAGATGGCCGCCAGCAAGGGCTCCTTCCCCGGCTTCGCGAAGAACCGCGAGCCCATGCTCCGCGTGATGCGCATGCACCGCGACGCCGCGTACGCGATCGACCGCGACGCGTGCCGCCTGCCCGGCGAGCCGCAGGCGGTGTCGCCGGCCGGGCCGGCGCAAATCGCGTCGCCGGCTGGAACGGCGCACGCGACCGTCAGCGACCTCTATCGAGCGGCGTGCGACGACTGGGACGGCGCGGTGCAGCTCGGCGAGGCCCACGGCTACCGCAACGCGCAGGCGACCGTGCTCGCCCCTACGGGCACGATCGGCCTGCTCATGGACTGCGACACGACCGGCATCGAGCCGGACTTCGCGCTCGTGAAGTTCAAGAAGCTCGCCGGCGGCGGCTACTTCAAGATCGTCAACCAGACCGTCCCGCGCGCGCTGCGGCGCCTCGGGTACTCCGAGCGCGAGGTGCAGGAGATCGTCGCGTTCGTCTCGGGCACGAACACGCTGCTCGCGGGGCCGCACATCAACCGGCGCACGCTCAAGGAGAAGGGTTTCACGGACGTGGAGCTCGCGAAGGTGGAGGCCGCCATTCCCGGCGTCTTCGACCTCGACAGCGCGTTTGCCGCGTGGGTCATCGGCGAGGACGTGTACGAGCGCCTCGGCGCCGGCAAGGATGGGCGCTCGCAGAAGAACTTCTCGCTCCTCGAGCACCTCGGCTTCACGCCGGCGCAGATCGAGGAGGCGCAGGACGTCATCGTCGGCCGGATGACGATCGAGGGCGCGCCGCACCTCAAGAGGGAGCACTACGCCGTGTTCGACTGCGCCAACCGGTGCGGCAAGCACGGGCAGCGCTTCCTCGAGCCGATCTCGCACGTGCGGATGATGGCGGCGGTGCAGCCTTTCCTGAGCGGCGCCATCTCGAAGACGGTGAACATGCCGAACGAAGCCTCGGTCGAGGACGTGCAGGCGATCTACGAGGAGGGCTGGCGTCTCGGCCTGAAGGCGGTGGCCCTGTACCGCGACGGGTGCAAGGCGAGCCAGCCGCTGTCGTCCGGCGGCGACAAGGGCGAGAAGAAGGCGGAGAAGGAGAGGAAGAGCGACGCGCCGGGCGCCGAGCCGCTGCTCGCGCCGATGGCGGCCGCCGCGGACACGACGACGTCGCAGCTCACGCTGAACATCGCGCCGGGCACACGGCTCTATGGCCAGCGCGAGCGCCTGCCCAAGCGCCGCGCCGGTTACACGCAGGAGGCGCGCGTCGGCGGGCACAAGATATTCCTCCGGACCGGCGAGTACGTCGACGGACGCCTCGGGGAGATCTTCATCGACATGCACAAGGAGGGCGCCGCCTTCCGCAGCCTGATGAACGTCTTCGCGATGAGCGTCAGCATCGGCCTGCAGTACGGCGTCCCGCTGCAGACGTACGTCGACCAGTTCACCTTCACGCGCTTCGAGCCGCAGGGCCCGGTCGAGGGTCACCCCTACGTGAAGTTCGCGACGTCGATCATCGACTTCATCTTCCGCGCGCTCGGGGTGGAGTACCTGCACCGCTACGACCTCGCGCACATCAAGCCGGATGCGAGCTCGACGCCGCTCGATGCGGCGCAGCACCTCGGCACGCCGCCCGAGCCGCCGAGCCTGCGGCAGTTGCCGCAGGTGTCCCAGGCGACCGAATCGCGCGGCGAGAGCAAAGCCGCGGGCACCACCGACACCACCGGATTGCCGCACACGCGCGAGGCGACCGCGCGGAGCGCCGCGATGAGCGAGACGCTCGGCAACGCGCAGACGGGGTCGCCGCTCGACGCGCAGCTGGACACCATGATGGGCGACGCGCCGGTGTGCGACGTGTGCGGCCACATCACGGTCCGCAACGGCGCTTGCTACAAGTGCCTCAACTGCGGCAACTCGATGGGCTGCAGCTGAGACGGCCGCTCATCGAGCCACGTACAGCGCCTTCTGCGTCGCCACCCAGACCGTGCCGTCGTGCGCGATCGCAGGGGGCGTCGTGATCATGTCGCCTTCGCTCGTGCGCAGCGACTGCCGGACGCTCCCGTCGCGGTCGACGATCCGGAGCTCCGGCCCGGTCGCGACCGCGAGGGTGCCTTCCTGGAAGGCCGTCGCGAACACGGGGTTCTTGCCAGGTGCCGACCAGAGCACGTGGCCGTTCTCGATGGAGGCCAGACCCGCTCCGGTGACGACGACCCGCCCATCGCCGGCGTCCACCGGAGGCTCCTCGCCGCTCGCGAACGGCAGCCGCAGCGACCAGCGCTCGGTCCCGTCGAAGTTCAGACAATGCAGCGTGCCCCCGGCGTCGTCGCCGACGAGAAACATGTTCGGTGGGACGATGCTCAAGAGGCGCGTGCGATAGGGAAGCTCGCGCTGAACGAGCTCGGGTGCGCGCCTGGTCTTGGGATCCCCCTGCTGGAACGCGAGCACGTGGAGCGACCGGTCCTCGGTTACGAGCACGGTCCGGAAATCCGCGGTGATCGCAGCAAGGCCCGTCCCGCGATAGTCGTTGATTGCGACGGTCTCGACCGCGGCGCGATCGGGCGCGGTGAACCGATCCTGGTAGACCTCGACGGACCATGGGCCACCCCCCCCGGCGTGGGGGTCGTCTGGCTGGGTCTGTGTCGCGATGACTCGCCGGTCCCCCTCGTAACGGAGCGCCAGGATCGAGCCACCCATCGAGAAGCCCGTACCGGCCTTCGGGGAGGGACCATCGTGACCATCCCACTGAATCTCGTTGCCATAGACGAAGAAAGCGCCGCTACCCACCGATACGTCGAAAAGAGGGCTCTTCGTGTCCGTCAGGATGCACGACCCGTCCGCCCGACGTACGTCGAAACGCTGCCCCCAGTCCACGGCGAGGTGGTTTGCATCGGCGGGCACCAGGACGAAGCGAGGCACGACGCCTACCCCCTCCGGTGTCGAGGCGACTCCGTTCTGTCGTGGCCAGCCAACCTCCACTCGCGTCAACCCGGCAAAGCGACGTGGCGCGGCGGCCACGCTCGAGCTCCGCAGGCTCGACGCATACGCTTGCGCATAGCTGGCCGGGAGAGCAGCCGCGGGGGGGTACGTGGCGTCTGTCTGCCTCATGCGGACGACCTCGAGGTTGGGTGCGGATTTCGGCTGGCAATGACAAAGAGCAATCAGCGGCCAGGCGAGGAGCCAGCTGCTTACCCGCGGCGTCATAGAACCTGCGGGCTCCTCGTTCCTGGCTTGTCCCCCAGGAGCTCATCGACGCGGCCGGCCAGGCGGGAGAGCGCCGAGATCTGTATCGGAGACGTCGCCGGCGTGCGGCTCTTTCCGTCAGGCGTCGAAGCCCACGAGGCCCAGCCGAGGCACGCATAGACGAGTGGCCACGGAGTGGCGATGTCGGGCATGCCCAGGCGAAGATTTTTCGAAAGCGTGTCTGCTATGAGCGGATTGTCCTTCGCAGCCACCGCCGAGCTCGAGACTACGTTGAACACGAAATTCGCATGGTCCGAGCCGAACAGTCCCACACCGCCATATGCATATTCAGGATGGAACAGCACGGCGATCCGCTGGCTGCCGCGAGACGCGCTTGGCGTACGCGAGAAAGAGCTCCTTGCGTCCATCCTTGCCGAGAACGTCCGACTGCTCGAGCCGGGCTTGTTCCGCGGGACAGTCGGGGTAGTTGCCCGACTGGAACCGGTGGATGGCTTGCTTCGTGCGCTCCCCGCGAACGCCGTCCTCTTTCAGGGGGTTGCCGTCGTCGTCGGTCACGCCGAGGGCGTTGAGCATGTGCTGCGCCTCCTCGAGGTCCCACTTCTCATGCCAATTCGAGCCATCGGCGCTGCCCGAGTACAGCTCCTCCCACGCATCGGCATCGTGGACGAACAGCGCGTATAGCGCCTTGGCCCTGCGTTCGCTCAACTCCTTGTTCAGCGCCTCGGAGCCGGAGAGATCGGTATGGCCGAAGATCAATGCCTTGCGCCCGTCGTCGGCGGAGAGCGCTTCCGCGATACGCGCCAGCGGTTCGAGCGCATCCGAGCGAACGAAGCTTCGCCCGAACTCGAAGTGCGTGCCCGGGATCTCGTTGCACCGAAAGTAGGGCGTGAGAACGAGCGTCGTCGGCGTTTCCTTGGGAATCGAGAGGGGATCGAGTGCGCCCGCGAGCTCCCGCACGACCGTGTTGGGGCCGCCGGGGATCCTCGGATCGCGGGGGTTTTTCCACCGAGGCTTCAGGTGATCGCGCACGTCGGCGACGTCCGCGAGCTTCGCGCCGACCGTACCGCTGCCCTGCACACCATCGAGTCGCGCGACGCCCGCGCCGTCGGTCGAGACCGAGAGCGTGTCGCCGTCGTGCGAAAACGTGACGTCGACGCCGTTCACCCCGGCGCCGACCTCGTCGACTGCCCGCAGCGAAAACCATGTCTCGGGACGGGGTGCCCGTCGCGGAGGAAACCAGTTCACCGGCGGCGCTTTTTCGGGCTTTCGCCAGTCGACGCGCGGGCGATCGACCCGAAGAACGTCGAAGCTGACGGCCATCCTGCGAAGCAGTCCGCTCTCCACGCGGTCGCGTTCGGCCAGGTCGAGCCGCCGGAGGGGCAACTGCCCGAGGCCGAAGTCCTCGAGCAGCCGCTCTCTCGCCCCCCTGTTGTCCGGAAGGTCGTACAGGCGCTGCAGGTCGAGTGCAGAGGCGGGAACAGCGCGATCGGGGGGCGGCTCTCCCCGCCCGCACGACGTGCAGGTCGTAGAGCGGACCCCTGAACACGTAGCGCGTGCTGCGAGGCCCCTCCATCTTCGACCTTCGTTTTTTATCCCGTTCCAGGGGCTGCGACCACCGGCAAGCGGCAAGCCGCGGCCTGCGCGCAGCCAAGAACAAATCGGCCCCCCGGCTCCTTTCGAAGCCGGGGGGCCACCGACCGCGGTTGCCCGCGGCCCTGCAACGCCGCGCGCTCGGGAGCACGCGTCGTTCTGTCTGACTTCTGTTTTTCAGCCGGCGGTCTTCGGCGGGGTCGGCGAGGGCGCCGCGGCGGCGGGTGTTTGCCCCGTCGTCGTCGGCGTCGCCACCGTCCCGTGAATGGCCGCCTTCTGCTTCTTGCTCGTCGTGCCGCGGGCTTTCCGCGTCGCTCGGAGCTTCGCGACGGCGGCAGCGCGCTGCTCGGCGGTCGGCGGCGTTCGCGCCTTGTGGGGCGTGAGGCCGTAGTCCGACAGCTGCGCCGCGTTGCCGTACGTCGTGTAGAGCTGCTTGCGGTAAGCCCGGAGGACCGGACCGACCTTCGCCTGCTCTGCATCGAGCGCCGACTTCGCGTCCTTGGCTGCAACTTGCGCCGCGTCCAGGGCGGTGAGCGCGTTCTCCAGCCCCTGGAGGAGCTGGATCAGCGACGCCGCGGTGTACGTGGTGCTCGCGAGAGTGAACGTCCCGTTCGGGGTGTTCTTCTCGGTGCCGGCGATGATCGCCTGCACCTGCGCCAAGGCCTGCGCCTTGGAAGGCTTCGTGGTGGTACTAGACATGGTACTTTCTCTCCTTTCCGAGGGGTGGAGCCGTGGCTCCCTCGCTGGAGCGCCTCACGCGCGCGCCGTTCGTCGCGCCCCTCATATGGACATTCCCGCGCGGGGCGCCGATTCCGCGCGCGCGGGGCGAAAATCGACGTGGCGGGTGTCGATTTTCGTAAGCCAACGAAAGGACGGGCATTCGGCGAATCGGCTCTTCGCGCGAAAAGGACGACGATGTCTTCGCGCAAAGAGGATGACGATCCGCGATGGTTCGCCCCCTCCCAAAGCGTGGATCCTCGCGACCCCTCGTCGGGTCGCCGCTTTCCGTCGCACGGAGGGTCGTAACCTTCGCGGGGTCGCGCGCGTCCTCGTCTACCGATCGCGACGACCTTCGCGCGGTCGCGCCGATCCTCGTCTACCGA
>CALKVG010000369.1 GCA_937998045.1 uncultured Myxococcales bacterium
GGCGGCAGCGGAGGCGGAGCGGCTTGGGCGTGAGAGATGGCCGGCCATGCGATGGCGGCGCACGAAACGAGAACGATGGGCGCAATCAAGCGACGCGAACTCATAGCGAGCTTCTCCTTGGACGGGGCATCAGGGTGGCGCGGCGGCTCCGAGGTTGGCCTATCGACCTTCCCCCACTTGGAACGCAATGCAGCTGCTTGCTTCCCTGCTGGCGCAACCCTCTATACGGACGACGACATCCGTTATGTGAAATCTACGTGACAGACTCGTGGCTGCTCGAGCGACGGTGCGCGCGAGCGTGGCCGAGCCGTCGCCGCCGCGGCCGGGTAGCGGCCAACCCCCCGGGCGCGCTAAGCGACTGATGGAAGGGTCGATGCACGGCTGGGCGCTCCTTACTTCCGTTTTCGGCGTCATTTTTCTTGCGGAGCTCCCGGACAAGACAGCCTTGGCCGCGCTCGTCCTCGCAACACGCCATCGGCCCCTCGCCGTGTTTCTCGGCGCGTCGGGGGCGCTGACGGTGCAAAGCGTGGTGGCCGTGGCCGCCGGCCACCTAATCTCGCTGCTTCCGGCCCGCCCGGTGCACGTCCTCGCCGGAGCGCTCTTTCTCGTGTCCGCGGTCCTCATGTGGCGGCGGCGCGAGGAGGCAGAGGAGGCAGAGAACGGGGCCCTGGCGCGCGCCGCTCCCCCGGGATTCTGGAGACCGGCCTGGCTCGTGTTCGGCGTCGTCTTCATCGCCGAGTGGGGCGACCTCACGCAGCTGGCGACCGCGGCGCTCGCAGCGCGCTACGCTGCGCCGTTCGTCGTCTTCGCGGGCGCCACCCTCGGGCTATGGGCGGTCACCGGCATCGCGGTCTTCGTCGGCCATCGCGCGGGGAAGCTCCTCGACCCGACCACGACGAACCGCGTGGCCGCGCTCGTCTTCGCCGCGATCGGCGTCGCGCTGCTCGCCGGCCTGCTGTGAGCGCGGACATCAGCCGTAGAAGCCGACCGCCGCGTGGCTGACGATCGATCCGTCCTCGCCGTCTATCGTCTGCTCGTAATGAAGCAAGCGGCCGCGAGACTCGCCCGCGAGGCTGTGCAGGAGGGACCATATCGGCGCCAGCCCGCAGACCCGCCGCTCGTCGAGATCCCCGGCGACGTGCGACCAGAAGCCGGCCGCGTCCACGCTCGTGGCGCGCTCGATCGAGCCGCGATCGGTGCGCTCGAGGTCCGCCCGCCGCCGCGCGTCGTAGGCCTGCGCGTCGCCGAAGCGCGGGCCGACATGCGCGAGATCGGCGCCCGCGACCATCACGACGCGGCCCGGGCGCTCGTCGATCAGCGCGCGCACGCCGTCGAGAAAGCGGGTCACTCGCGCGTCTCTTCCGGGGTCGTCGCCCGTCGCCTGCTGGGCGCCGAGACCGGCGAGGATCGGCACGATGCGAAAGGGGCGATCGCGAAGCACGGCGCGAAGGAACACGACCTGGAACTCGAGCGAGTGCTCGCGCTTGTGGTTGAACTGGTCCGCGTACGGATCGAAGCCGTCGGCGCGCGCGGCGAGGCCATCGACGCCCGCGCCGTCCGCATCGACCGCGCCGAAGGGGGTGTCGAACGCCTTGCGGCAGAGCGCGAAGGGCTCGCGCATGGGCGCGTGCGACGTACCGAAGATCACGAACGTGTCCGCCTCCGGCGGGACCGCAGCGGCGAGCGCGCCGTAGGCGTGCCCGTAACCGACCGCGCCCCGCCACGGATCGATGTGCGGCGCGATGAGCGCGCGCATCGCGCCGCCGAGCTCCGCTGGCCGCTCCCCCGCCGCCGACCCATCGGCTTTTCGAAGGCACGATCGCTCGATGTACCGCTCGAGCGCCGCGCGATCCGCGTGGTACGCCCCCCCGGCGTGCGACGCGGGGCGGACGGCCGACTCGGCGAACTCCCGCTCGACGCGCTGGCGCGCCTGGCGGAACGCCCGCCCTTCGAGGAACAGGCCCTTCTCGAGCTCGTCGGCCAGGCGTACGACGACTTCGACGGGGACCTCGCCGCCGAGCTCCGCGGAAGCCTCCTGCGCGATCTCGGCGCAGGTGAGCTTGCCCGCGAAACGAGCGACCACCGGGACGAGCACCGGAGGGATCGTCGCGTGCGCTTCGGTGACGCCCTGCGTGTCGCGCAGGATGAGCACTCGGCCATGTTGCTTGTCCGGAACGACAATGGACTCCACGGCGCGCAGCGCCGGGCGCGAACTTGCATCCATCTTCCGGTAACTTTAGCCAAGCTGCGGCGCTCGTCGCGGTCTTCGTACGACCCGTCGCGGTCTTTGTACGACTCGTCCGTGGGCGGCGGCGCGGCTGCCTGGCGCGCGGCCCCGAGCTCGCGCTATCGATGCTCGTCGATGAGACCGCCGGCCGCACCGCGCTGGAGCCGCGCGCCCGAACGGGCCGCACTTCTCGCGCTTTACGCGGAGGTCGACGCCCTGCTCGACGGCCAGACGTGCGCGTGCTCCGAGGGGGGCGTCGGCTCGACTCCGGAGGCTCAATGCTGCCACTTCGGGGTGACGGGCCGCGAACCCTACCCCACGGCCGTCGAGCTCGAAGAAGTGGGTCACGCCGTCCTCGCGGCGAGCGTTCCTCTTCCGGCCGCCGCGCGAACGGCGCGAACTTCCGGTCCCCACCGTCTGCCCGTGGTGGACCTGCGGCGTTGCCCGCTCCTCTCCGCCGAAGGGCGCTGCCGGATCTACGCTTCGCGGCCCTTTGGCTGTCGCACCTTCTTCTGCGGCCAGAAGCTCCCGCGCCAAGCGGTCAACGCGATCGGCCGCCGGATCGCCGACCTTTCGGCGCGCTTTGCGCCCGCGGACCCCGGCCCGCGGCCCCTGGTGCGCGCCCTCGCACGCTGGCGCCATTGAGCGGATAATTGCGGCGTTCCCGTGCGCAGGACGATCCGAAAGATCGCTCGCTTCCTGTCGCGCCCGCCCCTGCTGGGCGCGGCGTACCTCGCCGCCCTCGCGGTGCATGCCGGTCGAAGCCGCGCCATCGACGCGCGAGAGGCCGGGGCCGACGCGGGTCGCGTCGAGGCGTTCGTCCACTCGCGCTACGCGGCGGACATCGACCGGCTCGGGATCGCGATCGTCGCGAGCGCGTTGCTGATCGGCGCCAGCCTCGGGCTGCTCTCGTCGGCGCTCCTCGAAGCGCGTGCGAGGTTGGGCGCGCGACCGCCGCGAAGTTCTACCGGGCGCGCCGCGCTCGCGCTCCTGCTGGTCGTCGTCGAACACGCGTGCCTCGAGCTCTGGGGCATGTCGCGATATCCGCAGCTCTACGCTGCGGCGTGGTATGGGCGCGGCGGCTGGCGCCGAACCGTGCAGGTCCTGGCGACCGACGTCCTGCGTCCGACGGGGGTCTGCGTGCTCGCGGGGCTCGCGTGCGTCGTGTTCCTCGCCGGACCGCCGTCGCAGTGGCCCAGGTGGCCCGGTCGTCTCGCGCGCGCGGCCCGAACGGCCGTGGCGTTCGGACGCCGAATCCGCGCAGCGACCGCGCTCGGCCTCGCCGCGACTTCGCTCGCGCTCCTCGCCGTCGTACGCGTGCCGGACGCCAGCGCGCGGCCTCAGGGCAGCGATCTTCGGCCCAACGTCCTCGTCCTCGCCGCCGACTCGTTGCGCGCCGACCGTCTCGACGCGCGCACGGCTCCCAACCTCAGCCGGCTGGCCGAGCGAGGCACCCGGTTCGACCGCGCGTTCGTCTCGCTGCCGCGAACCTTTCCGTCCTGGGTCACGATCCTGACCGGCCGACACCCCCACCACCACGGCATCCGATCGATGTTTCCGCGCTGGGAGGAGCGCGCGCGCGACTTCGACGCGCTCCCGGCGCGCATGGCGCGCGCGGGGTGGGCGACGGGCGTGGTCAGCGACTACGCCGGAGACATCTTCTCGCGGATCGATCTCGGCTTCGGCGCGGTGGACGTGCCGCAGTTCGACCTGCGCCAGCTCGTTCGACAGCGCGCGCTCGAGCGGGAGACTCCCCTCTTGCCCGTCCTGAATTCCCGCCTCGGTCGAAGGTTCTTCCCCGTCCTGCGCGAGATGAACGAGGCCGCCGATCCGGAGCTCTGCGCCGGCGACGCCGTGCGGGCGATGCGGCGGCTCGAGCAGAGTCCGGGCCCGTTCTTCCTCGTGGTCTTCTTCTCGACGGCTCACTTCCCGTACGCCGCGCCGGCGCCGTATTACCGCGCCTTCGCCGACTCGGCGTACCGCGGCCGCTTCAAGTACCACAAGCCGGTGGGCCTCGGGCGCGAGGCGCCGGCCGACGAGCGCGACGAACGGCAAGTGCGCGCCCTCTACGACGGGTCGGTGCGCGCGATCGACGACGCCGCGCGATCCATCCTGGACGCGCTCGAAGCGGACGGGAACGCCCGGAACACGATCGTCGTCGTGACCGCCGATCACGGGGAGACGCTGTACGAGAACGCACACGGGCAAGGGCACGGCGATCACCTCTTCGGCGACGAGGGGACGCACGTGCCGCTGGTGATCGTCGATCCACGGCACCCCGGCGGCGCGCGAGAGAGCGCCATCGCCCGCGACGTCGACGTCGCGCCGACGATCTACGCGCTGACGGGCGTCGCACCGCCGCTCGACCTCGATGGGCGTTCGCTGGCCCCCGCCCTCACGGGAGGGCACCTCTCGCCGGTCAACGCCTTTGCGGAGACGGAGCTCTGGTTCACCGAGGACATCCCCGGTCTTCCGGGCGATCTGCGGTTGCCTTACCCGGACATCGCCCACTTGACCGAGGTCGACAGTCGGCACGGGGACGAGCTGGTCCTGCGCGCGAACATGCGCGCGCTGACGATCGTGGCGAAGCACCGGATGACGCGAGACGACCGCTGGAAGCTCCTCTACGTGCCCACGCGAAAGGGGGTCCGCTGGATGCTCTACGATACGCGCGACGACCCCGGCGAGACGCGCGACGTCGCAAGCGCTCACCCGGACGTGGTGGCGCGCCTTCAGGTGGATCTCTGGGCGTGGATGCGCGCGGACCCCGAGATGACGGAGCGCGGCGGCTACCTCGTGCCACGCGACGCGACGCGGACGGTCGGCGAGGGCGAGGGGCTCGTGCGGCTCGATGACGACTCGGGCGAGGGGAAGTAGAGAGCGCATGAGGCGTGCTCTCGCGAGCTGGGCAGGACGGGGTTCCGTCGCGCTCTGCGCGGTCGCCGCAGCCTGGGTTGCGTGGCGGGAGGGAGGCGGCGGAGATCCCCCCGCGCGCCCCCCTTCGGTGCAGGCAGCCGCGACGAAGGTCGCCGAGAGCCGCGGGAACGGCAGCGCTTACGAGGTGAAGCTCCGACTGGTCGAGGCGCTCAGGGACGCACGCGTCGAGGTGCCCGGTCTGGCGGCGTCGCAGAAGTACTTGCAGACCTACTGGCGCAGGCTGCGAGGCCCCTGGGTGCGGCCGCGCGGGACCGAGCGCGATCTCGCGCTGACGCTGGCGCTGCGCGCCGATACCGACTCCGAGGCGCAGTGGTCCGTCCCCACCCGCGACGGCGGGACATGGACCCCCGAAGCGCGCGTCTGGAACATGAACGAGGGGTCGTTCGAACAGCGGGAGGCCATCTACGCCCCCACGCCCTCGACGCTCGTCTTTCCGGTGGACCTCCCCCCGAGGAGCCGCCTCCGCACGGCGCCGGGCGTCGCGCTCCCCGCGGCGGACACCACCGTCTTCGACGTGAGCCTGATCGAAGCGACGGGCGCCGAGCACGCGCTGTCGCGCACGCGCGTCGCGGGCGCAGACGCGCGGCGGTGGATCGACATCGACGTCGATCTGTCCGCGTGGGGTGGACAGCGGGTGGACCTGGTGCTTCGAACGTCGACGGACAGACCCGAGCGCGACGAGCGGCCGTGGACGCGACCGCACACCGACGAGAAGCTCGCCGACGGAGGGGCCGCCGAGCCTGCGATCACTCCTCCGATGTCCCTTGCGTTCTGGGGGACCCCCGTCGTCGTGGCGCGCGAGCCGACGCGCGTGCCGTACAACGTGCTCTGGATCGTCGTCGACGCGCTGCGCCCGGACGTCGCGGCGTCGCTCCACGACGCGCAGGAAGACGCGACGAAGCTGGCCGCGCGCAGGCCGCCGCTCGAGGCGCTGCTCCCCGCGATACCGGGGCTGATGCCCTCCCTCGACAAGCTGGCGGGACGAGGGGTGCATTTCATCCACGCCTGGTCGGCGGCCTCTTGGACTCGCCCGGGCACGCTCGCCATGCTGACGGGTTCGCGCTCGAGCGAGCTCGGGATCGACCCGACCCCGTGGGTCATCCCCACCGATCGCATCGCGCGCTTCTACGCGTCCGATCCGCCGCTCGTCCCGCTGCTCTTGAGACGGGTGGGCGTGGGCTCGGCCGCGTTCGTGAACAACTTCTTCATGGCCGGTTATGCGGCCGTCGGCCTCGACATGGGGTTCGATCGCGTCACCGACCACCGGTACCGCACGCGCGACACCGCGGAGATCGAGCGAGACGCCATCGCGTGGCTGACGGCCCACGCGGGCGACCGCTTCTTCGTCTTCGTGAACTTCAACTCGCCCCACGAACCCTACGACCCGGAGAAGGAGATGCTCGACCGCATCCCGCCGCCGCCGGCCGGACCGCGCGAGGCGCACGTCCGCGCGTACATGGCGGAAGCGGCGAAGGACGACGCCGCGATCGGCGCGCTGCTTGACGAGCTGGACGGGCTCGGCCTGACCAAGACGACGCTCGTAATCGTGACGGCCGACCACGGCGAGACGCTCTCCTCGGGGCACGACCGGATCGGGATGGACCGTATTCCGATGCGATTTCACCACGCCGTCGGCAACTTCGAGGAGACCGCACGCGTTCCGATGGTCCTCGCGCTTCCCGGCGTCTTCGACGGCGGGCGCGCGCTCGCCGATCGGGTGCGGAGCATCGACATCGCTCCCACGGTCCTCGACGTCGAGGGGCTCGAGGGAGATCCCCGCATGAGCGGCGTGTCGATGCTACCGCTCGCCCGGGGCCGAGCCGAGCCCGCGCCCCGCCCGGTCGTCACCGAAGGTCGCGCCTCGCGCGCGCTGCTCTGGGGAAACTGGCGGATCGTGGTCCACGAGGTCGTGCCGGGAGATTCGGCGCGCGACGCGGGGGCTCCGGACGGCGGGCCGGCAGAGGACGAGCTCTACGACCTGGCCGACGATCCGGGAGAGCGGCGGAACGTCGCTGCGCAGCGCCCGGATGTCGTGGCGGAGATGCGCGCCCGCCTCTCGGCCGCCCTGTCGAACACGCCCGCCGCCGACACCGCGTCCGCGATCGCGCCGTCCGCGATCCCCGCCCTTCACATACGCTTCGCTGGCGCCGGTCGCGCGCGACGGGTCTCTGGCGTGATCACGGCGGGCGACGGCAAACACGGCGTCGTCCTGACGGCGGAGCCGGTCGCGGCGCCCCGGGAAAGTCTGCGTCTCGACGGCCCGCGGCTCGAGTTTGCGATGACCACCTCGCCGGACGCGATCGTCGGCTTCGACCTGCGGGTCGATCCCCCGGGCGCGCCGGTGGGGTGGCGGCTCTACCTCGACGACGCGCCCTGGCCGGATGGGGCGACCTTCGCCGGCCCCTTCGGGCTTGCCGCGACCGCGGCGCGCAACGGCGTCGCCACCGACGAGGCACGCGCCGAGGTGTACGCCGACGCTCCGCCGCTCGTGGACCCAGGACGTGACCTCGGGGTCTTCGTGACGCGAGACCGACGCTCCGTCGAGGGTTCGGCCGAAGCGCTGGACCCCGCGAGCGCAGGCGCGGTCGAGGAGATGAGGCGCGTGCTGCAGGACTGGGGCTACGCGCACGGGAGCGGCGGGACGCGCTGAGAAGGCCTTGGCCCGAACTACCGCTCGCGACTAGGCTGCGCTCCGCCCGCCCATGCGTCTTGCAAGCCTCCTCGGTCCCGATCTCAAGCAGATTCTGAAGGAGGATCCTGACCAGGTCCGAGATCTGCTCGACGAGATCCACGCCGAGGATCTCGCGGACCTGGTGAGCGAGCTCGATCCCGACGAGGCCGCGCAGCTGCTCGCCCGGATCCCGGCGGAGGACGCCGCTCCGATTTTCGAGCGCCTCGACGAGCACGAGCAAGAGGAGCTCGTCGAGCAGATGCCCGCGCACTCGGTCGCCGAGATCGCGAGCGAGATGGCGGCCGACGATCGCGCCGACCTCTTTAGCGCGCTGCCGGAGGCCGTCGGCGACCAGCTCTTCGAGGCGCTGCAGAAGGTCGACCCCCAGGCTGCGCAGGAGGTCCGCGAGATCGAGAAGTGGCCCGACACCTCGGCGGGCCACTTGATGACCACGGACTTCGTCGCCGTGTCGCCGCGGCTGCGTGTCTCCGAGGCGCTCGACGTCGTGCGCAAGCGCGCCCGCGAGCGCGACGAGTTCGTCTACGTGGCCTACGTGCTCGACGGCGACAAGCTCGCCGGCGTCGTAAGCTTGCGAGATCTCCTCGCGTCCGAAGGGGCGCTCGGCCTCGCCGAGGTGATGCGGACGCACATCATCAGCGTGCCTCCGACGATGGACCAGGAGGAAGTGGCGCGCCGGATGGCGAAGTACGACCTGAACGTCATCCCCGTGGTCGCGGACGACGGCAAGCTCCTCGGCGTCATCACGATCGACGACATCATCGACGTGCTCGTGCAAGAGCAGACCGAGGACGTCCAGAAGATCGGCGCGGTCGAGCCGCTCGACGTCCCGTACTTTCAGACGAGCTTTCTAACGTTCATCCGCAAGCGGGCCGGCTGGCTCGTGATCCTTTTCGTCGAGGAGTTCTTCACGCAGACGGCGCTTCGCTACTATGACCCGGTCATGGAGGCCGTGAAGGGGGCGCTCCTCTACGTGCCGCTGCTCATTTCTTCCGGGGGCAACTCCGGCTCGCAGTCGTCGACGCTTGTCATCCGCGGGCTGGCGCTCGGCGAGATCAAGCTCCGCGACTGGTGGCGCATCCTCCTGCGCGAGGCCATGATGGGCATCGTCCTCGGCCTGATGATCGCGGGGATCGCGATGCTCCGCGTCGTCATGTACCCCGACCAGACTTGGCTCTTCGCGCTCACGGTCGGGGTGACCGTCCTCTTTATCATTCTCGCCGGATGCACCGTGGGTTCGATGCTGCCCATCGTGCTCAAGCGCATCGGCGTCGACCCGGCGACCAGCTCGACGCCCTTCATCGCAAGCCTCGTCGATACGCTGGGCGTCATCATCTATGCCCACGTCGCCATGCTCATCATGCACGACGTCATCCAGGCCCACCTCTCGCAGCCTCCGTAAGCGGTCGACGAGAGCCTCGTCGCGCGCGGCGATACGAGGACGAAACGACCGTGGAACGCTCCGTTGCTTTGCTGCGCCTAGGTTGGGCAGCATGCGGACCGAACACGATTTCAGGCTGACGCGTGTGTGGTTTGCGGACGACGTGCGGGACGGCGCGTCGGAGCTCTTCGTCGAGACCCCTGATCGCATGGGGATTCTCTTCGCGGTCGTGACCGCGATCATCGCCGCACGGGTGAAGATTCTCAAATCCGAGGCGAACATCGCCGACGGCGTGGCGCACGACTGGTTCCTGGTGGCCGAGGCCGACGGGCGGCCCGTCGGCGGCGCCCGCCGCGAGGACATACGAAACCGGGTCCTCGCAGCGATCCAGAGCTGGTGGCAGCGCGGCGCTGCGTGAATCGGCGACCGAGCCTCACGAGCTCTGATTTACGACGTCGAGAAAAACGGCAGCGACCAGCGCAGAGCCTCCCAGAAGCAGCGTCATCAGCAGCATGGTGAATCCTTCGACCGGACGGGTTTGGCGAATCCGAAAAGCGGCGCGAGCGAGCGCGGTGACTCTTCATTTGTAAGGGGCCGCTGTTTCGCGCGCTTTTCATCCCGGTTCCGCTGCGCCTCCGATGTTCTTTTTCACATCAAAAGGTGCGGGGGCAGAAGGCGGGCTTACCGGCGCGATGGAAGCCAGATACCCCGAGGAAATCCGGCCCGTGAGGGACCACACGCGCTTGCCGTTCGCCCGGACGGGGACTAACACCGGCGGGCGAGAGGGGTCGTTCGGGTAGGCTACGGTGGAGGACGGAGCCCTGGATGATCCCGCACGGACTTCGCGAATTCGGCGAGCTCACGGTGCAGTCCGGCGATTGGCCGATCATCGTGACCGATTTCCCGGAGGGGCACGTCAGCGATGAGGATCTGCAAGGGATGCTCGGGCATCTCGAGGAGCTCATGCGCGAGGCCGAGGCCCGCAGGGAGCGCATCTTCTTCGTCACGGACATCACGCGGATGCGGCAACACCCGCCCGCCAGCCAGCGCAAGCTCACCGCGGAGTGGATGACGCGCACCTTCGGGCTCGGCCGGATCGCCAGCGCAGGCGCCGCGCACGTCACGCCCTCCGCTTTGCTGCGCGGCCTCATCACCGCAGTTTCGTGGGTCCAGCCGCCTCCCCAGCCGCAGGTCTGCGTCGCCACGCGCGACGAGGCCATCGCGCACGGCATCGAGACGCTCAAGGCGATCGGGGCGCTCCTGCCGCCACGCCTGACCGCCCGCCAAAATCGGGCCAGCGCCGGAAAGTAGCGAGCGCGGTCACGCGCCGAGTGCGATGACTCCGCACCGCGGGCACGACCCCTCGGCGGGCCTCCGTTCGCCGCGCGCGACCGTCGTGCCGCACGGGCACGCCCAGCCGACGACGCGCGCCGGATTCCCGACCACGACGGCGTGCGCTGGCACGTCATGAACCACCACCGCCCCGGCGCCGACCATGGCGCACCGACCGACTCGCACCGGGGCGACGAGGACCGCACCCGCGCCGAGGCTCGCCCCGTCCTCCACGACGGTGCGCTCCCAGTGCGGGGCGCGCACGAAGGCGGCTCGGGGGTGACGGACGTTCGTGAACACGGCGGCGGGGCCGACGAAGACGTCCTCGCCGAGCTCGACGCCGTCCCACACGCTCGTGTGGCTCTGGATCCGCGTTCCGGCGCCGACGACCGCCCCAGAGGCGACGAAACAGAAGGCGCCGATCACAGTGTCGAGCCCCAGCCTTGCCCCGGGGAGGACGACGCTGGGCGGGTGGACGCGCGCGGGAGCGCCGGTTCGCGGGCGAGGCTGCATGGCCACACAATATGCTAGGTTCCGGCCGCATCGAGCCATGCCCCTGACGTACAAACAAGCCGGGGTCGACATCGACGCGGGCGATGAGCTCGTCGAGCGCATCAAACCCCTGGCGGCGGCGACGCGCATCCGAGAGGTGGTCAGCGACGTGGGCGGCTTCGCGGGGCTCTGCCGCGTTCCGGCCGACGTCGACGATCCGGTCCTCGTGAGCGGCACCGACGGCGTCGGAACGAAGCTCAAGGTTGCGTTCCTCACCGGTGTGCACGACACGATCGGCTTCGACCTCGTGGGGATGTGCGTCAACGACGTGGTCACCTGCGGCGCCCGCCCCCTCTTTTTTCTCGACTACTTCGCGACGGGAAGGCTCGACGTGCAGGTCGCGGAGAGGGTCGTCGCGGGCATCGCTGCCGCCTGCAAGGAGAGCGGCTGCGCCTTGCTGGGCGGCGAGACGGCGGAGCTGCCCGGGATGTACGCCTCCGGGGAGTACGACCTGGCCGGGTTCGCCGTCGGCGTCGTTGCCCGCAAGCGGCTCATCGACGGCACGCGTGTGGCCGAGGGAGACGTCGCGCTCGGGCTCGCGTCGAGCGGCCTACATTCGAACGGCTACTCGCTGGCGCGAAAGGCCCTCTTCGACGCGATGGGCCTTGCGCCGGCCGACCGCCCGCCCGAGCTCGGCGGCAAGAGCGTCGGAGAGGTGCTCCTCACGCCGACGCGTCTGTATGCCCGCCATGTGCAGGCGGTGCTGGCCGCGGGCGTGGACGTGCGCGCGATGAGCCACGTGACCGGGGGGGGCCTCCCGGGCAACGTCCCGCGGGTCCTCCCGGACGGTCTGGGCCTCCGCTTCGAGCGCGCCTGGCCGCGCGCCCCCGTCTTCGACTTGATCCAGCGCGGCGCCGCGATCGCCGAGTCGGAGATGCGGCGCGCGTTCAACCTCGGCGTGGGTTACGTCTTCGTCGTCCCGGCCGGAGAGGCGGCCCGCGCCGTCGACGCCCTGCGCGCCATCGGTGAGTCGCCGGTCGCGGTCGGGCGCATCGTCCGCGTCGAGGCCGATCGGCCGTTCGAGGACCGCGTGGAGTGGCCCGCATGATCACGCTGGGCGTGCTGGTCTCGGGCAGCGGGACGAACCTGCAGGCGATCCTCGACGCCGTGGCTGCGGGCACGCTGGATGCCCGAGTCGCGGTGGTGATCTCCAACGTGGCCGGGGTGAAGGCGCTCGACCGCGCGCGCGCAGCCGGCGTGGACGCGCTCGTCATCGAGCATCAGCGCTTCGGCGATCGCCGGTCGTTCGACGCCGCCGTCGTCGAGGCGCTCCGATCGCGTGGCGTGGAGGTCGTCGTGCTCGCCGGCTTCATGCGCCTGGTGACCGACGTCTTGCTCGGCGCCTTCGCGATGCGCGTCGTCAACGTTCACCCGGCCCTCTTGCCCGCCTTCCCCGGCGTTCACGCGCAACGGCAGGCGCTCGCTTACGGCGTGCGCGTCACCGGCTGCACGGTCCACTTCGTCGACGGGGGGACCGACACGGGTCCGATCTTGGCGCAGGCGGTGGTGCCGGTGCACGAGGACGACGACGACGAGGCGCTGTCCGCGCGGATTCTTGCCAGGGAGCACGAGCTGCTCCCCCGGGTCCTGCAGTGGATCGCCGAGGGCCGGGTCCGCGTCGAGCCGGCAGGAGCCGCCGGGGGTCGGGCGCGCGTGCGCGTCGAGGGGATCCGCACGCCGGCTCTCGGCCTCACGGAGTAAGCGAGCTTGGCGAAGCACTACGACGTGGCCATCCTCGGCGCCGGCATCGGCGCGCTATCGACGGCCGCCCTTCTGGCGCGAAGATCGTGGCGAGTGCTCGTGCTGGGCCAGCGCTGGCACCCGGCGACCTATCAGTACGACGGCGTGACCCTTGCCCGACGACCGTTCACGTTCCTCGCGAACTCGTCGCCCGCGTGGGCGCGCATTCTCGTGGAGCTCGCGCAGTCGCAGACCTTCCGCCGACGGGTCGTGCCGATCGACCCCATGTTCCAGGTGCTGGCGCCGAAGTTGCGCCTGGAGGTGCCGCCGGACATGCAGCTGTTCTCGAAGGAGATCGACCGAGCCTTCCCCGAGGTGCGCCGCATCGTCGACGAGCTGTACGCCGAGCTGGCGCAGACGAACGCCGCGGCCGACGCCGCCTTCGAGAAGGACCTCGTCTGGCCCCCCGGGAACTTCTGGGAGCGCCGCGAAACGGGGCGCATCGCCGCGTCGCTGCCCCGCTTCGAGCGGGCGCGTACGGCGCCGCTGCTCGCCGAGTTCCCGCGAGACCACGACTATCGCGCGATCGTCGACGTGCCGGCCCGGTTCGCCAGCCACTCCGACGATCTGCCGGAATTCGCCGTCGCGCGGCTGCACGGGGCGTGGACGCGCGGGATCTCGCGTCTGGCGAGCGGCGAGGACGAGCTCGTCGACTTTCTCGCCGAACGCGTGCGCGCACACGGCGGCGAGACGCGCCTCTCGGAGCGCGCCGTCCGCGTCGTCCACAAGCGCGGGCGGGTGAGCGGCGTCGTCATCGACGGCGACGACACCCCCACCGGCGTCGGCTTCATCGCGACCGACCACACGACGCGCGCGCTGCTCGATCTCACGAGCGACTTCGATCCGCCGCGACGCGCGCTCGTGGCGCTCCCTCACCTCTTGCCGGCCGAGTGGCGATTCGTCGTCTCGGTGGTCGTGCGCGACGAGGGCGTTCCCGCCGCGCTGGCGGACGAGGCGTTCCTGCTCGCAGGGTGGCCGCACCGCGGACTCGATCCGTTCACCCCGCTCGTGCACCTGCAGCGCCACCGCGAGCCCTGCGGGATCCCCGGGGCGACGCTGCTCGTCGCGGAGGCAGCCATCGCGGAGGGATCGCCGCTGCCCCTCGAACGCGCGCGCGAGGCTGTCCTCGGCGTGCTCGAAGCGATGCTCCCCTTCCTCGAGCGGCACTACATCGTCATCGACTCGCCGCACGACGGGCGTCCCCTGTGGGACCTGCGGTCGGGTTCTCTCGTCGAGGTCGAGCGGCCGGCCCTGAGGGCGACGGGAGGCTCGGTCGACGCGGAGCCGATGGCGCCGCGCTGGCACGTCGAGTCGCCGAGCTTCTACGGTCTCGCCGCGGAGCCGATCCGCACACCGGTCGCCGGTGCGTTCGTGGTCGGCCCGAGCGCCCTACCCGCGCTCGGACAGGAGGGCGAGCTGCTCGCGGCCTGGAGCGCGGCGCGAATGATCACGCGGACCGACCGGCACCGCGAGCGCATACGACGCGACATGTGGAGCAAGGTCGAGCTGGGGTAGGATCCATCGCGGTGCCTCCGGCACGCGTTACGCCGTGGGTCTAGTTTTGGCGTGGCACGCACGCCGGTCGACCTAGTCGTGCACCGCCGTAGGCTACGAAAGCTGCGTACCCCGCGCGTTCGCGCGATCACCCTACGGTCCTTGGGATTACCCGGCTCCGCAACGTTCTCGTGCAGTCCTAGACGGCCGGGCAGCTCCCGCGACAAACAGCGTGACCGCGGTGCGATCCGTCGCCTGCGACACCGAGCACCGCACGCCGTCGGTCATTCGAAGAGCCGACGACGGCATCGACATCGTACGTTTGCAGTATGCGGAGATCTCGAGCCCATTGGCACGCACTCTGCCTGAGGCGCGGGGGGCGACATTGAACGTGTTTCCCTTGAAGGAGCGATCTCACCATGAGAAGCGGAGCGACTCGTTCGTCGGTCGTTGCAGCGGTTCTGCGGTCCACTCTCGGTCGATCGCTCTGGGTTGCGTTCGCGCTCGCCGCCGGCTGCGGCAACAGCGGCGGCCAGAACACAGCAACGGATGACGGAGGCTCCTCGGGAGGGTCGAGCTCCGGTTCGAGCAGTGGATCGAGCGGGTCCGCCAGCGGATCGAGCGGGTCGACCAGCGGATCGAGCGGGTCCAGTAGCGGATCGACGGGAAGCTCCACCAGCAGCTCGGGAAGCAGCTCGAGCAGCGGGTCTACCGGGTCGAGTTCCGGTGGGAGCGACGCCGGCGCCGCTAGCGATGCGACGACCCCCGCCGACGGCGGAGCGGGAGAGGCATCGGCGCCCAGCGGCGGCAAGCAGGTACTCGTCTGGATACCGACGTATCTGCAGAACTTCGCGCAAAATCTGATGTCGGTCACCAGCAGCAATCCCAAGGCCTTCACGGAGGTCAGCCCGGACTTTTATACGATGACCACGGGCGGCACGCCGACTGGCGGCGGCGGCTCCTACGACGGCTTGTCGATCGCGCAGATCGCCATGCAAGTTCATGGCGCCGGGATGAAGCTCATACCGCTGATCTACGGTGGCAATACGGACTACCCGACCTTCCTCGGTGACTCCAATGCGCAGACCACCTTCATCAACTGGATGGTGTCGGAAGGGCAGACCAACAGCTACGACGGCTGGAACATCGACTGGGAGCCCAACAGCATCAACAGCATGCAATACGTCAGTTTCTTGAGTGCAGCCAAGGCGGCCCTCAACGCGAAGAACATGATCCTGACGGTCGACCTGGGCGGCTGGTACATCTCGCAGTGCGGGGCCAGCGGGGTCGACCTGACGCAGATCGGACCCGCCGTCGATTCCGCGATCATCGAGGACTATGCAGGAGGCGAGGGCACTGCCCCGACCACCTGTGCCGGCGCGCCGACGGGCATGATCAACTGCGACCCGGACCCGAGCGCCTACTTCGGGGCGCAGCTCGGCTTGATGTGCGACGTTTCGCCGGTGAGCGCCATCGGCATCGGGTTGATCGACGGCCAGGGAGGCACCGGGGCCAATCCGTTCTTGCCCAACGCGCTCAAGGACATCGCGGCGATCGGGTTCACGACAGTCGCGGTATGGCCCGATGAGGACCCGTTCCTGGTTCCCACCAACATACCGAACGGAGGGACGTGGTACTCGAATCTGGCCCAGTTCCTATCGCAATAGGCGTCAGGATTCGCTCCCAGGCCTCCCGCTGCTGACAATCTGGTGCGTGGTCGGGTACGCGAGCTCCACGTCCTTCATGGCCGCGAGCGTGTCGAGGATCGACTCCCAGACATGGCTGGTCGACGAGCGCCGCTGTCTGGGGGTGCAGAGATAGCGCACGGTGAGCTTGATCCCGCTGTCGACGACGGAGGTCCAAACGACCGGCGTCACGGCGCCGACCTTTACGTGGAACGACTCGGCCGCGTTCGCGATCTGCGCGGCGACGTTGGGCGAGATTCGCTCGGCGTGCTCGGTCACGGTCTTGAGAAAAAGCTCCTTCGCCTTGCGCCAGTTGCTCCCGAACGTGACGACGATTTCGATTTCGTTCCAGATGTAGCCGAAGCCTTCGTCGTAGTTGTAGACGGGGTTCTTGAAGACCATTCCGTTGGGTACGTGTACGACGCGGCCGGTGCTCTGATCGGCGTGCACCCAGTTGCCGACTTCGAGCATGACGAACCGGAAGACCCGGATGTCGACGACATCGCCGATGTGCGAACCGATCTGGATACGGTGGCCGACCGTGAACGGGCGACGAGTGATGATGAAGAACCAGCCGACGAGGTTCGTGAGAGGGTCTTGCAAGGCGATCGCCACGCCGGCGCTGAGCAGGCCGAGGTACGTCGCGTACCCGCTGATACCGGCGATCCAGATCTTCGCGAGCACCACGAGCGCGATGCCGCCGACGAGGTACGTGATCGCGGCCGTCGCCTGGTAGCGGGTCGACGGCTCGGAGACCGTGCGCGTGATGATGCGCCTGGCGAGCCGGCGCAGAACGGCGTAAGCCGCGATGACGAGGATCGTGCCGAGGATGTGCTCCGTCGTCTCCGGAGCGACCCCCGGATAACTCGCGAGAGCCTGCTCCAGTCGTCCGAGCGGATTCATGCGACGGCGACTCGAGACACTACTTGCACGTCAGGGCGGCGGCCATCTTCAAGCCGTCGCTCACGCAAACCTGGCGCCCGCTGAGGGCGCAGCAGTTCTGGTTCGCTGTGTCTTTCGCGCAGTCCGAGGGCTGCGTGCACAGGTGCAGCGTGTCGGTCGCGAAGCAGTTGACCAGGAGGTTGGATACGCAGCTGGCGACGCACTGGGTGGTGAAGGACTGGACGTCGCAATTCGGGAGCATCCCGCCGTTGACGACGATCGTTCCGCAGCACTCGGGGGTGCCGCCGCCGCAGTCGGACGGGCGCAGGCACCGGAGCGAGTCGCTCGCGGCACACGATGGCTTGCAGGCGGGTGCTCCGGCGCCCGGCTGCGCGCAACACGCCTGCCCCCCGGAGCAGGGCGCGGTCGGGCAGTCGATTCCGGCGTCCCCGCCGATCGAAGCACCGGCATCGCCTCCTCCCGAGCTCCCCGAGTCGCTCGTGCCTGTCTCTTATACACATCTCCGAGCCCACGAGACAGGCAGAA
>CALKVG010000370.1 GCA_937998045.1 uncultured Myxococcales bacterium
TGTCGTCTCGCTTCCCGATCCGAGGTGACAGCCGTCGCGATCCCTGTCGTTCTAGCTCCCCAACCCAAGCGGCGCCCCTCGCGATCCCTGTCGTCTCGCTTCCCGATCCGAGGTGACAGCCGTCGCGATCCCTGTCGTTCTAGTTCCCCAACCCAAGCGACACCCCTCGCGATCCGTGTCGTCTTGCTTCCCGATCCGAGGCGACACCCGTCGCGATCGCTGTCGTCTTGCTTCCCGATCCGAGGCGACACCCGTCGCGATCGCTGTCGCCTTGCTTCGCGATCTGTGTCGTCTTTCTTCGCGATCTCAACGCGCCCCACGAGAGGCACCTCGCGCGTAGAAGTCCGAAGCCAAATAGGCCTTCATCGTTCGCGTGACGAGGATCTTGACGACGGCACCGAGAGGTACGGCCAAGAGGACGCCGAGAAAGCCGAAGAGCGTGCCGGCCGCCATCATCGTCAGCAGGACCTCGAGCGGCGCCAATCCCACCGAGCGCCCGACGATGCGCGGCGTGACGACCAGGCCGTCCAGAACCTGAACGCCCAGCATGACGGCGAGGACACCGAGAAGGCGCCCGGGGCCCTGCCAATCGAGGGTCGCCATCGACAGCGCGAGGAGCAGTCCGCATCCGAACCCGATGTACGGGACGAACGCGAGCATCCCCGTGAGCACCCCGATCGGGACCGCCAGCCGAATGTCGACGAAACGCAGACCGCTCGCGTAGAGAGCGCCGAGGACGATGTTCGCCGTGAGCTGTCCGCGGACGTATCCCCCGAGCGTCTTGTGCACCTGCCGCGCCACCTCGGCCGCTTGGGGATACCAGCGCCGCGGGATGAGGCGCCCCGAGTGTTGGACAATGCGGTCGAAGTCGATGAGCAAATACAGCGAGAAAACCGGCACGATCAGCGCGCTGAGGATCACGCCGAGATAACTCAGCGTTCCAAACAACGCGACGCTCGCGGCGCTGACGAAGTTCGGGAATTGGGCCTGGAGCTTGTCGCGCACATCGGTTCCGAGCTCGCCCATCGTGTGCGGCGGCTTGAAATGCAGGTTCTGCCAGAGCCAGGGCTCGACGCGCGATTCGAGCCCCTGCAGCTGCAGCGGCAGGTCGGCTGCGGCTCCGCGGAGCTCGTCGATGAACATCGGAATCGCGAAGACCAGCACGAGCACCATCAGGCCGCCGATCGCGAGCATCACGACGGGCGCGGCGAGGCTGCGCGGTACCCTCCGCGCCTCCAGCCAGTCGACGAAGGGATCGAGCGCGTAGGCCAGGAGGAACGCGAAGAAGAGGGGGATGATGACGCCGCGCAGGACGTAGGCCAGGAGCACGAGCCCCGCGACGACCGCAAGTACTACCGCGCGCCGAACGGTGGGGCTGGCGAGCCGCATCGAGGGCGGGGGCTCGGACGTGGTCGACATTCGCGCAAGTCAATGTAGCCTGCCAGGCGCAATGGCTGAAGCTAGTGGTGAGCCGTCGGAAGAGCTGCCTCGGTTCGACGAGGAGGCCGCGCGTCCCGTGCCGTCCATGGCGCGCCAGGACGGCGCGACGCTCACGCGGTTGGTGGGGGTGATGCGCCGCCTGCTCGCGCCGGACGGTTGCCCCTGGGACCGCGAGCAATCCTTCGAGACGCTGCGCAAGTATGCCCTCGAGGAGGCGTGCGAGGTCATTGACGCCATCGACTCTGGAGACCGGAAGGCGCTACGGGAAGAGCTGGGAGACCTTCTCTTGCAGGTGGTGTTCCAAGCGGAGCTCGCGCGCCGCGAAGGGAGCTTCGCCATCGATGACGTCGTGGCTGGCATCGTGGACAAGCTGGTGAGCCGCCATCCGCACGTCTTCGGGCACCTCGACGCCCGGACGGCCGACGAGGTCCTTCGCAACTGGGAGAAGCTCAAGGCCAAGGAGAAGGGGCAACGCGGAATTCTGGCCGGGGTACCTCGGAGCATGCCGGCGCTCACGCGCGCGCAACGCATCGGCGAGAAGGTGGCGCGGGTCGGTTTCGACTGGCCTGACGCGCGCGGGTCCCGGGAGAAACTGGCCGAGGAGATCGAAGAGCTCGACCAGGCTAGAGCGCGGGGTGACCGCCGGGGCATCGAGGAGGAGATGGGCGACGTTCTCTTTGCGCTGGTGAACCTCGCCCGCCATCTGGACGTCGACGCGGAGGGTGCGCTGCGCCGTACCATCGACAAGTTCTCTGCGCGGTTTGCGCACGTCGAAAAGCGGGTCCGCGAGGAGCACGGTGGCTGGGGCGAGGCGGGCGGCGGTGAGACTCACCTTCCGCTGGAAGTGCTAGACCGATACTGGGAAGAAGCGAAACGTCAGCCGTGAACGCAAGCATTCCGCCGCTGGCCCGCATGCCCGACGAATGGGCCGAGGCGCTACGTGCGCTTGGCGGGCGAGCGTTTCACGCGCGGCAGGTCTTTCGCTGGGTGCAGGCGCGCAGCGTGTTCGAGCCCGAGCGGATGTCGGACTTGCCCAAGGAGCTTCGCGCGGGCCTCGTTCCGCTCGAGCTCTCGCGAACGCTCCAAATTGCGGACGTGCGGCGGGCGTCCGACGGGACGCGCAAGCTGCTTGCCCAGCTGCGCGACGGAGGCACGGTGGAGACCGTGCTGATTCCCGGTGTCACCGGACCCAAGGGACGCCTCCCGTCGCCCCTTTCGGCGCGCGACCAGGACGCCGATGCGGCAGCGGCCGTGGAGGACGAAGAAGACGATCCCAATCCGGACGAAGCGGCTGCCGAATCCGAGCGGGTCCGCGTCACTCAATGCATCTCCACGCAGGTGGGGTGCGCCATGGGATGCGTCTTTTGCGCCAGCGGGGTTGCCGGCTTGAAGAGACACCTTGGAGCCGACGAGATCGTCGCCCAAGTGCTCGTAGGGCGTAGCCTTCTCGGGCCGGACGAGAGGTTGAGCAACGTCGTCTACATGGGCATGGGGGAGCCGCTCCACAACTACGAAGCCACCGCACGGTCGCTGCGCCTCCTCACGTGCCCGGAAGGGATCGCGTTGTCTGCGCGGCGAATCACGGTGTCGACGAGCGGCCTGGTCCCCGAGATCGCTCGCCTCGGCCAGGACTTCGGCGGCAACGTTGGGCTGGCGATCTCCCTGCATGCCGCCGACGACCAAACGCGTTCGCGGTTGATGCCGATCAACAAGAAGTACCCTCTCCCGGTTCTCATGGATGCGCTCCGCGCGTACCCGCTGCCGCGCAGGCGACGAATCACCATCGAGTACACGCTGGTCGACGGCAAGAACGACGGACGCGCGGAGGCGCACAAGCTGGCCGCTCTCCTTCGCGGCCTACCCGTGAAGGTGAACCTGATCCCGATGAACCCCATCTCGGCGAGCTCGCTCGGACCGCCGGAGATGGGCGGAGTTCTCGCGTTCCAGAAGGTGCTCTGCGACGCCGGCTACTCGTGCTTCATCCGACGGCGGCGCGGGGACGATGTGAGCGCCGCTTGCGGGCAGCTAGCCCTTCTCGGAGCCAAGCCCAAGGTGCGCGTCAATCGTTCGGGGTAGGGTGTCAGGTATCCATGCGCGCGATCGATCTGGCGCGTACGTTCGGCGCGCTCGGCCCTGCCTGCATCGCATTCCTTGCCTTCGTTGCGAGGCCTGTTCCGGCTCGTGCCTCCGAGGGCGATGG
The DNA here is from genome assembly GCA_937998045.1 of uncultured Myxococcales bacterium. Classification (GTDB taxonomy): domain Bacteria; phylum Myxococcota_A; class Polyangia; order Polyangiales; family Polyangiaceae; genus Palsa-1150. The sequence continues at coordinate 3,641 of CALKVG010000370.1, forward strand.
CGAACCGGGCTCTCGGCGGCCATGGTGGGTCGATCTCTCCGCAACGGCGTTCGTCGGCGACGGCCTTCGCTTCAACAATCCGTACCGACTCTCGACCGTACTCGGTTCGCAGGCGCAGTCCGTGTCTCGCACGGCATGGTACGCTGACGTCGGAGCGTCGGTCGTCTTCGGGGACACCACGGTGCTGGCGCAGGGCCTGTCTCTTATACACATCTCCGAGCCCACGAGACAGGCAGAAATC
>CALKVG010000371.1 GCA_937998045.1 uncultured Myxococcales bacterium
CACGCGTAAGATCGTCGGCAGCGTCAGATGTGTATAAGAGACAGATGCGATCGAGCTCCGTCTCCTCGCCCAGCGAGGCGACGCGAGCGGCGATGGCATCCGGGCGAAACTTGTCGTCCTCGCCCTCGGGCGAGGGCGCCTCGGGTTCGTCCGGTCGTTGGTCGTCGCCGCTCTTCGTATCGTCGGGCACGCGAAAGCTCCTCTCGTCAGGCCACCGGCCGCCGCGCGAGACTATTTGCGCGATCGGGGCGGGTCAATCAAGTCGCCCGGTCGAGGCGACCCAAACGGCTACCAGGTCTCCGCTCGAGGCGCGCAGCGCGAGGCGAACGCGGTCGGCGTGATCGCGGTCTAGCTCGATCCAGCGGACCGCGCCCTCCCCCCCGGCCGAGCACGGCCGATCGTCGAGGGAGGCCTCCAGCGCGGCCTGCGGGTCGGACAGGAGCGCCAGGAGCCGGGCAGGCCCGTGCGGCAGCGCCACCGAGAGGGTCGCGAGGGACGTTCCGGGTGACCAAGCCCTCGTCTGCGCGCCCAGCGCCAGAAGCGCCCGCGCCTCATGGGGACGGGTCGTCACGTTGGATTCGTCCGCCAGCGCTGCGAGCAGCGGCGCCCGGGCCCGCGGGTCGCCGAGGGCGCCCAGCGCGTCGGCCACGTACGGACGGGCGCGCACGTCCTCGAGCGCGCGGACGAGCTGCGGCACCGCACCGCGACAACGCGCGTTGCGCGTCGCGGCGAGCAGCTCCTGCGCGTGAGCCAGGTCCATCGCCAACCTCCCGGGCTCCCCCTCGGCGGCCCCCTGCCCCGGCGGCGGCAGCACATCCGTCCACCACGAGCCCAGCTCGTCGCACGCCCGCTCCTCCCCGCGCTCGGCCAGCGCGAGCGCCGCGCGGCGGCGCCAGTCGCGATTCGCGTCCCGCAGGAGGGACTCGGCCAGGTTTCGACCCCGCTCCGGCACATCGTCCAAGCCGCCTCGCAACCGAGGCGCTGTCGGAGACGTGCCGTCGAGCGGCGCCGCGGGTTCCCCCACGCGGAGGAGCGCCAGCGCCGCCCAGCGGCGTACCTCCTCGTCTTCGTCGCGCGCCACGGCGCGCCGCAGCGCCGGGCCCGTCGCGGGCGCGCGCAACTCGAAGCACACCTGCGCGGCCTTGCGCCGTACGGCCACGTCCGCGTCGTCGAGGAGCGACGCCACGTCGGGCGCCGCCTCGACCTCGCCCTGCATCCCGCGGCGAATCGCCTCCGGCCACGCGCTCCCGTCGCCCGCCTCGTAGCGCCCGTGGTCGCGCTCCACCGCCCGGAGGCTCGCCCGCAGCCGATCGAACTGCGCAGGCGCCTGCGCCGCCATGTCTCGGCGCTCGCCGGGATCGTCCCCCGGGCGATACAGCGCGCACGCCCCCAGGCGTCGTTCGCAGACGAGGCGGTCGTCCCCGGAGGCCACGAGCGCGTAGTCGTCGGTCTCGGCGAATGCGAAGCCGGGGTCCGGCTTTGCTTGGCCATCGCCTGCGAGCAGCGAGCCGAGGTCGCGACCACGCAGCCGGGCCGGCCGTGGAATTCCCAGCGCCGACAGCGCGGTCGGCAGGAGGTCGATCGTCTGCACGACCGTCTCCACGCGGGCGGCCTTGCGGACTCCCGGCCCCACGACGACGAGCGGAACCCGCACCTGCTCCTCGTACACCGACGTCCCGTGGTACCGCCCCCCGTGCTCGCCGAACTCCTCGCCGTGGTCCGCCGTCGCGATCACGACGGCGCCCGGCCGACGCTCGCGCACGAGGCGCACGATGCGACCGACGCCGTCGTCGGCCGTCGCCACTTCGCTGTCGTACGCGTCGATGTCCGCGGAGGCCCCCCCGGAGAACGCGTGCTCCGCATGCGTGACGTACGGCTCGTGCGGCTCGAAGAAGTGCACCCACAGAAAGAGCGGGACCCCGGCGGGCGCGTGGTCGAGGTAGTTGCTCACCTGCTCCTCCCGCAGCGCGGGATCGGCGAACTCCACCTTGGCGTACTCGAACCCCAGGTGCTCGCGCTCGAACGTCGGGAAGCGATCCTCGTCGATGAAGAAGACCGCGGGCGGATAGAATGCGCCGGTGTGCCAGCCGTAGCGGCGCAGGTGCATCGCCCACGTCTCGGAGTCCTGCCCGAGGCCGAGCGCGATGAGCGGCCGCAGGTATTTGCCGGTCATCATCGACGCTATCGAGTACGACGTGTGGGGGGTCGGGCAGTACGCGTGGTCGAAGACGACGCCCTCGCGCCCGAGGGCGTCGATGTTCGGCGTGGTCGATCGCGCGTAGCCGTACGCCGAGACGTGGTCGGCGCGGAGGGCGTCGATCGAGATGAGGACGATGTCGTGCCCGGTCCAGTCGAGGGCGCGAGCCGCTTCGAGGCTCGGCCCGACCGTCGCGGCGGCGGCCGGCGAAGCGTCCGCCTCGGCGGGCTTCCAGCGCGACGCGAGCAGGACCGCGCGCCCGAGGAGCGGCGCGTGCTCGACGAGCGCGATGCGCAGGTTGCTCGCGCGATTCAGGTCGGCGGCGGCGCGCGGCGTCCAGAGAGCGCACCCGGCGACCACGGCGGCGACGAGGAACGCGACGAGCTTCGCGGCACCCGTCGCACGCGGCACGCTCGCGCGGAACGAGAGGCCGAAGAGCGCCCCCCCGACGAGCGTCGCGACGAAGGTCGCCGCATGGAACGCGGGGTAGAGCCGGGGCAGGACGAAGCCGTCTACGAGCCAGCCTCCCACCGCGACGAGGATCCCGACGGCGGCGAGAGCCAGCGGTCGACGCCACAGCCGCGCGACGGCGACGCCGAGCTGACGCGCGCAGATCGCGCCCACCAGCGCCAGCGCGAGTACGAAGGCAGCGCGTACCCCCGCGTGCGCGAAGTGCCTTCCCGTGGAGACGCCGAAGGCGACAGCGCCGCCCCCCAGCGCCCCGGCGATCGCGAGCGCGAGGCCCGCGCCGCCGCGACGGCGCGCCGCCCGCCTCGCCGTACTCCACGCGAGGACGAAGAGCGGCGCCGACGGCGCGAGCATCGCCAGCGCCATCGGCACCACCAGCCGCCGTGCGAGCGTGTACTCCCACGACGCCGTGAAGTGCTCCGCCCACAGGAGCTGGACGGCGACGCACTCGGCCAGGAGCATCGCGCCCCACGCCGCCACGACGGCCGCGCAGTCGACGAGCGCGCTCGCGAACCACCGACGCATCGCCATTCAGCCGGCCTCCTCGCGAACGGCCAGCGTCACCGCGAAGCGACGCACCGCGAGCGCGAGCGCGCGGTGTTCCGCCGCCGCCAGCATCGGATCCCGAGCGAGAACCGCCCGCGCGTCGTCCTCGATGCGATCGATCCACCGCGGCGGCTGCGTCGGGTCCAGCCACAGGAGGTCCTCGACGATGCCCGACTGTCGCGTTCCGCCGAGGTCCCCCGCGCCGCGCAGCGCGAGATCGGCCCGCGCGATCTCCGCGCCGTCGTTCGTCTGCGCGAGCGCCTCGAGGCGGCGCCGCGCCAGGTCGAGCAACGGCTCGTCGTAGACGAGGAGGCATCGCCCGGGTCGCGCGCCGCGTCCGACGCGGCCGCGGAGCTGGTGAAGCTGGGCGAGCCCGAAGCGGTCCGCGCCGTCGATGACCATGAGCGTCGCCTCCGGCACGTCGATGCCCACCTCGAGCACCGTCGTCCCGACGAGCGCGTCCGCCTGGCCCGCCCGGAAGGACCGCATCGCCGCCGCGCGCTCGGCCGCGGGCATCGCGCCGTGCACCACCGCGACGCGCGCCGGCGCGAGCGCGCGCTCCAGCTGCTCTCCGCGGCTCGTGACGCCCACCTGCTCCTCTTCGTCGTCGTCCTCGATCCGCGGACCTGTCTCTTATACACATCTGACGCTGCCGACGATCTTACGCGTGT
>CALKVG010000372.1 GCA_937998045.1 uncultured Myxococcales bacterium
GATGAGAGCCGCCGTCCCCTCGGGAAGACCGGGGCGCAGGTGTCGATCCTCGGCGTCGGCGGCTCTCATCTCGGCGACATGGCCGATCCCGAAGCCGCCGTCCGCGTCGTCCACGAGGCGATCGACGCCGGCGTCAACTTCTTCGACAACGCGTGGGAGTACCACGACGGTCGGAGCGAGGAGATCCTCGGCCGCGCGCTCCGGGGCCGGCGCGACAGGGTCTTCCTGATGACCAAGGTGTGCACCCACGGCCGCCCCGCCGACGTCGCGATGGAGCAGCTCGAACAGTCGCTCGCGCGCCTCGGCACCGACCACCTCGATCTCTGGCAGATCCACGAGTGCGTCTACGACAACGACCCCGATCTGCACTTCGCCGCCGGCGGCGTCGTGGAGGCGCTCGACCGCGCCAAGCAGCAAGGCAAGGTGCGCTTCGTCGGGTTCACCGGCCACAAGGACCCGGCGATTCACCTGAAGATGCTCTCCCACGGCTTCCCGTTCGACACCGCCCAGATGCCCCTCAACTGCTTCGACGCCACCTTCCGCAGCTTCGAGCAGCGCGTCGTACCCGAGCTCGTGAAGCGCGGGATCGCGCCCATCGGGATGAAGAGCCTCACCGGCGCCGGCGACCCGGTTCGAAAGGGCGTCGTATCCGTCGAGGAGGCGCTGCGGTACGCGATGAGCGTCCCGGGCGTGGCCACGACCGTGAGCGGGATCGACTCGCTCGACATCCTGCGGCAGAACCTCGCGATCGCCCGTGGCTTCGTCCCCATGCGGACCGAGGACATGCAGTCACTCCGCGAGCGCGTCCGCGCCGTCGCCGCCGACGGCCGCCACGAGCTCTACAAGATGACGACGCATTACGACGCGAAGGTCGGCCGCGAGCAGCACGGCTATCCGACGCAGAAGGAGCTCCCGCTGTGAGCGCCTCGGTCCCGCAGCGCCCCCTCGGCAAGACGGGAACGAAGGTATCGGCGCTCGGCGTGGGCGGACACCACCTGGGAGACGCGGCGTCGTTCGCGGTCGCCGACCGGATCGTCGGCGAGGCCCTCGACGGCGGGGTGAACTTCTTCGACAACTGCTGGGAGTACAACAACGGCCGCAGCGAAGACTGGCTCGGGCGGGCGCTCTCCACCGGGGGGCGCCGCGCCAAGTCGTTGGTGATGACCAAGGTCTGCACCCACGGGCGGGACGCATCGCTCGCCATGCAGATGCTCGAAGAGTCGCTCCGGCGGCTGAAGACCGATCACCTCGACGTGTGGCAGGTCCACGGCGTGGTGTTCGACAACGATCCCGACCTCGCCTACCGCAAAGGCGGCGTCCTGGAGGCGCTCGAGCTCGCGAAGCGGCAGGGAAAGGCCCGCTTCGTCGGCTTCACCGGCCACAAGAACCCCGAGGTGCATTTCGAGATGATCCGGCGGGGCTTCCCCTGGGATACTTGCCAGTTCCCGCTGAATCCCTTCGACGCGACCTACCGAAGCTTCGAGCAGCGCGTCTTGCCCGAGTGCAACCGTCGCGGCATCGCGGTGCTCGGCATGAAGCCGATGACCGGGCGCCCCTCGCCGATCCAGAAGAACGTGGTAACGGCCGAGGAGCTCCTGCGATACGCCATGAGCCTGCCGGTCGCGACGACGATCAGCGGCATGGAAGACGTCGACAAGCTGCGCGCGAACCTGAAGGTCGCGCAGGGCTTCGAGCCGATGAGCGACAAGGACATGCAGAGCCTCCGCGATCGCTGCCGCGCTCTCGCTGCCGACGGTCGCTTCGAGCCGTACAAGGTCTCTCTGGCGTTCGACAACCCCGAGGCGCGGCTCGCCCACGGCTTCCCCATCGATCCGGTCGAGAAGGAGGTAAAGCAGATGCTCGATCACGCCATGGGGACCGACAAGCCGCAGTGAGGGCTCATCCGTCGTCGGGCGCTGCATCGCACCCTGGCACGCAAGCTCGCCGCGACCATCCCTGCTGAGCCTTCGCGCTCGAGGGCCGACCGGGCACTCCCGTTGCTGGTTTTGCAGCTGACGCGGGCCGTGCACTGCACCGGAGGTGTTCCATGATTGCCAGCGCAACCAACGGATACGATAGAGTTCGGGCCCATACAGCCACCATCGTGAACGAGCGTCTCGACCGGTGTGCCTCCGAGAGTCTCCAGCGGGCCGCCGATGACGCCGAGTTCGCCAGGGAGCGGATTGCATCCCTCGATCGTGAATGGGAGCTCGATAGGGTCATCCTGCTGGCGTTCGCCGCCGCCGGCGCGGTGGCCCTCACGCTCGGGCTGCGGCGGGACCGGCGGTGGAAGTTCCCGCTTGCGGCGCAGATCGCGTTCATGCTTGCGCACTCTCTCGTCGGATGGTGCCCGCCAGCCGCCTTGCTGCGCCGGATCGGATTCAGGACGCGCCAAGAGATCGACGCGGAGCGCGCTGCGCTCACCCACATCCGATCGGCTTCGACCTAGCGTAGAGCTGGACGAAGCATCGCAAGCAAACGAGCTGCAGCCGCGCGGATGACGACGGGGCACGCAATGGGTGTAGAAGTCGCCGACCCTCGTGCGTCACTGGATCAAGCGGTGGCGCGGGGCTGCTGCGAAACCGGAGATTTCACATGGAATACATGTTGATGACCTATGTGCAGGAGGATGGCTGGAACAAGATGACGGCAGCCGAGCAGCAGCAGGGCATGGCCGCCTACATGGCCTTTACCGAGGCGCTCGCGAAGGCGGGCGCGCTCAAAGCGGCTGGGCGCCTGCAGCCGAGCTCTGTAGCGACGACCGTGCGGACGAAGAACGGCCAGGCGCAGGTCCTCGATGGTCCCTACCTCGAGTCGAAGGAGCAGCTGGGCGGCTACTTCTTCATCGATGTGGCGGATCTCGACGCTGCGATTGCCTGGGCGGCACGGTGTCCGGCGGCCAACCACGGCGTGGTCGAAGTGCGCCCGATCTGGCCATCGGCGTAGGCAATGAGCCCGGAGCAAGGCGGCGATCACGTCCGTGCGCACGTCGTTGCTGAGACGGTCGCACGGCGCAGCTACGGCAAGCTCGTCGCCTTGCTCGCGACGCAGACGCGTGACGTCGCGGGCGCCGAGGATGCGCTCGCCGACGCGCTGGCCTCGGCGCTTGCGCACTGGCCCACGCATGGAATCCCTTCGAGTCCCGAGGGGTGGCTCCTCGCCGCAGCGCGCCGCAAGGTGATCGACTCCATCCGGCGACGCCGGACCGCAGAGCAAGCGACTCCTCACCTGAGGCTTCTCGCCGAGGAATTCGACGCGACCACGGCCCCCACGAGCGACATCCCGGACCATCGCCTCGCGCTGATGTTCGCGTGCGCGCACCCGGCCATCGACGTCGGCGTCCGTGCGCCGCTCATCCTGCAGGTCGTGCTCGGCCTGGACGCCAAGCGAATCGCTTCCGCCTTCCTGACGTCGCCCGGGACCATGGGCCAGCGCCTCACCAGGGCGAAGAACAAGATCCGCCAAGCCGGCATCTCGTTTCGCGTCCCGGAGCGGCAGGAGCTCCCGAGTCGACTCGAGACGGTCGTGGATGCGATCTACGCGGTGTTCTCCGAAGGTTGGGCCGACTCGGACGGCTCCGACCGGGTGCGTCGGGACCTCGCCGAGGAGGGCCTCTTCCTCGGAAGGCTCGTGACCGAGCTGGTCCCCGATGCCCCGGAGGCGCTGGGCCTCCTGGCGCTCATGCTCTACGTGGAAGCGCGACGTTCCGCTCGACGCGACGATCGCGGCGAGTACGTCCCGCTCACGGAGCAAGACCCGGCGCGTTGGGACTCGCGGATGATCGAGGAGGCAGAAGGCGTTCTCCTGCGTGCCCGTCAGCTCGGATCCATCGGGCGCTACCAGCTCGAAGGCGCGCTGCAATCGGCCCACGTCCATCGTCGCCGCACGGGGACGCCGAACTGGGAAGCGGTCCTGCAGCTGTACGACGCTCTGCTGGCGCTGACGGGCTCGCCCATCGTCGCCGTAAACCGCGCGCTCGCGATGGCGGAGCTTCGGGGGGCCGAGGCGGGTCTCGAAGCCATGGACGAGATCGCGGACGCGCGGCTCACGGAGTACCAGCCATACT
>CALKVG010000373.1 GCA_937998045.1 uncultured Myxococcales bacterium
CATCGGCGGAAAGGGGCGCCGACCAGGTCAGCCGCCAGCGCGCTCCGTCACGCACGAGAGCCTGCGTGGCCACCAGGTCCACGGTCCATCGGACGTCGAACGCGAACTCGCCGCGCGCGAGCCCGCGCGGATCGTCGACCACGACGCGGACGCTGCGGTCGTCACGGCGGATCGCGTGCGCCCCGAGCACGCGGCCGTCGTCGGTCGAAACCCGGACGTCCGGATCGACGACGGCCGATGGATCCACGTCGACCAGGTCGACCGAGTGCAGCGGCCCGTGCACGACCGTCCAGCGCAGGTGAAGCTCGACGGATCCGTTGCCGTTCGGTTCGACTCGAACGCGCGCGTCCGCACCCAGCTCGCGCGCCCCTTGCCCGGCGAGCGCGAGACCCGGCGTCAGCCAGGCGAGCCAAGCGAACGCAAAGGCGATCGCAAGTCGTACGTACATGTAGGTCGAATGGTCACCTTACCGGGCGACCCTGGCCAAGTTCCGGCAGTCGTTCAGAAAGCCCCGTGCCTGAGGAGTGCCGTGACGACGTCTTCGATGGCTCCGCGTGGGACTTGCAACGTCACCTGGCTGGCAGGGGGACTGCCGGGCTGTGCGGTCAGCGAGAACGGAATCGCCACCATGCCCTGACCGGGCATTTGCGTCGCCTCGTCGAGGCCTTCGGCCGTACCCCGGAGAGAACCGCCCGACAGGATCGCCGAAAGGGTCGCCGTCTCGGCCAGTCCACGAAGAGTGAAGAACCCGCCGGCGCCGACCGGACCGCTCTTCAGCCGCGCGAGCTCCGCTCGCGACGAAAGCTTGGCCTGGCCGGCGCCCAGCGCCATCGCAAGCTTCGAGGTCGCGAGGGCCTCGTCCCCGGCGAAGGCGATCCACGTCCGCGCGCCGTCCGGAACGACGAAGGCGTGGATCGCGAATCGCTTCGGCGGCGCCACCGGCTGCTTCGCCTTGTCCTTGTCGTCCGCCTTCGCCTTGCCGGCGCCGGCGCCTCCGCGGGCCTCCTCGAGCGGGGGTAGCTCGAGCAGGTAATGCACGGATCCCGCTGGGAGCGACGCTCCCTTCGACACCGCGACGGCACGGAGCACCGGCGCGGCAGCGCCCTTGTTCCGGGCGCGATACGCGGCCGCGATCCCCGGACCGGCCCACGCCGCCGCGATCTCCTTGAGCACTCCGGTCGCCCTCGTCGCGGGCTCCTCCACCTCGAGCAACCGCCACCCGAGCAGAACCTCTGCTGCGACCCGCCGCGCTTCGAGGCGCTCGGGCGAATCCGGCCCACCGGCGACCGCCTTCTCGGCGGCGAGGGCCTTCTTGACGGCCGCGAGATCGAGACCGCTCGCGTACGACTTCGCCGACGGCGAGGCGACCTTCGCCAGCGCGTCGAGGACGGCCTTTCGGTCGGCGTCTTTCACGTTCACGGCGGCCAGCTCGTCGTCGATCGCCTTCAGCACGAGATCGCGCAAGGGCGTGAGGTCCCCGTCGTCGAGGCCGCGATGGAACACGGCGAAGTCGGCGTCGGAGGGCAATTGCCAGAAGGCGTCGGGCGCGGGACCGCTGCGGTCGGCGTGGGCGGTGGCCAGCCGCCCGACGACGGAGGACGCGGTCGCGAGCTTTAGCGTGGCCGTCGCGTCGGCCCCCCCGTCGCCGAGCGCCATGTCGAACGCCACAGTGTCGAGGTCGGTCGCAAAATCGGCCATGTCGGTCGCAACGCTCACGGCGAGCTCGCGCCCGGCCGTCGGACCCGAACGGCCACCGAGGACGCTGCTCAGAAGGACGCCGAGGAAGCGCTTCTGCTCGGCGACGATCGCGCGCACGGGCGCCATCTGGACGTCCACGTGCAGGTCGGACGTCGTAGCCGTGCGCGGCGCCGTCCGCGTGAGCCAAGGGCCCAGTTGCATCAGCGACCGGGCGTCCATGCCGCACACCAGGCGCACGGGGGCGTCGCCGTATGCCGGCGCGATCTCGCACGCGCGGTCGCCCCCGGCGCCGCCCTTGTCGTCGTCTTCGTCGTCTGCCTCTGCCTTGCCCGACGAATGCCCGAGGCCCTGAATCAGCGACACGCCATTGTCCCCGGGGACGAGCTTGTAACGCTCCGCAAGCAGGGCGCGCGCCTGCTCGGGATCCTTCAAAGGGGCCGATATGGCCAGCGCGGCCTGCGGCATGCGCGAAGTTCCCCCGGCGGCGATCGCGACGTCGATGGGGCGATCGAGATCGACGAGGGGGCCGAGGGGCTCGTTCGCCACGAGCTCGGTCACCTGCTCCGCGCCCGGCATGGGGAGCTTCGACCACGCATGCACGGTCGCGAGCGAGGCGCTCGGCTTGGCGAGGCGAGCGTAGACGACGAGGTGGGGCGGTTCGGGCACCGCGCTGAGGTCCGGAGCGGGCGGCGGAGCCGGGGCCGCGGAGCGAGCCAGCGCGGGGGCCTGCGGGGCCGGAGGCGACCCGCCGCACGACGGCAAGAGGGGCACGAGAAAGCCCGCGAGGGGCGCGCAGCGGGACGCGAAAAAGGGCCCGACCCAGCCGCGCCGCGGCTCAGGCTCTACGCTTCGGTGTCGCATCGCGCGAAAGAGCATACGCGAGACGACTTATCAATCTAGTGTCCTCGCGCGCGCGCGAGTAGGTCATCTCACGTGGAAGAGCGCCCTTCATCTCTCCAGCTCAACCCCGCGCAGCGCGAAGCCGTCGACCACGGAACGGGGCCTGTGCTCGTCCTGGCCGGCGCCGGCTCTGGCAAGACGCGCGTCATCACCCATCGCATCGTGAGCCTCCTCGAGCGCGGGACGCCCGCGCGCGCCGTGGTCGCCCTCACCTTCACGAACAAGGCGGCCGGCGAGATGCGCGAGCGCGTCGCGCGGATGCTCGGTCGCCGGGGGCGCCCGCCACGAGATGCATCGCCGCGCAGCGCGGCGTCGGCCCTCACCGTCTCGACGTTCCACGCCTTCGGCCTGACGGTACTGGGCCGGGAGAAGGAAGCGCTCGGCGGCGCGTTCACGATCTTCGACCAGGGGGACCAGACGTCGCTGGTCAAGCAGCTGCTGCACGCCGCCGGCGCCGAACGCGCCTACGACGCCCAGGCCGTGCTGGCGCGCATCTCGAATGCGAAGAACGCTTTTCTGTCTGCCGAGGAGATGCCCGACGCCGACGCGTACGACGAGATCGCGAAGGTCGTCTTCCCGCGATACCAGGCGGCGCTCCGGCAGTACAAGGCGTTCGACTTCGACGACCTCGTCTGCGAGGTCGCCCGCCTCTGGCGGCGGGACGAGGCCGCGCGCGCGCGCTGGCAGGAGAAGTTTCTCTACATTCTCGTCGACGAGTACCAGGACACCAACCGCGCGCAGCTCGAGCTTCTGCGCCTGCTCGCCGGCGAGCGCAAGAACGTGTGCGCGGTCGGCGACGACGACCAGGCCATCTACGGGTGGCGCGGCGCCGACGTGCGCAACATCCTCGACTTCGACCAGCACTTCCCCGGCGCCCGCGTCATCAAGCTCGAACAGAATTACCGCTCCCGCATGCCCATCCTGGCGGTGGCGAACGCCGTCATCGCGCGGCGGACCGACGCGAAGTGGCGCAAAGTCCTCTTCAGCGACCGCGCCGGCGGGGAGAAGGTGGGGCTCGTCGTCGCGCCGACGCCGGAGATCGAAGCGACGTGGGTGGGGCGAGAGGTGCGGCGACTCTTGCGCGAGCAGGGCGTTCGCCCGCGCAACGTGGCGGTGCTCTACCGGTCGAATGCGCAGTCGCAGCTCGTGGAGGCGGCGCTGCGCGAGCAGGGTGTCGCCCATCGTGTGGTCGGAGGCGCGCAGTTCTTCGAGCGCAAGGAGGTCAAGGACGTCCTCGCGTACGTCAAGCTCGCGCTCAACCCTGCCGACGAGATCAGCCTCCGCCGCGTCATCAACCATCCTCCGCGCAGCATCGGCGAGAGCAGCTTCGAGAAGCTCGCGCTCGCGGCGGCCACGCGCGGCTGGTCGCTCTGGCAGTCCGTCGAGCGCTCCGACGCGCTCGACGACTTACCCAACGCGGCGCGCGACGGCTGCCGCGCGCTCGTGCAGGCCATCGCGGACGCCCGCCGCGAGCTCGGGGCGGGGCGTGCGCCCAGCGCCGTCGCCCGCTCGCTGTGCGACGCGGTGAAGCTCGAGGCGGAGATCGACACGAGCGCTCAGTCGCCGACCGCCGCCGCGAAGCGCCGCGCGAATGTCCAGGGCCTGCTGGCGACGCTCGCGCGGCGCGAGGAGCGTGCGGGGCCGGGCACCGACGGGCTCGCGACGTTCCTCCGCGCGCTGACGATGGATATCGAGCCGGACGGCGAAGACACGGGAGACGTCGTCACGCTCTCGACGTTGCACGGGAGCAAGGGCCTCGAGTTCGACTTCGTATTTCTCATCGGCTGCGAGGAGGGCTACTTGCCGCACGCGCGCACGATCGATGCTCGCGCGACCGACGCCGGGGAGGTGGGCGCCGCCGACATCGAGGAAGAGCGGCGCCTGTTCTACGTCGGAGTCACGCGCGCGCGCGAGCGGCTCATGCTCTCGCGCGCCAGGTCGCGCGTACTCCGCGGCAAGGCAGTGCCCCGCACCCCCAGTCGCTTCCTGCTCGAGATCCCGGCGGAGCTGCTCGACGCTCGTGAGGTGAGCGACGAAGCCCCGACGAGCGCGCACGAGGCGGCCGCGAACGTCGAGGCGATCCTCGCGATGCTCGGGCCGAGGTCGTGAGCGAGCCGGCCGTTACTGGCTGGTCGGCGTCTGGCAGATGCCGTTGATGCACTGCACGAGCGGGTTATTGCAGCACTGAGACGTCATCGTGCACATGCCGCCGATCGGCGTGCACGTCGGCATCGTGTTCCCGATGTCGACGCAGATGCCCGACGGGTCGCAGTAGCCCGAGCAACACTGGAAGCCGGCGTTGCACGTGCCCTGCCCCGTCGGGATGCACTGCGCGAGCGCCCAGAAGCCGCGCATGTTGAGGCGGGTCTCGTCCTGCCCCTCGACGAAGAACGGCGGGTGGCTCGGATCGCCGGAACCCGGCATGCTGTCGATGGCCGCGATCCAGAGCCGTTTGTTTCCGTTGTCCGGCGCGGCGCCCCCGGGGATCCGATTCCCCCAGTCACGCTCGCTGGAGAAGACGAGCCAGAAGAAGCCGCCGCGCGCCTGGGGATTGAAGGTCGGCTCGAACGAGTGGTTGATCTGTGCCGCGGGAACGGTCGGCGTATCCGTCAGCGTGGTCAGTCGCACCGGTGCGGTGCCCCCGGCGCTCTGGAGATAGATGCCGCCGGACGAGGTCTCCTCCGCGAGGCAGGTGTCTTCGCATGCCGTCGGCTTGTCGCCGACGTGAAAGGCGATCCAGTTCGCGTCCGGAGAATACGTGGGGTACGCGATGGCCTGCTGGCCGGCCGGGAAGCCGCTCTCCGGGGCCAGCGCCTTCTTGTTGCTGAACGTCTGCGTCGCCTCGTTGAAGTCGAGCTGGATGAGCTTCGCGTTGGTGGTGGCGTTCGCGCTGTTGTTCGCAAGCGAGATGTACGAAGGCTGGCTGTCGCTCGGGTCGGGCGGCCCCTCGATCGCCGCGAGGTGTTTCCCGTCGGGCGAGAACGCGGGCATCATGAGCCCGACGTTCGTGGGGTCAAGCGCCACGTTGTCGAGCCCCGTTCCCGTGTAGACCATCCCGCTCGTCGTGTCGGCGAGGAAGAGCGTGACGTCGCCGAAGACGGTGTACTTGCCGTCGGGACTCACCGCGACGTTTCCGCCGAAATAGGTCGACTGGTGCCGCACCGTGGCATAAGGCGCCATCTGCGTGATGTTGAACGAGATCCACGCGCGGTCGTCGCTGGAGAAGTCCTCCTGGCAATTTCCCGCGGCGCAGTAGCTCGTGGGTGGACCTCCGTTCGTGTTTTCCCCGGGGAACGCCGGGGACGGCCCCGTTCCATCCCCCGCGACGGCGACGAGCGTCGTCCCGTCGGCGCTCACGGCATGGCAAGCCATGCACGTGTGCTGCCCGCCCATGTCGAAGATGGGTTGAGGCGTCGCCCCGGCGCCTGTGTTGATGCGCGCGAGGTAGGCGTCCTCCTGCGAATCGCCCTGGGCCGTCCAGTAGTAGATCGCGCCCTGCATGTTCGCGTGAGCGAGCGTCCACGTCTCCTTCGCCGAGACGTACGCCATCTTGGTCGACGCATCCCAGCGCGAGAGCGTCACCTGCACGGGGTCGCCCTGGTTCGACGACGTGAGCCAGTCCCAGCAATCCTGCGGGATGCGCAGCTGCGGGGTCATCACGACCTCGTAGTCGTCGCAGGTGAAGTCCTTCTCCTCGTAATGCAGGCGGTACACATCGCCGGCCTTCGGAGCGTTCCACATGACGAGAGGCGACGTGAGGCCGAGCGGAAAGACGGTCTTGTCGTAAGGGTAAAGGAGCGGACTGATGTTCGTCGTTGGATCCGGCGCGGTCGCGCCGTCGAGCGCTCCCGGGGCCGCCGGGTCCACGCCCATGCCCGTGTTCGACAGGTGGACCTGGATCGTCAGCTGCGCCGTCGCCCCCGCCCCATCGTAGATGCCCTGGAGCGTACCCTGACCCGACGTGTGTCCTGAGGGGGTCAGGTTTACCGGGTTGCCGAGCGTCATCGTGGCCAGGTCCGCGCGCGTGAAGACGCCCATCTCCGGGGTGACCGCCACGTCGGGGCCACCGTTCGGCTGCTTGGCCATGAGCGTGAAAGGCACGGCAGCCGGCATCGTGCTCGTCACCGTGACGGTCGCCGACGGCGGGTTGAAATAGAGGCCCGAGATCTTCATCCCGCCGTCGCCGCCACCGCCGAAGGCGCCCCCGTCGCCGAAGCCGATCCCGGCTTCGTCCCCGAAGAACGAGCCCCCGTCGGAGCCCGACGAACCGTCGACGGGCTGGCCCGAGCCGTTTCCGGCAACGAACCCGGCGTGTTCGTTGTTCCCGCACCCGCCGGCGCCGACCGCGCCGACGAGCGAAGCCGCGACGAGCGCAAGCCAAAGCCTCAAGTGGGCATGGATCATCGGGACCTGCTCCTGCACGCGGGTAGTCGCACTGGACTTCCGCGCCGGCTCACCCCAAATGGACGACAAGCGAGGTAGGTGCGAGGAGGAAGGATGTGGGACGATGCCCTTCTCGCCTCGGACGAACCTCGGCTGGCGATCTTACGCTGCGCGGCCTGCGGAAAGCCCGTTTCCTGCAAGCCGGAGACGAAAAGAAGATTCGGACGACGCCGAATGGCCGGAGCCTTCACTCTCCGTCCATATCGAACGCGTTTTCGGCGCCTGCCGGCGCGTGCCGCCAGCGCGCCATTCACGCGGCCGAGGATAACGCTCGCTCGAGATCGGCAATGAGATCCTCGGCGTCTTCGATGCCAAGGGCCAGGCGAACGAGGCCGTCGGCGATGCCGATGGCGGCGCGCTGCTCGCTCGTCATTTCGTAATAGCTCATGACCGCGGGCTGCTCGACCAGGGTCTCGACCCCGCCAAAGCTTGGGCCGATGCGCGGAATCTCGAGCGCGTCGATCAGCCGGCTGGCGCCGCCGAGCCCTCCCTTGACGACGAAGCTGACGACGCCGCCGAAGCCGCGCATCTGGGCGCTGGCGACGGCATGGCTGGGATGCGAAGGGAGGCCGGGGTAAAAGACGCGATCGATCTGCGGATGTTTCTCGAGGAACTGGGCGATGGCCAGGGCGGTCGTGTTCTGCTTGGCGACTCGCAGCGCCAACGTCTTCATGCCGCGGCCCACGAGGAACGCCGCGTGCGGGTCGCACACGGCGCCGAGCACGCCGCGGAGGTCGCGTACGAGCGAGACTAGGGCCGCCGGGCCACAGACGACGCCGGCGAGCACGTCGTTGTGGCCGGCAAGGTACTTGGTTGCGCTGTGGACGACGAGGTCGATTCCCAGTGACGCGGGGCGACAATTGACCGGCGTCGCGAAGGTCGCGTCAATCATCGATTTGACGGTGCGCCGTGTCTTGCAGGCCGCGGCGACGCGCTCGAGGTCGATGCAGGACAAATACGGATTCGTCGGTGACTCGCTGATGACGAGGCGCGTCTCGGGGCGCAGCGCGTCGGGCAAGGCGGCCACGTCGCCGGCTGCGAGCAGCGTGTGCGTCACGCCGAAGCGCCCGAGCACCTCGGTCACGAACTCGAGGGTCATCCGGTAGCAGTCGCGGAAGAGGACGACGTGCTGCCCCGCCTTCGTCAGCGCGAGGATCGTCGTCGTCACCGCGGCCATCCCGCTCGAGAAGCACACGGCGTCTTCGGTGCCCTCGAGCGCGGCGAGGCGCTTCTCGACGGCGCGCACCGTCGGGTTGCCGTAACGTCCGTACTCGCCGCGCTCTGGGTTCGGGTGATTGCCCTGCGTGAACGCGATGATCTCTTCGGTGTCGGCGAAAGTGTACGTCGAAGTTTGCGCGATGGGCGCCGGCACCGCGTCGAAGGCCTTGTGCTTGGCGTCTCCGGCGTGCACTGCCTCGGTATTGCTGATTCCTTTTCGATCGCTCATGGCGCTTTCACATCCTGGGTACACTCTGGCGCGATGACCGGCAGCGCAGCCTCCGCGAGGGCGCGGCGAGAACGCAAGAAGTGGTGGTCGAACCCGTCGAAGACTCGCAGTTCGGCGCTGATGCGGCCGGCGAAGTCCCGCGCCTCGTCGACGTCCACGAATTCGTCCTCGGTGCCGACGAAGATCGTCTTCTGTCCGCCGAAGCGCAACTCTTCGTCCCGGAGCTCGAAGAAACGCACGCTGGGGGCGACGAGGAGCACGCGGTCGACCGACTCGCCTTCTTGCGCGGCGGCGCGGAGCCCCACCCAGGATCCGAACGAGTGCCCGCACACAGTGATGGGCGCCCCGGGGAGGCGCCGGCGCAAGTGGGCGATCACCGCGCGGGCGTCGTCCACCTCGCCTCGCCCCTGGTCGTAATTCCCGTCGCTCGCGCCGACGCCGCGAAAATCGAAGCGCGCCCACGCCACGTGGTCCTTGCCTTTTTCGGCCAGCGTCTTCGCGAGCACCAGCGGCACCGGGCTGTGCATGCTCCCGCCGTAGAGCGGGTGCGGGTGGCACAGAACGACGACGCGCTGTGCGCCGACCGGAGCGTGCACGCGCGCGTCCAGCGAGGGGCCGCCGTCGAATCCTGCGACACGCGCGGACTCCTCTCCGGCTACCGTCACCGGCGGCGATCGCACCGGAACGGCGGGCGGAGGCGGGAGGCGGTCGAGGCGGGGCATCGGGTCGGCTGCTTGGGCTCCCGCTGGAACCTACTTCGTGGCGGCCAGCGCGTCTCTCACGCGCTGCGCCAGAACGCGCGACGCGTCCTCGACCGGGACGAGCTCCGCCTTCTTCGGATCGCCCTCGGTGCGCGGCTTGAGCTCCACGTGCCCCGCTGCGAGGCCCTTGGCCCCGATCGTCACGCGCAGCGGGACTCCGATGAGATCCGCGTCCTTGAACTTCACCCCGGGTCGCTCGTCGCGGTCGTCCCAGAGCACCTCGACGCCGGCGCGCCCGAGCGCTTCGTACAGCTCGCGCGCCCTCGCGAGCACGGCTTCCTCCCGCCCGATGGTCACGAGGTGCACCTGGTAGGGCGCCACGCTCATCGGCCACCGCAGGCCGTTCTCGTCGTTGTGCTGTTCGATCGTCGTCGCCACGAGGCGCGACACGCCGATGCCGTAACACCCCATCACGAGCTCGCGCGTCTGCTGCTTTTCGTCGATGTACGTCGCGCCCATCGTGTGGCTGTACTTCGTGCCGAGGACGAAGATGTGACCCGCCTCGATGCCGCGGTACGCGGTGAGCGTACCGCCGTCGCAGCTGGGACAGGGATCCCCGGTGGTCGCCAGGCGGATGTCGGCGATCTCCTTCCACGGCTGCGCGGTCATATCGACGCCGGTGAGGTGGTAGTCAGTCTCGTTCGCGCCCGTCGCGCCGTTCCGGACGCGGGCCGCCGCCCGGTCGACGACGACGCGCCCCTTGTACCCGACCGGACCCGCGAAGCCGACCTTCGCGCCGGTCGCCTTCTCGACGTCCGCCTCGGTCGCGAGGAAGACCTCGTCCAGTCCGAGCGCGCGCGCGAGGCGGACCTCGTTCACGTCGTGGTCGCCGCGCACGACCGCCATGACCACTTCGCTCCCCGCGACGTAGAGCAGCGACTTGAGCATCTGCTTCGCCGAGACGCCCAGGAACTTCGTCACGTCCTCGATGCTCCCGTGGCCAGGCGTGTGGACCTTGCGCTGCTGCCCTGGGGCGGCGGTCGACTCGTTGTCGTCGACGGCCTTGACCGTCGCCACCTCGACGTTCGCCGCGTAGTCGCACTTGTCGCAGGCGACGATCGCGTCCTCGCCCGAATCGACGAGCACCTGGAACTCGGCGCTGGTCGAGCCGCCGATGGCGCCGGAGTCCGCCTGCACCATACGGTAGCGCAACCCCATGCGGTCGAAGATGCGCACGTACGCCTGGCGCATCCGCTCGTAGCTCGCCAGCGCGCCCGCCTCGTCCGCGTCGAACGAGTACGCGTCCTTCATCACGAACTCGCGGCCGCGGAGCAGGCCGCCACGCGGCCTCGGCTCGTCGCGGAACTTCACCTGCACTTGGTAGAGAGTCTTCGGCAGCTCGCGCCAGCTGCGAATCTCTCGGCGCGCGATGTCCGTGACGATCTCCTCGTGCGTCGGGCCCAGGTGGTAGTCGGCCCCCTTGCGATCCTTGATGCGGAAGAGCACCGGCCCGTAAAGCTCCCAACGGCCGGTCTCCTTGAAGTACTCGGCGGGCAGGAGCGCCGGCATCAGGATCTCGAGCGCGCCCGAGCGGTCCATCTCCTCGCGAACGATGGCCTCGACCTTGCGAAGGACGCGGTAGCCGAGCGGCAGGAAGTCGTACATACCGGCGCCGACGCGGCGGATGTACCCCGCGCGCGAGAGCAGGATGTGGCTCGCGTTGGTTGCGTCGGCCGGAGCCTCCTTCGTCGTCGGGATGAGCGCGCGCGAAAAGAGCATGGGAAGGCGCGCGAAATAGCACGGGAAGCGCTGGATGTCGCGGCAGGCGGCCCTGGGGGCCCGCGGCCCCGCAACGCGCCCCCAAAACTGCCCGAGCTGGCGGCCGGCGACGCATCGCAATGCGGAGCTTCGCCGGTCGCCAGGGGGCGGCTCACTCCTCTGCGGCCGATGCGTCGCTCGCCGCCAGAGGGGCGCGCTCCTCGACCGGCTTGTCGCGCAGCGGGCCGCCGCGGCCGATGAACACTCTGCGATCGAACGAATCGAGGTTCTTGTGGGCGACGACCTGGAAGCACTCGGAGTTGCCCTGCGCGCCGATGCGCCACGACCAGCCGAGGAAAAAGTGCCACAGGCGGTACCAGCGCTCGCCGTACGTGCGGAGCACCGCTTCGCGGTTGCGCTGCCAGTTGTCGTGCCAGCGTTTGATCGTCACCGAATAGTGGATGCTCACGTTCTCCGCCGACTGGATGTCGAAGCCTGCCTTCTCCATGGCCTTGACCATGTCGCTCAGGGGGAGCGACGCGTCGGCCCCGGGGAAGATGTACTTGTTCATGAAGAGGCCCCAGATCATGTCCTCGGGACGGAGACCGACCGGCGGCACGCCCTCGCCGGCGCCGCGCCGCAAGCCGCAGAACTGAAGGAGGAAGAGGCCGTCGTCCTTGAGCAGGTCGCGCACCAGGCCGAAGTAGAGCGGCAAGTTCTTGATGCCGACGTGCTCGACCATCTCGAGGCTGGCGATGCGGTCATAATGCTTCCGGGGGATCTGGCGGTAGTCGAGGCACTCGATGCGCGCGCGCTGGGCGAGCCCCGCCTGCGCGATCCGCGCGTTGCCGAACGCCGTCTGCTTCTCGCTCAGCGTGATCCCGGTCGCGTCGGCGCCGAAGCTCTTAGCGGCGTGAAGCGCGAGCACACCCCAGCCGCAGCCGATGTCGAGCATCGACTGCCCCGGCCGGACCATCAGCTTGCGACAGACGAGGTCCAGCTTGTTCGTCTGCGCCTGCGCGAGCGACTCGCTCTCGTCCGCGAAGTACGCGCTCGTGTAGACCATCGGCTCGTCCAGGAACGCCGCGAAGAAGTCGTCGCCGCGGTCGTAGTGCTCGCGGACGATGCGGCGGTCTTGCGCGAGCGAGTGGATCGTCCACTCGGGGACGATGCGCGTGATGAGCTGCTTCACGTGGTCCATCGTCAGCGTGTACGTGACGAGGTGCTCACGCGCGTCGAGGAACGCGTCCATGTCCGGGATGTCGACGTCCCCGTCGAGGTAAGCTTCGAAGAGGGTGCTCATCGGGATCTTGCCCGAGGCGTAGCGGGACGAGAGCTTCGAGCTGCGGAACACGACGAAGTCGCTGAGCGATTTCACGGGAGGCCTCCGTTGCGTGCTCGCGCGCGCGGACGAACCCGCGGCGCGAGCTGTTCGGCGGGAACGAGGTACACGAGGACGAGGTCGACCACTTCTTCGACGAGCGCTTCTTCGTCGAGACCCAACGGGCGCTCGAGCAAGCTCGCCAGCATGACCGCGCGCACCGCCTGAAACGCGACGAACGCCGCGGCGTCGACG
>CALKVG010000374.1 GCA_937998045.1 uncultured Myxococcales bacterium
GTCGGGGTCGGGGTCGAGGGTACCGGTGCAGGCACGGACGTCGACGGGCCCGTTTCGGCCGCGCCGCGACCGAGGAGGAAGGCGCCCACGACGAGCGCGCTCGCCGTCGCGACCGCGACCGTTCCAACCAGCGCGCGCCCTCGCGAAGGGCGGGAGCCGCGCGGATCCGGCGTCGGCTCGGCACGGTCTTTCTCCCAGGTTTCGACCAGGCTCCGGCCGAGCCGGGGACGTGCCGTCAGCGGGCGAGTCGCGATCGTCTCGTCCTTCGATGCCGCTTGAGCTGCGGGCGCGGGTGCGTTCGACGCGACCCGCCGTGTCGAGGGTCCCTGCCACGCCCCCACCTCCGCGCGAGCGGCGAACGTCTTCGTTCCGACCTGCGTCGCGGTCGGGCGAGACGGCGGGCGCTGAAGCAGCGGCTTGCCCTCGCTGCCGGGCGGTGGCGGCCGCAGGCGCACGTCGCGTACGCGCGCGCCGAGTTGGCGCGCGAGGTCGCCGAGGTCGACGCCCACGAGAAACTTCCGCAGCGACCGCGCCAGATCCTCGGCCTGTTGCGGTCGTGCGCCCGGATCGAGCGCCATGGCGCTCGCGACGACGTCGTCGAGCGGCAAGAGGCGGATCTCGGCGTCGCTCGGCTTCGGGTGCGGCGCGCGCATCGCTGCGACGATCTCCTCGGTCGTCCGCCGCCGGAACGGCGCCTTGCCCGTCCACAGCTCCATGAGCAGAACCGCCACGGCGAAGACGTCGGCCGCGGGGGTCAGCTCCTTGCCGTCCATCTGCTCGGGCGGCATGTGACCCGGCGAGCCGAATACGCCGTGGCCGCTCGGCGCCGTGGCGACGGGGGCGGAGATGCCGAAGTCGATGACCTTGATCTGGCCCTCCTCGTCCACCATCACGTTGCGCGGAGTCACGTCGCGGTGCACGACGTTCATCCGCCGGTGCGCGTAATCGAGGGCGCGACACACCTCCACGCCCACGTAGGCTCCCTCTTCGGGCGAGAGGCCCCTCTCTACCCCGGAGGCGCAGGCGCGCAGGAGGTCCGCCAGGCTCGCGCCCTCGACGTACTCCATCGCGAGGAAATACGTCCCAAGCTCCACGCCGAGCTCGTAGACCGGCACGATGTTCGGATGGGCGAGGGCGACGGTCGTCTTCGCTTCCTCGACGAAGCGGCGCACGAACTCCTCGTCGCACGCAAGCTCGTCGCGCACCTGCTTGACCACCAGCTTTTTCTCGAATCCCCCGGCGCCACGGAGCGTCGCCAGAACGACGCGCGCCATGCCTCCGCGCGCGAGCTCGCGCTCGAGCACGTACTTGCCGAACACTTGGGGGTACATTCGCAGGGTGGGCCGTTGCCCCGCTTTCCATCGTAGCAAATACGCGTTCGTGCTCGCGGCGGCCGTCGGGGTGGCCGGTTCGTGCGACAGGCACGGCCAGGTTACGACGCGGACCGTCACGACGTACGTGCCCGCGGCGTGCCCGGTCGACGGCGCCGCGTACGCGGAGTACTACGCGATCGGCGACTACGAGCCCGCTGGCGCGCCCGAAACGGGGCACTTGCTGAGCGCCGTCGGAGCCGAACTGCCGGAGATGGACCCGGCGGCGCGCGAGCTGCTCGTCGTCGCCGACGAGAGCGACCGAACGTGGACCGGGCGCGCTGCCGTCGCCGGCGCCGGGGACGTGGACGTGCTCCTCCTTCCGTCGCTGGCCTCGTGCCCCCTGACGACGAACGTCGGGGCCCGCGCCGGGTCGAGACTGGCGAGCCTCGGCGGTCCGGGGGGGCGCGTGCTCGTCGTCGGAGGCAGCGGCACGTCCACGCCGCAGACGTACGTGGCGCGGCTGGACACGGGCGCGGTCGCGGTCGCGAGCCCCGACCTTCGCACACCGCGCGTCCGCGGCGCGAGCGTGACGCCGTACGGCGACGGGGCGCTCGTCGCGGGTGGCGTCGGGGACGCAAACGTCGCTCTGAATACGGCGGAGATCTTCGACACGCAGGCGAGCGGTTTCGATCAGCGCGACCCGCCGATCCTGCTCAGCGAGGCCCGGAGCGATCAGGGCGCGGTGGTCCTCGCGACCGGCGAGACGCTGCTCGTCGGCGGCGTCGGTGCCGACGGCACGACGATCCTGTCGTCGATGGAGGTCGTCGACCCGGCGACGGGCACCGTGCGCGCCGAGGGGGTCGCGAGGCTCGCGGTGGCCCGGCGCGACGCGACCGTGCTCCGCCTGGCGTCGGGCCAGATTCTCGTGGCCGGAGGCGAGGACGCCAACGGGCCGGTCACCCGGCTCGAGTGGTTCGCCGCCGACGCGAGCGCACCGACGCGATGCGCGACGGACCTGGTCGCCGGAAGCGCGCGCTCGTTCGTCGCGCTCGAAGGCGGCGGTGCGCTGGCGGTCGTGGCGCCTCCGGCGGGCGCGCAACCTGGCTTCCAGAACGTCTGGGTCATCGACGCGGACTGCGCGGTCGAGCCGGCCGCGCCCATCCAGGGGACGCTGAGGGAGCCTGTGCTCTTCGGCGGAGCGGGGGGAGCGCCCATCCTCTGGACGGGGGACCGCTGGCTCCAGTGGTCGCCGTGGGAAGGGGCGTTCGTGGCGCTTGCCGTCCTCGACGATGCTCCGGCGCGGGTCGGCGACGCATGGACCGCACCGGACGCCGGCCTCGCGATGTGGCTCGACGGCTCGACGTTCTCGCTCACGACGCTGCGCTTCGACGCCCGCGGTCCGTATTCGACGCTGCCCCCCTCGCTCCTCGTGACAGACGCACACGAGCTCGCGCCCGATCGCCTGCCTTCGCCCGGTGTCATCGCGTTCGACTCGGCGATCGGCGGCCTGGTCCTCGAGCCCGGAGCGAGCGCCTTCGTCACGGACCGGACGTACGCCGACGTCGCGATCGACCTGGCGTACCCCACCGGGGAACCCGCGGTGATCGTCCTGCGCGACGCGCTCGGATCGGAGCTCGAGGTCGGCGGCATCTCCTGTCCGGCCGCCACCGCCCCGGGTGCGGCGTCCGTTCACGTCGAGAGGCACGGGACCGCCGTGAGCTGGTCGCGCGCCGGCGGCCAGGAAAGGACCTGCCCGTCGGGGGTCGCCCTGGGGGCACGCCTGTCCATCGGCCTGCGCGGAGCGACGTCCTCCGTGCGCAGCGTCGCGAGCGACCTGCGGATCCGTCGTCTCGGCGCGCCGTAAGAGCCGCTTACGCGGGGACCCCGACGAGCTCCGCGATCTGCTGCGCACCTTCGCGCCTTACCATCGACGCGAGCCCTCGGGCGATCCGTCCCGGAGCGCCCGGCCCGCCGTAGATGAAGCCCGTGTACATCTGCAAGAGATCGGCCCCGGCGCGGACGTATGCGATGGCGTCCTCCGCCGTCTCGATGCCGCCAACGCCGACGACCGTGACCCTCCGCCCGAGGCGGGCGCGCACCCGGCGCACGACCTCGAGCGCTCGCGCGCGGAGAGGAGGCCCGCTCAGGCCGCCCGCGCCGATCGACGCGATGCGATCGGCGCCGGTCGCGAGGCCCGGGCGCGCGATGGTCGTGTTGGTCGCCACGACTCCTGCGAGGCGAACCTCTTCGACGACGGCGAGGAGGGCTTCGATCTGTGCATCGTCCAGATCGGGCGCGATCTTCACGAGGAGGGGCCTGTCTTGCGCGCGCGCCGCGAGGGTCGAGAGGAGCGTGCGAGCGTGGCCGCCCTCCTGCATCGAGCGCAGGCCGGCGGTGTTCGGCGACGAGACGTTGACGACGACGAAGTCCGCCACGTCGCGCACGGCGTCGAGCGACGAGGTGTAGTCGGCGACGACCGCTTCCAAGTGGTCGACGGGCACCACGCGCGACTTCCCGATGGAGACGCCGACGGGGGCGCCCACCGCACCGCGCGCGCCCCGGAGACGGCGCGCGATTGCCGCGGCGCCGCCGTTCGGGAAGCCGAGGCGGTTGATGAGCGCTCGGTCCGCGGGAAGGCGGAAGAGGTTCGGTTCGGGGTTGGCGTCCTGCGGGTGGGCGGTGACCGTGCCGACCTCGACGTGGGCGAACCCGAGCGAGGCCAGCGCGCGAGGACGGCGGGCTTCCTTGTCCAGGCCGCCGGCGACGCCGAGCGGATGGGCGAACTCGAGCCCCATCGCGTGGACGATGAGGCGCTCGTCGGGGGGCGGCGCCATGACGACGCGGACGCAGGCCCGAAGCGGCGCGATGCGCTCGACCGGAGCGAGGGCCGCGAACGCGACCTCGTGTGCGGCGGCCGGCGGTAGCGCGAAGAGGAGGGGGCGGATGACCGTGCGGAACATCGGTCAGCGGGTGAGGCGTCCGACGGTCGAGAGCAAGCGGTCGAGGTCGATGGGTTTGGCCAGGTGCTCGCTCACGCCGGGTGCGTTCATGGCCGAGACGACCACGACGGGAATACGCGAGAGCCTTTCGTCCGCCTGAAGCTGCTCGAGGACTTCCCATCCGCTCATCACGGGCATCATCAGGTCGAGAAGGACGAGGTCCGGGTGATGGTCTCCTTCAATTTGCCGCAGCGCCTGTAGCCCGTTCGCGGCGCAGGCCACGTTGTACCCCTCTTCGCGGAGCACTTCCGCTACGACGTCTCGTATCGCTTCGTCGTCGTCCACGACGAGGACGCTCGCTCGCCCGGCCATCACTACCTCACGAGTACAAACCTACTGGAGGCATTAGCAGCATGGGAGGCGGGCGCATACCGTGGCGAACCGAGCGGCACCGGTCGAGCCTGCCGCGGTAGCGCCAACGGGCGCGCGAGCGGATTGCCCGGCTCTCGCGAGATCGGCCCCGCCGCTGCGCTCGCCCGTGCGCGCCTTCTGCTATCGTTTGCGCCGTGATTATCGGAGTACCCAAAGAGATCAAAACGCGGGAGTACCGCGTCGGGATGACGCCTGCGGGCGTTCGTAGCTTGACCTCGCGCGGGCACAAGGTGCTGGTCGAGCGATCGGCTGGCGAGGGCAGCGGTATCAGGGACAGCGAGTACGCCGCTCAGGGCGCCACGCTCGTCGCGACCGCCGCGGACGCGTGGAGCGGCGAGTTGGTCGTGAAGGTGAAGGAGCCGCAGCCGAGCGAGTTCGGATTCTTCCGGAAGGACCTCGTCCTCTATACGTACCTTCACCTGGCAGCCGAGGCCGAGCTGACGAAGAAGCTAGCGCAATCGGGGGTCTCTAGCCTGGCCTACGAGACGATCCAGGTCGAGGACGGAAGCCTGCCGCTGCTCAAGCCGATGAGCGAGGTGGCCGGTCGCATGGCCGTGCAAGTTGGGGCTACCTGCCTCGAGAAAGAACGCGGCGGCAAGGGCGTCCTCTTGGGCGGGGTGCCCGGCACGCGGCGCGGGCGCGTCGTCATCCTCGGCGGCGGCGTGGTCGGCAGGAACGCGGCGACGATCGCCGTGGGCGTCGGGGCGCAGGTCACGGTGCTCGACGTGCGCGCCGATACCATGGCGTACCTCGAGGACGTCTTCGGCGGCGCGATCGAGACGCTCTACTCGAACCCCATCAACATCGAGGAGACCATCGTGCGCGCCGACCTGGTCGTGGGCGCGGTGCTCGTCGCCGGTGCCGCGGCGCCGAAGCTCGTGAGCCGCGAGCTCGTGAGCAAGATGACGAAAGGCAGCGTCATCGTCGACGTGGCCGTGGATCAAGGCGGCTGCATCGAGACGTGCCGCCCGACGACGCACGATAACCCCACCTACGAGGTGGACGGCGTGGTGCACTACTGCGTCGCGAACATGCCGGGAGCCGTCCCGCACACGAGCACCTGGGCGCTCACGAACACCACGATCGCGTACGCGGTGAAGGTCGCCGACCAGGGTCTGGTGGCCGCCGCGCGCACCGACCACGCGCTCCGGTTGGGCCTGAATACCTACCGCGGCCACGTCACGTACGAGCCCGTGGCCGACGCGCACAAGCTCGAGTTCGTCCCGGTGCAAAAGCTCTTGGGCTGAAGGCGGCGCGATGAGCGAGGCACCGTGGGCCGCGCTCGTGCGCGATGTCGATCTCCTCTGCCTGGACGCAGGGAACACCGTCATCTTCCTGGATCACGCCCGCCTCTCGGCTTCGTGCGCGCCGCTGGGCTTTCGCGTGGACGCGCAGGCGCTCGTGCGCGCCGAGGGCGAAACGAAGATCGCGCTCGAGCGCGGCGAGGAGCTCACGGCGGGGTGGTCGCAAGCTCACGACGCGGCCGCGGTCGGCTGGGGGAAGACCGTGGGGACGATGCTGGTGCGCGCCGGCCTGTCGTCCGGGCGCGTGCCCGAGCTGCTCGACGCGCTGTGGCCCGAGCACTGCGCGCACAATTTCTGGTGCCGGGTGCCCGAAGGCCTCGTGCACGCGCTCGCGCTGGCGCGCGCCGCCGGGGTCCGTGTCGCCGTCGTGAGCAACTCCGAGGGGGTCCTCGCGGCCTTCTTCGATCGCATCGCCATCGGCGCGGCGTTCGATCTGGTGGTGGACAGCGGCGTCGTCGGCTTCGAGAAGCCGGATCCGCGGATCTTTCGCGTGGCGCTCGACCGCTTCGGTATCGGTCCGGAGCGGGCCTTGCACCTCGGTGACAACTTCTCGACCGACGTCCTGGGCGCGCGCGCCGCGGGCATTCGCGTCGCGCTCGTCGACCCTTTCGGGCACCTGGAGGGGCGTCACCCGGACGTGCCGCGTGTCCCCGGCGCGGCCGAGGTCGCGCGAGCGCTCGCCGCGCGAGCTCGCTGAGCCTACTCTCGCCCTCACGATGCCTTCCGACGCGAAGCTCATCGCCGTCATCCCCGGTGACGGCATCGGCCCCGAAGTCATCGCGCAGGCGCTGCGCGTGATCGACTTCTACCGCCAGACTCGGGGGCTGCCGCTCACGGTCTGGCAGCTCGACCTCGGCGCCGAGCGCTATCTGCGCGACGGGACGACCTACCCGAAAGAGGTGCACGCGCGCGTCGCGAACGAGGCGGCGGCCGTCTTGCTCGGCGCGCTCGGCGATCCGCGGGTGCCCGGCCTCGAGCACGCCCGCGACATCCTCTTCGGGCTGCGCTTCGGGCTCGACCTCTACGCGAACGTGCGGCCGGTGCGTGCGCTCGCGGATACGCTGGTACCGCTCAAGGGGCGCTCCGCGAAGGATGTCGACTTCGTCGTCTTCCGCGAGAACACCGAGGGCATCTACGTCGGAATGGGCGGCCAGTTCAAGCGCGGCACCCGCGACGAGGTCGCGATCAACGAGGACGTGAACACGCGCAAGGGCGTCGAACGCATCGTGCGGGCGGCTTTCGAGTACGCCAGGGCGCACGGCAAGAAGCGCGTCCACATGGCGGACAAATCCAACGCTATGAAGTACGCGCACGAGCTCTGGTACCGCGCATTCTTCGAGGTCGCCGGCGACTACCCGGGGATCGAGGCGAAGCACGTCTACATCGACGCGCTCTGCCTGTACCTGGTGCAAGACCCGACGCCGTTCGAGGTCGTCGTGACCTGCAACCTCTTCGGCGACATCGTCACGGATCTCGGCGCTGCACTCCAGGGCGGCCTCGGGATGGCCGCGAGCGCGAACGTGCACCCGCGCGTTGCGCGCTGCTGCGACGGCGCTCACGGCGACGGGCGCGTCGCCATGTTCGAGCCCGTGCATGGCTCGGCTCCGCCCCTCGCCGGCAAGGACGCGGCGAACCCTCTGGCGAGCGTTCTGACGGTCGGCATGATGCTCTCGCACCTCGGCTGGCCGGAGGAAGAGCGCCGCCTCGAGCGCCTCGTCGCCCGCGCGATCACGGAGAAGATGTGCACCTCCGACGTGGGTGGCTCGCTCGGAACGCGCGCCGTGGGCGACTGGGTGCTCGCCGAGCTCGCCCGGTCGTTCTAGTGAGGAATGGGCGAACGACCTCGCGTCGCGAAGTCGCGGAAATGGGCCCTCTTCGCATGAAGCGCGTTTTCTTCGTCGTCCTGCTTCCGTTCGCCTGCCACAACGCTCCCGACGAGCCCGTCGCGGCGCGCGACGGCGCTCCTGCAGTCTCCGCTCCGACGGGGGAGGTGGGAGCCGACATCGCCGCCTCGTCGTCCGGCGCAGCGTCCGGAGCGTCCCCCTCCGAAGGAGGCCGCTCCGATCTGCGCGAGTTCTGCTTCGACGCGTTCGGGGCCGACATCGAGCGCCTGAAGGGTGTCTGTTCGGCGGAGGACCTGTCGTTCACGCAGGGTATGGAACGCGGCGCGGCCAAGCTCTGCTCCACGGACGTCGCGGCGGCCCTGTCCCGCGGCCGGGCCACGTTCGACCCGGACGCCGCGCGTTCCTGTGTCGAGATGCTGCGCTCGAAGGCCATGGTCCAGTCCAGCGAGACGGACACGTTCTTCGCGCACTCGCCGTGCGACCGGGTGCTGCTTGGGACGCAGGCTGAGGGCGCGGCGTGTCGGTTCTCCGTGGAGTGCAGGGAGGGGCTCGCGTGCGTCGGCTATCGCAGCGGCGTCGACGGCGTGTGCAAGAAGCCCCCGGGCGCCGGCGAGGCCTGCTCGGAGCAAGCCTACGGCACGATCCTCAACGCATCTGCCGTCGCGCTGCACCACCCGCCGTGTGCGCGCGGCGCGTGGTGCGACCGCACGACATGTCGTCCGCGCACGCCGGCGGGAAAGACGTGCACGAGGAGCGACGCGTGCGACGAAGGCCTCGTCTGCACGGTCGGCAAGTGCGCCGTCGCGGCGCCAAAGGGCGGCGCGTGCAGCACGAGTCAGGATTGCTCGTTCGGCTTGTGGTGCGATCGGCGCGGCGGCGCGAGCGCGGGGAAGTGCGCGTCGAAGCGGGAGGCGGGACAGCCCTGCACGTCCAACGACGACTGCAAGGGCCGCTGCGACATCCCGAAGGCTGACGCCGGCTCCTCGGGTCCCGGCAGATGCGTGCCTGTCTGCGGATCGGGGTAATCGCGCGCGAGCGCGTCTGGGCGGCACAATCCCGCCCCAAAAACGACCCCGACATTTCGCCCCGCCTTCGCGCCGATGGCACGAAAGCGCGGCATCGTCGTCGTGCCCGGGTGGAGGACTGGATGGCCGACTACGACGTGCGTTCGCTCGAGCCGAACGATTTCGAGCGTTTGATGACGCTCGAGCAGACGCTGTTCGGTGACAAGGGGGAAAAGACGCTTGGCCCCTTTTACGTGAGGCTCTGCTGCGACTTGTTCAACGACACGTGCTTTCTCGCGATGTTCGACGGGGAACCTGTCGGATACATGCTCTCGTTCGTGCGCGGCCGCGAGGCGTACTGTTCCACTCTCGCGATCGCGCCCGCCCACCAGCGCACGCGCTTGGTGTACCGGTTCGTGCAGTCGTTCGTGGGCGCGATCGCGTCGCGCGTAGACGCCGTGTGGTTCACCGTGCACGAAGCGAACGCCGACGCACGCGCGCTGCACGCGACGCTGGGCGCGCGGGAGACGGGCGTTCACGACGCCTACTACGGGCCGGGCGAGCCGCGCATCGTTTCGCGCATCGATCGCGTTGCGTTCGACAAGCTGCGCGCAAGGATGCGCCGGCTGGGGCTCCTGGCCGAGCCGGCGGCGGTGGCGTAGGCGGCGGTGCTCGCGATGAGCGACGTCGCCGAATCGGTCTCCCCGGCGGGCGGTACGCACGCGGGGGTGCGCGCGCGCGCATTCGTGCGCGCGCTCGGTCTCGTGTCCTCGGTAGGCCGTCTCATCCTGGATGCCCGGACCGACGCGAGCCCGTCGGCGCTGGTCTTCGCGCCGCGGGCGCAGCGTACGGCGCGGCGTATCCTCTCGGCCCACGGCGTCGAGGTGAGGACTGCGGGGCGAGCGCCGGAGGTCCCCGCGATCCTCGTCGCAAACCACGTCAGCTACCTCGATCCGCTCGTCGTTTCGTCGGTGGCCCCGTGCGTCTCGATCGCGAAGGGCGAGACCGCCGGATGGCCCCTCATCGGTCGTGGGTTGCGCGCGCTCGGCGTCCTCTTCGTTCGTCGCGGCGACGCCCATAGCGGCGCGGTGGCCCTCCGGCGGGCACTTCGCGCGCTGCGCAGCGGCGCGGCAGTGCTCAACTTCCCCGAGGGGACCACCTGCGACGGGCGCGAGGTAGGCCCGTTTTGCCGCGGATGCTTCGGACTCGCGCCGCTGGCGCGGGTGCCGCTCGTCCCGACGTCCATCGTCTACGACGACGAGCGCGTGCCGTGGTACGGCGGAACGGCGTTTCTGCCGCACTATTGGAAGCTCGCAGGTGCGCGATCGGTCGTGGCGCGCGTCTCGTTCGGAGAGCCGCTCTCCGCGGACGAGGTGGCCGATGCGGAGGACGTCGCGACGGAGCTCTCGCTGCGCGCACGATCCGCAGTCGCCGCGATGGCCCGCCGGGCTCGAGCGGAGCGCGCGTGAGTCCGGAGCCAGTCGAGGAGACAGAAACATGCCGCAGTCACCCGCGTTCGCCTACATCCGTCAAGGCAACACGCCCTTCTTCCGCTTGCCGACGGTGAACGTCGAGGCCGGGTCGCCCTATGCGGGGCTGGACGCGGTGGTCATCGGAGTTCCCTTCGACGCAGCCACGACCTATCGGCCCGGCGCGCGGTTCGCCCCGTACGAGGTGCGTCGCGTCAGCGCGCTCGTGCAAACGTTCCATCCGACCCACAAGGTGGACGTCTTCGCAAAGCTCCGTGCCGCCGACGGGGGCAACGTCGCCGTGCCACCCTTCGCCCCGCCGCTGGCGCGCGAGGTCATCGAGAACGAAATCGCAGCCGTAGCAGCTGCCGGGGCCGTGCCGTTCGCCGTCGGAGGCGATCACTCGATCGCGCTGCCCGTGATGCGCGCTCTGGCCAAAAAGCACGGCCCGCTCGCCGTCGTGCACGTCGACGCTCACCTCGACACGAGCGACGCCGAAGTTTGGGGTGACGCGTTTCACCACGGAACGCCGCTCCGCCATGCGATCGACGAGGGACTGATCGAGCGCGGCCAGCTCCACCAGGTGGGGATCCGCGCGACGTGGGGCTACCCGGAAGAGGGAGCGCTCGCGGCGGGTCACGGGGCGACCCTTTACGACGTCGACACCCTCGCCGCTCGCGGGATCGCGAGCGTTTCGAGCCACATCGTGGCCTCCGTGGGTCAGAGGCCGCTGTACATCACGTTCGACATCGACGGCGTGGACCCTGCGTTCGCCCCGGGCACCGGAACGCCGGTGCCGGGCGGCCTCAGCTCCCGGGAAGCGATCGCGCTTATCCGTGGGCTGGCGGGCGCCGACGTGGTCGGGATGGACCTGGTCGAGGTGTGTCCTGCGCTCGATCACGCCGACATCACCTCCCACCTTGCCGCCCACCTGCTCTTCGAGGGGCTCGCGCTGCTCGCGCTTCGCCACGCCTAACTTTTGGAGGTTCGAGGGAGAGGCGGCGAGCCTTCGTTGCAAAAACGTCACTCTTGCGTCGCTCGAGTGACAAGCTACATGTTGTGAGTGGGCTGGCTTCCTCCTCCGTGGCACGAGTACCCTGACGCTGAAGGCTTCGACGAAGGCTGGTGCAACCTCGGGACCGCCATTGGCGCCCGGATGAGCGTGGTCGGCACCTCCGTGGGCGGTCGGCCCCTGAGGCGGTTCGACG
Organism: uncultured Myxococcales bacterium; assembly: GCA_937998045.1. GTDB lineage: Bacteria > Myxococcota_A > Polyangia > Polyangiales > Polyangiaceae > Palsa-1150. Next base: position 11,514 of record CALKVG010000374.1, read on the forward strand.
TCGGAGCGCCGGACGGACCCGCGGTGTTGCTCACCGGACTGGTGCACGGCATCGAGTTCGTTGGCTCGCTGGCGCTGATGGAGGTCGTTCGATCCATTGCCAGCGACCCGCGGAGCGACCTTCTGCGCCACGCGCATCTGGTCGTTCTCCCCGTCGTCAATCCCGACGGGCTTCACGCCAACTGCGCGCGGCTCGCGTCCGGGCGCCGCGCCTTCCACCGCTGCAACGCGCGCGGAGTGGACCTGAACCGCAACTTCCCGCGATTGACCAGCGAGATCCCGCTCAATCCATTGGGCGGCTCGCGGTGGCGTGTGTCGCCTCATTACGTCGGGCCACGACCTCTCTCCGAGCCCGAGACGCGCGCGCTGCACGACGTCGCTCACGAAGTGCGCCCCAGCGTTTCCGTCGGCTTTCACTCGTTCGGCGAGCTGCTGCTCTATCCCTGGGCTTTCACGACGCGGCCCAACCCGCGCCGCTCCAAGTACGAGCGAGCGGGGCGTGCGTTCGTCGGGGGACTGCGCGGCGCCACTTACCGGGTGATGCAGGCCACCGACTGGTACAGCACCGTCGGCGATATGGACGACTGGCTCGATGCCACCTACGGCACCCTCGCGTTTACCGTCGAGGTGAGCCGCCCGATGCGCAGGCTCTCGAACCTTCGCCGGCTGTCGAATCCGTTCGCGTGGTCGAATCCCGTGGAAGTCGCGCCCGCGGTCTCCGGAATGGCGCCCGGGGTCGACGCTCTCGTTCGAGAGGCGCTCGCGGCGTAGTGTCACGAGTCGTGGTCGTATTGGACCCTATACTCGGGACAACTGGCAGCTAGTGCTTGCAGAACGCGGCTGCGTTCGCCGGGATCCCGCCGGCAGTGCCCCCTTGTAACGGGATGTTCTCGATGAACTGGTGGTTCTGGTAGTTGAACGGCGGTTGTGCGTTGCTGCTCACCGAGTCCACGCAAAGCTGGTTGCCCGTCGTCGGCGGATTGGTGACGCCGTCGAGCTGTTGATCCGCGTGATGCGACGGAGTCGTCGCGACGTCGCAGGACGACAGCATCCCGCCGCTAACGTGCGCGACGATCGTGCCGACAGTCCACAGGTCGCCGCTCGCGTCGTTTCCAGGAGTCACGAGGAGCGGCATCGTCTGGCCGGTCACCGGGTTATACCCTACCGAGAGGACGCGCTCGCCGTTGCAATACAGGTTCACGTGCGGTCGCGCGTTGCTCGTGCCGCCGTGATTCCCGTAATGGTTGACGCCGACGACGAAGACGTCGCTGTCGTTCGGATTGTCGATGTTGATGTTCTCGGGTGCGCAAAACTCGGCGGTGTTCGTCGGATCGTCGACGCCCTTGTCGCAGGTGATGTTGTCCTGATCCAGCCGCGCGTTCGCGCAGGGGGGAGTTCCGCGGCTGGACCACCCTGCGCACGCGGAGTTGGGGGACATGGGATAGGTCCATTGGGGCGAAGGGTTGCCGTAGTAGCAGTCCTCGCCCGCCCCGCTCGTCGGATCCGAGCAGGTCATATCCCAGCCGTGCGCGGAACAGGACATCCCTTGCAGCTCGGCGAAGTGGAGGTCGATGTCGTTGCCCGCCGGGTTGGAGGACTCGTCACCGCCTACCGTGTCCCAGCACAGCTCGGCGCGAATTCCGGGCGCGCGAACCTGCACCTTCTGAGTGCACACGTAATGCGCCCCGTTCAGATCCCACTCGCCCTGGACGAGGTAATCACCGCTCAGCCCGAACGCGGGATGCACCTGACCGCCCGCGACGCCATTTCCGTAGCTCGCGGCTTGAACGCTGATGAGGGGTTGACCCGGAGCGGCGAGGTACTTGGGCGGATTGCTCGTCGCCGAGTACTGGACCGGCGTCCTGGTTCCCTGGCGCGTGCCGGCGGCGGTCGAGTCCGCCTGGTTGTAGATGGCGAAGGTCGGATGCGGCAGGACGTTGTCGCAATCGCCGCCGACGACGGTCCACGTCCAGTTCATCGCGTTCGGGCGCTGCGCCGGGTCGACAATCCACTGCGATCCGTCGATGAGCGGGATGTTCTTCGGATCCGGGTAAGGCTGCTCGACGACCGGAGCGGTGGGGCACTCGACCGGTACGCTCTGGCAAGCGCAGCTCATCGAGCGCGGGTTCTCCGGAAGACCATCGCAGTTGAAGTCGCCCGCGGCGCACACATCGTCGGGATACGGAGGTTGGGCTCCTCGGCAGACGCCGGACCATTTCGGGAACTCGCCGCCCGCGCAATCCAGCGAGCCGAGCGAGTTCACCGTGCACCAGCCGACGGGCTGCTTGGTCCCAGGGTCGGCCTGAGACGCAGGGACGAGGTAACACGGCCTCGTTTGTCCATTTCCGGGGCAGCCGCACCCCTCGTCGACCTGGCCGTCGCAATCGTCGTCGAAGCCGTTTCCCGCGGTGCCGTTGAGCAGCGATGCCGATACGCCGAGCGCCTGCAGCGCCTGGTCCGTCGGTCCGTCGCACTCGTTTTGCGTCATGGTGACGCAGCGCTGCGGGAGCGGCGGCGTTCCAGCGTCGCCCGAGACGCACGTCATTCCGTCGATCGTGGGCGTGCCGTCATTCGCGAGCGACGCATCCGTGAGCCCCGCCTCGGAACCGCTGCTCGATCCGCCGAACACCGACCCGTCCGGGGTGAAGCCCCCACTCGAGCCGCCAGAGCTCGATGCGCCGCTCGACCCGCCGGGGCTCCCCGGACCGGCGTCGCCGGAGAAGCTCGACGTTATCGTCGAAGAGCAGCCGCCCGCCAGCGCGAGGCCAACGAGGCCAACTGCAGCGAAACTCGAAGCGCGCCCAAACTGACTAAGAAGAAACATCGAGACTTACCT
>CALKVG010000375.1 GCA_937998045.1 uncultured Myxococcales bacterium
GTCGGGGAGCACGGGCGGCTCCTGCGGCAACGTCCGGTGCGACCTCTCGAAGGGAGAAGGATGTTGCCTCGACCCGGCGGGCGCCGGGAGCCATTGCGCCACGTCCTGCAACGGCAGCGGGCCCTTTCTCATGTGCGACAACGGCGCCCAGTGCACGGCGCTCTACGACGCAGCGGCGTTCTGCTGCTCGTCCTTCGCGGGCGGCGGCACGGGCGGATTCACGGGCGGTTCGGGCGGGCCATACATCGGCGGCAGCTCGGGAGCGACGTGCACGACGGGGACTTGCGCCGGGGCCGAGCTCTGCTCGCCCGCCAGCGGCTGCTCGAACGGCAAGCGATGCGTGCAGTCGCGCGGCTACTACATTTGTATGTGAGCGGATGAGCAGCAAGTTCGACGTCGATCCCACGCCCGTTCTCCGCGCGGCGATCGCGCCCGTCGTCACGCGCGGATGCACGATCACGGTGCTCGAGGGACCCGACGCGGGCAAGCGCTTCCCGATCGAGGAAGCGGTCACCCAGCGCGTGCTCATCGGGCAGAGCCCGGTATGCCCGGTGTGCCTCACGGATCGCACGGTGTCGCGCCGCCACGCGGCCATCGAGGGCGAACGCAGCGGGATGCGGCTCATCGATCTGGAGTCGAGCAACGGCACGTTCGTGAACCAGCTGCGCGTGCGCGACGTCTACCTGCGGGGCGGCGAGACGATCCGCGTGGGCGCCACGACATTGCGCGTCGACCTCGACGCGTCGACGCACATGCTGCAAGCGTCGGAGCAAATGAGCTTTCACCGCGTCTTCGGCGCCAGCCCGCAGATGCGCAGCCTTTATCCGATGTTCGCGCAGCTAGCCGCCGCGGAGGTCCCCGTCCTCATCGAGGGAGAGACGGGCACCGGCAAGGAGGCGCTGGCCGAGTCGCTCCACGACGCGAGCGCCCGCAAGGACGGCCCGTTCGTCATCTTCGACTGCACGACCGTCTCGCCGACGCTCCTCGAGGCAGAGCTCTTCGGTCACGAGCGCGGGGCCTTCACCGGGGCGGTCGCCAGCCGGCGAGGCCTGTTCGAGGAGGCCCACGGGGGGACGCTCTTCATCGACGAGGTCGGTGACCTCGACGTCACCCTGCAGGCGAAGCTCTTGCGCGCCATCGAGAGGATGGAAGTGCGCCGCGTCGGAGGCAACCGCTGGACGCGCGTCGACGTGCGCATCTTGGCGGCCACGCGACGCGACCTCGACCGCGAGGTGCAGTCGCGCCGCTTCCGCGACGACCTCTTCTATCGACTGGCCGTCGCTCGCGTGGAGCTCCCTCCCCTGCGCCGTCGGGACGGGGACATCGCGCTCCTCACGCGCACGTTCTGGACGGCGCTCGGCGGAGACGAGACGCGCCTCTCGCCGGACCTGGTGCAACGCTTCGAGGCCTACTCGTGGCCGGGGAACGTCCGCGAGCTGCACAACGCCGTCGCGCGGCAGATCGCGCTGGGCGACGCCGCGCTGGGAGAGGCGGCGCTCGCCGATCCGGCGGCGGGGTTCTCCGGGGACGCGAGCTCCGGCTCGGGAGACTTCATCGACCAGGTGGTGCGCGAGGGGAAGCCGTTGCCGTCGGCCCGGCAAGAAATAGTGGCCGAGTTCGAGCGGCGTTACGTGACGCGCATGCTGGAGCTGCACGGCGGGCACGTGGGCCGCGCGGCCGAGGCTTGCGGCATCGGTCGGCGGTACTTCCAGATGATCCGCGCGAAGCGCTGACGGCGCGGCCTCGGGGGAGACCGCACTAGAACTGCCCGGTCCACTCGATCGCGGCGCCTTTCCGGGAGGGAGACACGCTCACCCGGGAGGCGCCCGAAGACGACGAGAAGAGCAAGTACCCTGCGACGCCGAGCGCGACGACGCCGACGGCGAGCGAGGTGTCGGCCGCGATGTAGTCGAAGCGGACGCGCGAGACCTGGTCGTCGCTGCAAGCGGGGGCGCACGACGTGAGCAGGTTCTGCTTCTCCGCGTGCCCGTTCAGCCCGAAGTACGCGAACGCGCCGATCCCGAGTACCCCCAGGCCAGCCATCGTGAACACCCAACCCATGGGCCGGCCGCGTTCGCCGCGGGGCGGAGGCGATGGCGGCGCCGGCGTCCTTTGCTGGGTCGTGGACGACGCCGGAGTCGATGGAACCGACGAAGGCGCGGGAAATGTGGCGAGGATCTCGCGATTGCGCTCACCGACGCGCAAGACGACGTGCTCGTGCACGGGAGGATCCGGCGGATGCTCGAATCGGATCACGTGCTGCCCCGGGTCCTCGGCCAGCGCGCGCCCGTCGAGGGCCGCCACGCGCTCGTCGTCGACGTACACGGCGGTGGGCACGACGTCGTGCCCTGCCGCGTCGCGGGCCCCGAGCACGACCGTGGGCAGCTCGGCGTCGACGTCGGAGAGGGACTGCGCGCAGTCCTTCCGCAACAGGGTGGGGCACGAGTCGCCGGCGCACGCGACGAAGAGCGCGCGCGCGGAGCGCAGCTCGCCGCGGAGGCGGTGAGCCTGGCCTTCGTCGAACGCCGCGACGCATCGTTCGCGGTCCTGCGCGCCGGCGCGGCCAGCGCACAGCGACGAGGCGACCGCGAGGGCGATCGCGCGTCGCGCCACGGTCATGGCAAACAGCTCGCCTTGTAATGCTTCATGCCCTGAGAGTCGATACTGAAGGGCGGATCGCAACCGGCGCGGGCGCCGGCTGAACGAAGCTGTGCGGCAGGGCGCGCGTGCGACTCGGGCGCATGCGACTCGGGGGAATGCGACTTTGACCTCGCCCCGTGCGCTCCCGCCCCATTGCCGCTCGCGCTACCACCGGTGTCTTCGGGGTGACCATCGGTTGCCTGCGAGGATACCGTACCGGCCGCGAGGAACGGATCGGGAGGCGAGCTCTCTGTCTGCGTTTGCGTCGGCACCGCAGGAGGTACGCCGGTCGGCCACGAGTTTTGTGCGCTCGACGGGGGCCGGCGTGCAAAGCCTACGAGCGCAACGGCAGCAGCGGCCACCCCCAGGGCGACGGCCGCCCCGAAGGCGGCACGTCGAGCGCGCACGCTGCGGGCGGCCGGCAACGTTCCTCCCGTGAAGACCGCCGACGTGTCCGGACTCGCCGCCGGCCCATCCGTCTCCGCACCCGGCGCCGCGCCAGGAGTTCGCGCGGCGGCTCCCGGCGGCGTTCCGGCGAATGCCTCCGCGTCACGGACCAGCTTCGCGCGCACGTCGAGCTGATCGCCCGCCACCCGTTCGACCCAGGCGGCAACCTCCGGAGGCGAGGCCGGCGGAACGACCGCGGCGAGTGCCTCGGCCATCTCGGCTGCCGTCCCGAACCGAGCCCGCTTGTCGAACGCCGTCGCCCGCAGGACGACGTCGTCGAGCCCGGCCGGAATGTCGGGCGCGACGCGGCTGGGCGGGGGGACCTCCTCCCCGAGCACCCGCGCGATGAGGCGAGCCTCGTTCTCGTCGTCGAAGAGCCGAGCGCACGCGAGCGTCTCCCAGAGCACCACGCCGGCGGCGCGAACGTCGGCCTGACGCGTGACCGGGGCTCCGCTCAGCTGCTCGGGCGCCATGTACGCGATCTTGCCCTTCACGTGCCCCTCGCGCGTCACCTGCTCCTTTCGCAAGGCCTTTGCCACGCCGAAGTCGAGGACCCGCGCGACGCCGTCCACACCGACGACGATGTTCTGGGGCGAGATGTCGCGGTGAACGATGCCCAGCGGCGTGCCGTCCTCACCGCGCGCCTCGTGAGCCGCGTGGAGGCCATGGAGAACCCCGACGAGGATCGACGCCGCGATGGGCGGCGGCACGCGCTCGCGGAGCTTGACCACGCCGTTGATCGCGCCGGCGAGAGATACGCCGTGCACGTACTCCATGACGATGCAGAGCTTCGCCCCGTCCTGCACGACGTCGAGCGTCTGAACGACGTTGGGGTGCGCGATGCGCGACGAGAGGCGCGCCTCGTCGAGGAGCATCGTGTAATATTCCCGCTTTGCTGCGTAGACGGGGTGCAGCAGCTTGAGCGCCACGACGCGCGAGAAGCCCGCAGGCCCGGTGAGGCGCCCCAGATGGACGCTCGCCATGCCGCCCAGTGCGAACGCTCGGAACATGAGATAGCGCCCGATCTGCGAAGGCAGCTCTTGAGGAGCGACGCTCACCATCGGTCAGGTGCGCAGTATATCAGCGTCCCGAGTCGCGGTCGCCCTCGGGCCCGACGCTCGGGACACTACCTCCGCCCATCGTCGTCGTGCCTGCGGCTGACGACGACGGCGAAGGGGCTGCGCGCCGTCAGTCGATCTCGATTTCCGTCTTCAGTGCGCCGCCGGCCACGTCCAGCTTGTCGACGTGGCATCGCGAGCCGACCCTGCGAAACCTCATGCTCACGATCGAGCTTCCGATGCGCATCCCGTGCAGCTCCAGGTGCCTGACGGGCTTCGGCAGGTCCGGGTTTCGCACGATCAGCCGCCCGCGCGGGGCGTCCGCGCGAATGCCCAGGATCGACTGGAGCAGCGACAGCGGCGCGGCGCTCGCCCACGCCTGCGGACTGCACGCCACCGGATAGCGCACCAGCGGACCACTCCGCTTGCCGATGCCGCAGTAGAGTTCAGGGAGTCGGCGGTCGCGGCAGAACCCCATCGCCGCGTAGAGCCCGTCGAAGGCCTTCATCATCTCGTAGCGGAGCCCGTATCGGGCAAAGCCGCGGACGATGAGCGCGTTGTCGTGCGGCCACACAGTTCCGTTGTGGTAGCTGAGGGGGTTGTACACGGGCTGATCGCTCGCGAGCGTACGGATGCCGAAGCCGCCGAAGCTCGACGACGCCATGAGCGTGCGCGCGGTCGCGGTCGCGCGGTCGGAGGGCGCGACGCCGGACCACAGCAGGTGCCCGATGTTCGACACGATCGTCGGCAAGAGCCGGTCGCGACCGTCGACGGCGAAGGCGTAGCGGTTCGCCTCGGGCATCCAGAAGACCCGGTTGATCAGAGCGCGCATCGCCTCCGCGCGGGCCTCGTACTTGCTCGCGAGCTGCTCCTCGCCGAGCCAGGCGAAGATCCGTGCACCGCGCTCGTACGCGTCGGCGCAATAGCCCTGCACCTCGACGAGCGCGATGGGCGGCTCGGCGCGCCGGCCGTCGGGAAACGACACGCCCGTGCGCGAATCCTTCCATCCCTGGTTCTCGAGGCCGCGCACGGTCGCCCGCTGGTATCGCACGAACTTTCGCCCGTCCTCGCTTCGATCGTCGATCCAGCCGAGCGCCGCTTCGATCGCCGGTCGCAACTCCTGGAGGAACGAGCCGTCGTTGGTGAACCGGTGGGCTGCTTCGGCGACGATGACGAAGAGCGGGGTCGCGTCGATGCTGCCGTAGTAGGGCGAATGCGGGATCTCGCCGCATCGGGCCATCTCGCCGAATCGCAGCTCGTGGAAGATCTTCCCCGGCTCCTCCTCGCTCGTGACGTCGTCCTTCTTGCCCTGGAATGCGGCGAGCGTCCGCAGCGTCTCGATCGCGAACTCGGGGTTGAGCGTGAGAGCTTCGTAGGCCGTGATGAGGGCGTCGCGTCCGAAGGGCGCGCAGAACCATGGGATGCCGGCGCCGACCATCTTGTGGTGTCCGAGATCGAGTCGCAGCGCGAACAGGTCGGCGATCGACTGATCGAGCATCTCCTGGAGGAGTCCGTCGTTGCACGAGTAGCGCGTCGAGCTCGCGCGGAACATGTGCATCTCGTCGCAGAGACTGTCCGTACGGCGGGAGAACGGCAGACCCGGGCGGCTCCGGGTGACGCCCGCGAGGACCGGCACGACGCGCACCTCGATGGTCGTCGTGCGATCCGCCGGGAGGCTCAGCTCGAAGCTCGCGAAGTCGTCGCCGAGCTCGGTGGGCGGAACCCCGAACGAAACTATCGTCTCGTATTGGGTCCCGCAGACGCCGGTATACGAGAGAAGGACGGTGCTGCCCTCGACGCGCGGCTTGTGCATCATGCCGCGCCGGGGACGCTTTGCCCCGCGGACCTCGAAGATGTCGGCGAAGTCGCTCCGGAAGCGGATGACCGCCTCCACTTCGCACGCGCGCATCAAGAAATTCGTGAAGACGATCTCCTCGATGAAGCCGCCGTCGAGCATCTGCCGGCGCCGTATGTGGAGGAAGTTCTTCGGATCGTCGAGCAGCTCCTCGCTGCGCGAGTCGCTCAGCATCAGGTCCACCTGGTTGTACGCCGGGTGCGACGTCTCCGCGCTGAGGCGCACGGCGTGCCCCGAGCGGATCTCGAGCTCGTAGAGCGAGAGGAATCGCGTGTCCTGGTAGAAGAGGCCGAGCTCGCGAGCCCCGGCCGGCGCGATGTCGCCCTGCCGAGTCGTCACGACGAACAGCGAGCCGCGCGCGCGAACGAGGCGCTCGATCTCGCCCACGATGGGCAGTTCGAGCAGCGAACTCGGCGCTTCGGTGTCTTGGCCGTTCGACGTAACCGTCGTCAGCGATTCGGCGATGGGCAGGTCAGCGGTTCGCGGCACGCACTAGCTCCAGTTTGGACGGGCGCTCACGCCCGCGGGGGGGGTGACGAGCGCGCGCGATGGCATCCTCGTACACCCGCTCGTAGTCGCGGGCCATCCTGCGGGAGCAGAACCGCTCTCGCGCGCGCTCGCGGCAGCGCGCGCGGTCGAGCGATCCCACACGGTGGATGCGATCGACCATCTCGGGGACGTCGCGCACGAGGAAGCCGGTAACCCCCTCGTCGACGACCTCGGGGGCCGCACCGCGCGCGAAGGCGATGACGGGCGTCCCCATGAGCATCGACTCGACCATGACGAGACCGAATGGTTCTTCCCAATGGATCGGGAAGAGCGTGGCGCGGGCGCCCTGGAGGAGCTCGCGCTTCTGGTCGAACTCGACCTCGCCGAGCCAGCGGACACGCTCTCCCGCACGCTGCAGGCGCGGCTGCACCTCCGTCTCGAAGTAACGCTCGTTGACCCAGTGGGGCTTGCCGCCCATGCGCAGCGGAAAGCCGGCGGCGAGCGCGGCGTCGATCGCGACGTGCGCCCCTTTCTCCGGCGCGAACCGACCGACGAAGGCGAGCCAGCCCCCCCGTCCCTCGCCCGCGTCGTAGCGGTCGAGATCGAGGCCGTGGTGGACGACGTGGCGGATCGGCAGCTCGGGGACGAGCTCCGCCTGTCGCCGCGAGATCGCCACGTAGGCCACGTTTTGAAAGTCCGCATAGTACTCGGTCAGGCTGTCCACGCGATCGTGGTGCAACGTCAGCACGGTGGGCGTCGGGCACACGAGGCTGAACGAGACGGCGTGCGCCTGATGGGCGTGCACGACGTCGAACGGAGGATCCTCGAGAGATATGGAGCGCCATGCATGTGCCGCGTGTCGGAGCTCCACGGTGTCGCTGGGGGGCCACACCGCCGAGGGGAAATGCCACCGCAATTCCGCCTCGGGTCGGGAGTCGCCCGTGGCGAACACCGTCACTCGGTGACCGGATCGCGTGAGGCTCTTCGCCAGTTCGGCGATGACAAGCTCGGTGCCGCCGTAGGCGCGGGGGGGAACGGTGACCGCACACGTCGAGAGGAGGGCGATTCGCATTCGGTTGGCTCCACGCCTTCGCACAGAACGGGCCGCCAACTCCCCACTCCAGAAGCTAGCTGCGCCTCGTGTACTGCGACCGGGCGCGAAGGAGCCCGAGCTTCATCCGGGCGCGGAGGAGTCCGAGCTTCAGGGTGCACGTCATGATGGCGAGCCGATAGGCACCGCCTGTGCCAGCGGCGGGCGAAACCAAGCACCGGCGTCGCCCGCGTTCAGCGGTGGTTTGCGCCGGCCTGGTGCGCGCGCGGCAAGTCGTTCGCGCCGAGCGCGCCCCGTGGCAAATGCGCTCGTTCCCCCGCCCGCTGCACGCGGAGATGGTTCTGCACCTCGGAGACACCGAACACATGGTCGGCGATGTCCTCCGCCAGGCGCTTCTGCGCGCGCGTCGCGACACTCCCGGTCAGCAGCACTTCCCCTTCGTGGACGGCGACCTCGACGTCGCTCGGATCGAGGTGCCCGTGCTCGGCGAATCGCTCGCACACGTCTTCCCGGATTCGTTCGTCGCTTCGACGGTAGCCGCGCGGGCCGATACCCACGTACGGGCCGCGCGCGCTCTCCCATTCGTCGTAGATCGGCGGCGCGCGAGGCGGGGTCGGCCGCGGCGCGGCCCCGCGCGCCCACCCGAGCTCCGATGAGTCCTCGCGCGCCGCACGGTAAGCGCGATCCTCGCGGTACGCGCGATCGTCGACGCGGAGCCCGCCGGTCCCCCAGCGCGGATCGCCCGCGTCGCGCGAGAAGCCCTCGCGCTCGACCGCATCGCGCTCCCCCCACTGGCGCTGGTCCTCTTCCCAGCGCCAGCGCTCGCGCGGGTCGCCGCGTTGGCTCATCGCCCGACCCTCATACGACCGCGCGACGGCCGAGCAAGAGCGAGATGCCCGCCATGACCAGGAACACGACGAAGAGCACTTTGGCCACGCCTGCGGCGCTGGCTGCAATTCCCCCGAAGCCGAAGATCGCGGCCACGATCGCAATCACGAAGAAGACGGCTGCCCAGTGCAACATGGTGGCCCTTCCTTTCTAAGAACTCTTCGTGTGCACCGCGCGTGCCGCAGAGCGACGCGAGCGTGAAGCGCGCGCCGGCCGAGTCGCGCGGAGGTCAGCGGAGCAGATCCGCGACGCGCGCGAGATCCTCGGCGAAAGCGTCCATCTCGCGACGGCGCGACTCCTCGTCCGGAGCGCGGAGGATCGACGAGGGGTGTACGGTCGCGACGACGAACGGCGCGAGCGTAGAGGGGATGGGCTTTCCCCGCTCGCGGGTGACTCGGAAATCGCGACCGAGCAGCGCCTGAGCGGCGGTCGATCCGAGGCAGACGATGACGCGCGGTCGCACGGCCGCGATCTCGGCGTCGAGCCAGCGCCGGCAGGCTTCGATCTCCGCCTGGTTGGGTTTCGAATGCAGGCGTCGTTTGCCGCGCGGCTCCCACTTGAAGTGCTTGACGACGTTCGTCACGTACGTCGCGGATCGATCGATCCCTGCGCGCTGCAGGCCCGCGTCGAGGACGCGACCGGCTGGGCCGACGAAGGGTGCGCCCTCGCGATCTTCCACGTCGCCGGGCTGCTCGCCGATCAGCATGGCCACGGCGTCGGGCGAGCCCTCGCCGAAGACGGTCTGCGTCGCTCGCTCCCAGAGAGGGCACGCGCGGCAGACGGCGGCCTCGCTCCGCAGCTCGACGAGGAGCTCACGCCGCGCGTGGCTCACGATCTCACGCCGCATGCTTCGGCCCTCGCGGCCGCCGCCCCGTGGCGGGTGCGCCCGCACGCCCGCGCTTCTGCGCAGCGATGCTCTTCTCGAGCACGTGAGCCAGATCGAGGACGTTGGTCGCGACCTGAGGCTTGCCCTTCGCCCTGGGCTCGCGACGGCCCTGGGCCCGGGCCTCGATGAGCGCCATCAGGTCTCCCGTGTACCGGTCCTTGAACTCCTCGGGATCGAACTTCCCGCTCATCGCGTCCATGAGCATCCTGGCCATCTTCATCTCCTGGGCGGAGACCTTCGCTTCCTCGGGAACGTCGAGGTCGGTCGCGGGAGCTACCTCGTCCGCCCAGTGCATCATCTCGAGCACCAGCGCCTTCCCGTCGGGCTTCACCGCAGCCAGGTGCTCGCGCGTGCGTATCACCACCCGCGCGATACCGACCTTCTTCTCCTCCTTGAGAGCCTCGCGCAGAAGGGCGTAGGCGTGGCGCCCCTTCCTCTCGGGCTCGAGGTAGTACGCCGTGTCGTAGTAGATGGGATCGATCTCTCCGAGCTGGACGAACTCGACGATGTCGACCGACTGCGTGGCCTCCGGGCTGGCCTTCTTCAGGTCCTCGTCGCTGACGACGACGTAGTCGTCCTTGCTGTACGGGAATCCCCGGACGACGTCGGCCCAGCCGACCTTCTTGCCGCACACCGTGCAGACGCGCTCGTACCGGATGCGCCCGAGGTCGTCCTTGTGCAGATAGTTGAAATGAAGCTCGTGGCCCCGAACGGCCGGAAAGAGCTTCACCGGAATCGTCACGAGACCAAACGTTATCGCCCCGGTCCAGATCGCATGTGCCATCGAATCCTGCCGGTAGCGGGGCGATGCGTACGCCGTGCCGAGGGCGGCGCGTGTCGTGCATCGGCGCGTGGCGCCATGGAAGCGAGAGAACCGCGGGCAGGCGACCCGGTGGAATCCGAGGAGGCCTTGATTCGCGAACGCGTCAGGGGGCTGGTGCGAAGCCAGCCGCTCGTCGCGGTCGGCGCGGCAACGGCCGTCGGCGCCGTCCTCGGCGGTGTCTTTCTGTCTCGCCTGGGGCGGCTGCTCTTCGCTGCCGCGGCGGGTTACGTCGCGAACGAACTCTGGCACCGCGAGGGCCGCCTCGCGATCGACGAAGTCATCGAACGGCTGACGTCGCGCGAGCGCTCGTCCGCGAGGTGAAGCATGCGATCACGCATCTGCTTGAGTCTGGTCATCGTGGCGGGGCTCGCCGCTTGCCACGAGCCCGAGCAGCCGAAGGTACCGCCCCAACCCACGAATCCGACCAATGGCCCCGGCGTTCGAACGGTCGCCGAGCGCATGAACGGCACGCCCGACGGGTCGATCGTCTACGACGGCGCTCCGACGCTCGACGTGGCGGCCTTCGGGCACGACGCGACCCCGTTCCAGGCCCACACCCGGTGACGCGCACGCGCGTCGAGTCTGCCAGCGCGACATCGGTCCGGACCGCGGCATGCGCCATGCTTGGGCAGTCGGGCGGGGGGATACCGGCACCAGAACCGCCATGAAAGCCACGACCCTCCTCGAGCGACAGCACCGCAACCTCCAGCAGCTCTGCGAAGCCGTCGAACGAGGGAGCGCGCGGATGCGCGAGTCGCTTTTGCCCCAGCTCGCGGGAGACCTCGTGGCGCACATCGCCGTCGAGGAGCAGGTCTTCTACCCGGCCGCGAGTGCAGCCCTCAAGGAAGACGGGTGGGTGCGCTCGAGCAGGGCGCGGCACGCGCAGGCGATGCGGCTCCTCGACGAGACGCTGGACGCGCCCGTCGAGGGCGATGCGTTCGCCAGGGTAATCGGCGAGCTGCGGAGCGCCGTCGAGGTGCACGCCGAGGAAGAAGAGGAGGGGCTCTTCCCGCGCCTCGAAGACGCGCTCGATATGAAGGCCATGCGGCAGCTCGCGCTGGCGATGATGTCGCTCTATCACGCGAAGGTCGAGGCAGGTTACGCACGCCACCACGACGAGCCGGACGTCTCCGGGCCGGATCCCCCCGAGCGCGATCAGCACGGCATGCGGCCGTGAAGTGAGCTGCGGCCGAAGCGCCGCCGCCGGACGGAGGCACGCAGCTTGCGAAACGCGCCTGGCATGGAGCGGAGCCGACGAATCCGTTGTGCCGTGGGCGGCGCGTACGCCTTCGTCGGGCCCGGGGCGCTCGGGCTGCTGGGGCTCGCGACCGCGCTGGACGTGCTCGCCACCGGCCAGCCGGGCATGCTCGCTTCGATGGCCTTCTGGACCGTCGTCGCGGGGGTCGCCGCAGGGACCTGGTACACGGTGTTCGCGCTCCTCGACTGGGTGATCTTCGCCCAGCTCGGTGAGTCGGGTGTATGCGGACTCGACGGCTTCGTGTGCGCGATCGTCGTCGGGCTCTTTGGCCTCAGCGCGCTGCTGCGCGTGGACGTCTCGACGCACGCGGCCACGTCGGCAGCCACGGCGCTGGAGGTAGCGGGCGCGGCGCTGATCGGGATGAAAGCCTGGATTGGCCGCGAGCTTGCGGCGTGGATTAGCGAGCGCCGCTGACACCGAGCGCCGCTGACACAGGATCGATTCGGCCCTCGCTCCAGGGTGGCGTCAACGTGTGACATCGCGCATGCACGCCGCGTGGACCGCGCGCGGCCACGGCACGCGATCTCGCCGCCAAGGTCACGTAGCCCCGACCGTGCACGCTCGATGCATCGAGCGGGAAGGCAAGCCGCAGCCACCCAAGCCCATGCGTGAGTCGAGCTCAGTCGTTTTCGAGGAGGCAGAAGCAGCCACGCCGCCTGCGCCGCAGGTCGGGGACGTCGTCGGCGGCAAGTACCGCCTTTCGAGGCTGCTCGGCGAGGGCGGGATGGGCATCGTGTTCGAGGCCGAGCACCTGCGCTTGATGCAGCGGGTCGCGATCAAATGGCTGCGCCCGGACGTGCTCGCGTTGCCGGACGCTCTCGAGCGCTTCGACCGCGAAGCGCGCGCGATCTGCCGGATGCGCGGGCCGCACGTCGCCCATGTCATGGATGTCGACGCGGACGCGTTCGGGCGGCCGTACATGGTCATGGAGCTGCTCCAGGGCCGGGACATGGAGATGGAGCTTCAGGCGCGCGGGGCGCTGCCCATCTCCGAGGCCGTCGATTGGACGCTGCAGGCTTGCGCCGCGATCGCCGAGGCGCACAAGGCCGGGATCGTCCACAGGGATCTGAAACCGTCGAACCTATTTCTCGCCGAGGAGGCAGGGGTCCGCGTCGTCAAGGTGCTCGACTTCGGGATCTCGAAGCTGGCGCGGGACGAGCCGTCGGTCACCACGGCGACGGTCACCCTCGGCACCCCGCTCTACATGTCCCCCGAGCAAGTCCGCTCCTCGAAGGACGTCGACGGGAGGGCGGACATCTGGTCGCTGGGCGTCATCCTGTACGAGCTCGTCACCGGCTCGCCGCCATTTCTGGGCACGACGACGGCGGCGATCGCGGCCATCGTCGCGGACGCGACGCCGCGGCCCCGCGAGGTCCGTCCGGAAGTCTCCGAGGGCCTGGAGCTCGCGATCATGACGGCGCTCGCCAAGTCGCCCGACCATCGCTTTCCCACCGCCGAAGCCTTTGCGGCCGCCCTCATGCCGTTCGCGTCCGCGGAGGGAATCGCGGGGCCGTTCTCGCTCCGGCCCTCTCAAGAGGCCTTCGAGATCGCGAGCTCGGCGATGGCGCGGGCCCCCGCGGGCGCGTACGCCAGCGACGCATCGGATCTGCTCAGGCTGCCCACGTCGCGAACGACGAAGCGACGGATAAGGCGCGAGGAGCCCAAGTGGTCGGCGACGCGGACGTTCTTCGGGACCGTCACGATCGGCTTCGCCGTGGCCGCCGGCGCCGTGCTCGGCATGCATCGCACGACGGTGCAGCCGCTCGAGGACGTGCGGCCCTCACCGGCGAACCGGGGGACCGTCGCTCCCGACTCCGCGCGCGCCGATCGATCGGGTCCCACGTCGCCCCCTGGCGCGAAGCCGCGGGCGGTTCCCCGTACCGCCGAAGAGCTGGTCGACGCGACCCCCGAACGCTCCGCCGCCGGACGGGGGCCGGGCGAGACCGCGGCGTCACCGGAGAGCGTCTCGCACGAAGCGGGGCTGGCCGCCCTCGCGCGGGCTCGTCCCGCCTCGCCACCCGGACCTCCTTCTCCCACGTCCCGCGCGACCACGGCGAGCCCGCCGGTGCCGCGCGGACGCAACGTTCCCGCGCATGCGCCCATCGACAGGCCGCTTTACCTTTAGGACGCGCGTCGCGGCCGCGACGCTGGCGCTGCATGTGGCGGCGCCGCCGTCGAGCCTCGCCCGCGCCGACGAAACGTCGGCGACGGAGCTCAGAGCGCGCGCCGACGCAGCCATGGATCAGGGCGCGTTCGCGGCCGCGGTCGCCAAGTATCGCGCGTCGTACAAGCTCTCCCCCAGTCCGGCGCTCCTTTACAACATCGGAAACGCCTACGAGCGCCTCGGCGACTACCCGCACGCCCTGGCCTATTTCGAGCGATTCGCCGCGGTCGCCCCGCCCGACCTCAAGGCGCGCGTGGTTCGGCTCGACGACCTCATCGACGGCGTGCGCGGGCGCCTGGCGCGTGTCGTGGTCCAGTGCGCGGTCCCGGGCGCTCGCGTGCTCGTACGGGGGGAGCTCCAGGGTACGACGCCGCTTGCCGATGCGATCCCGGCGATGCCGGGAGAGGCGCACGTCGAGATCCTCGCGGACGGCTATCAGCCGTTCGCCGAAGACGTCGCGCTCACCGCGGGGAAGGAGACGCGGGTCGACGCCGTGCTGGTTCCCGAGATCGCGACGAAGAGCGTGCCGCAAAGGCGCGAGGAGGGCGCCTCGCTCACCTCGGAGTGGTGGTTCTGGACGGGCGTGGGCGTCATCGCGGCGGGGGGCATCGCGACGGCGATCGTCGTTCTCGCGCACCCCAGCTCGGCGCCAAAGGGGGACATCCCGCCGGGCCAGGTCGCCGCACCGCTGATGACCTGGTGAGCGCGAGCGCGCAGCGTTCAGCCTTTGTTGCCGTTCCCCTTGCCCGGGCCGGGCCCCGCGTCGTGCTTCGACGGGCCCATGG
>CALKVG010000376.1 GCA_937998045.1 uncultured Myxococcales bacterium
GGCCGCCATAGCGTCGGACGTAGCGGCGATGGGGCAGCGCGGTGAGCGAGTGGTCATCGTCCACGGCGGCGGACCGCAGGCGACCGAGCTGCAGAAGAAGCTCGGCCAGACGCCGAAGATCGTGGCGGGGCGGCGAATCACCGACGGCGAGACGCTCGAGGTGATGAAGATGGCCGTCGCGGGGAAGGTGAACGTCGACGCATGCGCGGCGCTCGTCGCCGCGGGCGCGCGACCCGTCGGGCTCCACGGCGCGAGCGGCCTCGTCGTAGGCGCGGTCAAGCGTCCGCCGCGGGTCGTGACCGGCGCGGGGCCCGAACCGATCGACTTCGGCCACGTGGGAGACGTGACCGGCGTCAACCGGGATCTGCTCGCGTTGCTCGCCGGCGCCGGATACGTGCCTGTGATCGCGTGCCTGGGCGCGGACGAGCGAGGCAATGTGTACAACATCAACGCGGACGTCGTGGCCAACCGGCTCGCGATCGGCCTGGACGCCAAGGCCCTCGTCCTCGTCAGCGACGTCGCCGGCGTGCTGCGCGACGTCAGCGACGCGGCCTCTCGCATTCCCCGCCTCACCGTCGCCGACGGAAAGCGCGCGATCGCCGAGGGCGTCGTGACCAAGGGGATGATCCCGAAGCTCGAGGAGTCGTTCGTCTCGATCGCCGAGGGCGTCCGTGCCGTTCACATCGTCGGTCGCCTCGAACGCGGCCAGCTCGCCGGCGAGGTCGCCGAGCCCGGCAGCGTCGGCACCGTCCTCGTCGCGTAAGAGCGCGGGGACCACAAAACGCGAGAGGCGGCCCTCGCGGACCGCCTCTACGCGCTACTCGTGCCTGCTGGCCAGGCGCCAGGGCTCGATCAGCCGGCCTTTGCGCTGCCGCTGGCCGAGGCGCTCGCCTGCACGCTAACGGACACCTTCACGTTGGCCTGTACCTTGGCGACCGCGTCCATCGCGCCTTTCACCGGCGCGAGCACGCAACCGCTCAGCTTCGCGACCGTCATCGCGTCGCCGGCGCCCTGGACGGACGCCTGTACGCCGTCGACGACGACCTTCATGCTGCCCTCGAGCTCCTCGATGTGCTTGCCCGTGCCGATGGCGACGGTGAGGATGGCAGGGAGGTTCTTCTCGATGGCCGCGCGGAACTGGGCCTCGACCTTCGCGTCGGCCGCGCCGCTGATGCGCAGCGCGATGTGCGGCGGCGTGCACTCGGCGTGCGCCTGCACCTTCGCGTCGCACTTCGCCTTGCACTCGGCGCTCATCTGCGGCGGCTCCACCTTGCCGGTGCACTTCGGAGCCTGCATCGCGACCGAGCACTTGCCGGTGCACGTCCCCTGACACGACGCCGCCGCCTTCATGTGGCACTGGCCGCCGCACTTGCCCTTGCACTCGGCGTGCACGTTGCCCGTGCACTTGCCCTCGCACGTACCGCCGCAGGACGCGCCGGAACCGGCGGGCGTCGCCTTGCCGTCGCACTTGCCGACGCAGTTGCCCGAGCACGAGCCCTTGATGTCTGCGTCGCACGAGCCGCTGCACTCGCCGGAGCAGGCCGCGGCCGCGCTCGCCTCGCACTCGCCCTCGCAGGAGCCGGTGCATGTACCCTGAAGCTTGCCGCCTTCGCACTTCACCTCGGCGGAGCCCGGCTTCACCGTCGCGTCGCAGTGGCCGGCGCAGTCTGCATACGCGTTCACGTCGACGCCGCAGTGCGGCTCGGCGACGTCGAGCGCGATCTTCGCGTTGGCCCCGAGCTTCGCCTTCACTTCGCCCATGACCTTCATCGCCGCGTGGCAGGCGTCCTGAGCGTTCTTGTACGAGCCGTTGTCGCCCAGATCCTTCGCGAGGTTCCCGCACGCGGTGGTCAGGTCGGCGTCGATCTTCGCATTGAGCGCCTGCATTTCGGCCGCCGCGCCAACGCCCGCCTTGATCTTGGCGGCGACGTCGGCCTTCAGGTTGAACTCCTTGCCGAAGTCGAACGACTCGATCGCCTCGACCTTCGACGTGTCGGGGCAGTTGCCGCCCACGCCCGGCAAGCTGCTTCCACCGGGGAGACCGCCGCCCGGCATGGAACCGCCACAGTTGACCGCAAAGGGGGCGGTGAGCCCCGCGAAGACAACCGGCCAGGAAATTCGTCGCCAGAACTTGCGAGTCATTGTCGTTCTTCCTCCTGCAGACCTTTGCGCCCCACCCCAACGGTGCCGTTGTACGTTGCGCCGACTGGCGCCGCGGACCACCTCGCGCCTAGAGAGCGTGCGGCCGGGGGGCCGGGCAGCATCGCGCGGGGTCGTCACGCTTTTTTTACGTGCATGCCGGATTACCACGCCTGACGCCCGAGAATCCAGGTTCGATTTTCCCGTAGGGCGAGCGCGCCGGGGGGCGGGCGTGGTGTGGGTATGCCGCGGCATGGTATGCGGAAAACGTGCGGATAGTCGTATGCGATGTGGGGCTCGGGAACCTTCGGAGCGTCGAGCGGGCGCTGCGCGAAGCGGCTCGCGGCCGGCCGGTAGACGTCCAGGTGACGCGTGAGCCCGCTCGCGTGCGCGCGGCCGATCGGCTGGTCATGCCCGGCCAGGGCGGGTTCCGCGACTGCGCGGGAGCCTTGCGCGGGGAGCTGGGCGAAGCCGTGCGCGCCCACCTCGACGCGCAGCGGCCGTACCTGGGCATCTGTCTGGGACTGCAGGTGCTCTTCGAAACGAGCGAAGAAGAGGTGGGCGCAGCGGGACTCGGGGTGCTCAAGGGTCGCGTCGTGAAGCTGCGTGGCGGCACCGACCCCACCCATGGCGAGCCGCTGAAGATTCCGCACATGGGCTGGAACACCGCCGAGCCCGCCCCCGGAAACCGGGGGCTTCTCGTGGAGGGCGCGGCGCAGCACTTTTACTTCGTCCACAGCTTTGTCGTCGTACCGGAAGACGCCGGCATCGTGGCCGGGGAGACGACGTACGGCCAGCGCTTCGTCTGCGCGGTGGCGTACGGAAACGTGTTCGCCTGCCAGTTTCACCCCGAGAAGAGCCAGCACGCAGGACTCGCGTTGCTCGAAAGGTTCCTTTCATCGTGATCGTCATCCCGGCGATTGACCTCCTCGGCGGAAAGGCCGTTCGCCTGCACAAAGGGCAATACGACGCCGTCACCGTCTACGACGACTTCCCGGCCGCGCGCGCGCGAGCGTGGCGCGGGCAGGCGCCGCTCCTTCACGTCGTCGATCTGGAAGGCGCGCGCGAGGGGCGCCCCGTCCAGCAAGACGTCGTGCGCGGCATCGTCGAGGCGTTCGGGCCGGGCGTCGAGGTGGGCGGCGGCGTGAGGAGCCGCGATACCTTCGAGGCGTACCGCAGGCTCGGGGCGTCTCGCGTCGTCCTCGGATCGGCAGCCGTCGGCGATCCCTCGATGGTGCGCTCGCTGGCCGCCGAGCACCCGGACGTGGTCGTCGTCGCGGTCGATGCCCGGGACGGCTTCGTCGCGGTCGACGGCTGGACCCGCCCTACGCGCGTCCGCGCGATCGACCTCGTGCGCGATCTGTCGGACCTGCCGCTCGCGGGCATCCTCTACACGGACGTGTCGCGGGATGGCACGCGGTCGGGCCCGAACGTCGACGCAACCGCGGAAATCGCCGCGTGCACGCGCGTTCCGGTCATCGCGTCGGGAGGCGTCGGCTCGCTCGAGGACTTGCGCACCCTCGCTGCACGCGGGATCGCCGCGTGCGTCGTCGGACGGGCGCTCTACGACGGCGCGTTCACGCTGGAAGAGGCGACCGTCGCGGCGAGGCGTGCGTAGCGCGCGCCCCGAGCGGGACTACGACGCGAGCGCCTTCGCGATGGCGTCGCGAACTTCGCCGGACATCGGGTCCACTTTGTGCGGAAAGCGCGCGACGATTTGCCCGTCCTTGCCGATGACGAACTTCGAAAAGTTCCATGGAATCGGCCCGCCGAACGTCTTGTCGCTCTGGAGGAACTCGAAGAGCGGCGCCGTGCCGTCGCCCTTGACCTTCACCTTGGAGAACATCTCGAAGGTGACGCCGTATTTCGTCTCGCAGAACGAGCGGATGTCCGCTTCGCTCCCGGGCTCCTGCGCGCCGAAGTCGTTGCACGGGAAGCCGAGGACGTGCAGCCCCTTTTTTCCGTACTCGCGGTGCAACTGCTCGAGCGGGGCATACTGCGGCGTGTAGCCGCACGCCGAGGCGACGTTGACGACGAGCAGCACCTGCCCCGCGTAGTCGCCCAGGTTCTTGTCCGCGCCGTCGATCGTCTTGACTGTGAAATCGTGCACGCTGCTGGCCATGGGTCCTCTCCTCTGGGTCATGTCCCTACCGGGTGCCAAACGGTCTTCGTCTCGAGGAAGGTCTCGATGAAGCCGAGCCCCTGCCCCGCGTCGGATGCGATGCGCGAGGCCGCCGTTTCGTCGTGGGTTCGCACGCGCTTCACGCTGCCGCTCGCGTCGCGCTCGAGCGCGACCAGGAGCGCCCGGTCCGCGCTCCACGCGTCCAGGGCCGCGACCTCGCGGTGCTTCGCGAGGTGGGGCGCGATCTCGGCAGCCTCTCCCGTGAGCACGTTGACGACTCCACCAGGAACGTCGCTCGTCGCGAGGCACTCGCACCAGAGGACCGCCGTCCGGGGATCGTCGGCGCCGGCCACGACAACGCACACGTTGCCGCCGGCGACCACCGGAAGCACCGCCGAGACCAACCCGAGGAGCGCCGGGCGCGCCGGCGCGACGACGGCGACCACCCCCATCGGCTCGACCAGGCTGAAGCCGAAGTGCGGGCCGGAGACCGGGTTGTGCGACGCGAGGAGCGCCTGGAACTTATCGCAGAACCCGGCGTAGTAGACCGCGCGATCGACGGCGACGTCGACCTCACGCGACGCGTCGCGCGTGGGCACCCCCGCGCGGACGAGCGACGCGCGGAGCTCACCCGCGCGAGACTCCATCACCTCCGCCAGCCGGTAGAGGATCTGTCCGCGGTTGTACGCCGTGCGCGCTGCCCACCCGTCCGCCGCCGCGCGTGCCGCGACCACGGCGTCGCGCGCGTCCTTGCGAGATCCGCGCGGGACGTTCACGACCTGCGGGTCGGCGCTCTCCGCGGGCGAACCCCGCACCTGGACGTAGCGGCCGCTCTCCGACCGGACGAACGAGCCACCGACGAACATCTTGTAAGCCTTGGCCACCCGTACCCTCGTGGCCCCCGGAGAACGCCGCGCGCTCACGACAGCTCCACGTAGGCCGAGAGACCCTGCCGGCCGCCCTCGCGCCCGAACCCGCTCTCCTTGTAGCCGCCGAACGCCGCCGCCGGGTCGAACTTGTTGTACGTGTTGCCCCAGACGACGCCCGCCTTGAGGCGCTGCGCCATCCAGAAGAGCTTCGCCCCCTTGTCGGTCCAGACGCCCGCCGACAGCCCGTACATCGTGCCATTCGCCTTCTCGACGGCCTCCTCCGGCGTGCGAAAGGTGAGCACGGAGAGGACGGGACCGAAGATCTCCTCGCGCGCGATCCGCGTCGACTGCGCCACCCCCGTGAACAGCGTCGGCGGGAACCAGTAGCCGGCCCGCGGCAGCGCGCAGGACACGCTGAAGCGGTCTGCCCCCTCCTTCTCGCCGGAGGCGACGAGCTCTTCGATCTTCCGCAGCTGCGGCAGCGAATGAATCGCGCCGACGTCGGTGTTCTTGTCGAGCGGATCCCCGACGCGCAAGAGCGCCATACGGTCCTTGAGCTTGCGGACGAC
The DNA here is from genome assembly GCA_937998045.1 of uncultured Myxococcales bacterium. GTDB lineage: Bacteria > Myxococcota_A > Polyangia > Polyangiales > Polyangiaceae > Palsa-1150. The sequence goes on from CALKVG010000376.1 coordinate 5,700, forward strand.
GAGATCGTGCGCGCTCTCCTCGACGAGCAGACGCGAGCCCGCGCAGCACACGTGGCCCTGGTTGAAGTAGATGCCGTTGACGATCCCCTCGATCGCCTGATCGACTGGCGCATCCGCGAAGACGATGTTCGCCGCCTTTCCCCCGAGCTCCAGCGTGAGCCGCTTCTTCGTGCCGGCGACCGCGTGCTGCAGGCGCTTGCCCACCTCCGTCGACCCAGTGAACGCGACCTTGCGGACGCCGGGGTGCGCTGCCACCGCTGCGCCCGTCGCCCCCGCGCCGGTGACGACGTTCACGACCCCGGGAGGGAGCTCCGCCTCTTCGACGATCCGCGCGAGGAGCAGCGCCGTGAGCGGTGTCGTCTCCGCCGGCTTGAGGACGACCGTATTGCCGCACGCGAGCGCAGGAGCGACCTTCCACGCCGCCATGAGAAGCGGGAAGTTCCAAGGAATGATCTGCCCGGCGACGCCGAGCGGGCGCCAGGCGCGACCGGCGAACGCGAGGTCGAGCTTGTCGGCCCACCCGGCGTGATAGAAAAAGTGCGCCGCGGCGAGCGGGACGTCGACGTCGCGCGACTCCTTGATCGGCTTGCCCCCGTTCATCGATTCGACGATGGCGAGCTCGCGCGCCTTCTCCTGAATCGCCCGGGCCACCCGGAACAGGTACTTTGCGCGCTCTGCGGGCCGGCTCTTGGACCAGTACTTCTCGTGCGCGCGCTGCGCGGCCCGCACGGCGTCGTCGACGTCGCGCTCGTCCGCCTCGGCGATCTCGGCGAGCTGCTCCTCCGTGCTCGGGCTGATGGCGGCCGTGTACTTGCCGGCCCGCGGTTCGCGCCATGTCCCGGCGATGAAGAGGTCCTGACGCGGCGCGATCCGTACGTGATCGATCGCCTCCGGCGCCGGCGCGTATTCGAGCACGCCGTTGGTTTCCAGGTTTCGACCACGCTCCGGCGAAGCCGGAGACGTGCCGCCGGGCGCCGCGAGATCCTGGCTCCTCTTGCGTTTCGTGATTTCTCCGCCCATGGAGTGCCGCTAGGTGCCTGTGTTGAATAACACGGGCACACAGCCTCGCTCGCGCTCGGCTAGGTGCCTGTGTTCAATAACACGGGCACACAGCCTCGCTCGCGCTCGGCTAGTCCTTCGAGAAGTCTTCGGCCGCCTGGTATACGCCGGTACGCTCCTTCTCGAGCTGCATGAGCACGTCGTTTAGCAGAGCGCTCGCGCCAAAGCGGAAAAGTTCCGGCGTGAGCCACGCGTCGCCCAGCGTCTCTTTGACGAGCACCAGGTAGTGGATGGCCTGCTTGGCCGTGCGCACCCCGCCGGCGGGTTTCATCCCGATCCGCCGCCCGGTCGCCACGTACGTGTCGCGGATGGCCTCGAGCATGACAAGGGTGACCGCCGGCGTCGCGGCCGGGGAGATCTTGCCCGTGGATGTCTTGATGAAATCGGCTCCCGCTGCGATCGCGATCTCGCTCGCCCTTCGCACGACGTCGTACGCCCCGAGTTCCCCCGTCTCGAGGATCACCTTGAGGTGAGCCCCCGCGCAGGCCTCCTTCGTGGCCGCAATCTCCTCGAAGACGCGCGTGTACTCTCCCGCCAGCATGGCGCCGCGATCGATGACCATGTCGATCTCGTCGGCCCCGAGCTCGACGGCGCGGCGTACGTCCGCGAGCTTCACGTCGAGGGGCGACTGCCCGCTCGGGAACGCGGTAGCCACGCTGGCCACCTTGACCGTGGTGCCGGCGAGCGCGCGCTTCGCGACGGGCACCAGGTTGGGATAGACGCAAATCGCCGCGCAAAAGCCGAGCGTCGCGTCGGTCGCGAGAGGAGCCGCCGCCTTGCGGGACAAGGCCCGCACCTTTCCAGGCGTGTCCTTTCCCTCGAGCGTGGTCAAATCCATCATGCGCACGGCCAGCCGCAGCGCGGCGACCTTCGACGCCTTCTTGAGCGAGCGCTTCGCGAGGGATGCGGCGCGCTCCTCCACGCCGACCTGATCGACCGGCGGTCGCGCCGGATAGAAAATCGGTACCGGCGCGGCGCGGGTGCTCGACCCGTAGCGCGACAAGCTGGACTCGCGCGTCGTCACGGCCGGTACGGCGTTAGCACGTCGCCGCCCCCTTTGGGTCAGCGGGAGGGCCGAGCCTGCGCTGGCTCAGGCCTTCTGCGCGATTGCCTCGACCTTGGCGCGCTTGCGGCGACGGCGAGCCGCCTCCGCCTGCTTCTTGCGGCGCTTGACGCTCGGCTTCATGTAATGGCGCCGCATCTTCAGCTCGCGAAGCACGCCTTCGGAAGCGAGCTTTCGCTTGAGCATCTTGATCGCGCGCTCGATTCCGCGGTCGCTGACGACGACCTCGAGAGGCTTGCACTGGATCGCATCGCTGGGCATCAAATCTCTCCGAAACGTTTGCCGGCGGGGTCTACCACGGCACGGTCCCCCGCGCCAAGCGGCCTGGCCGCCTCCTCGAACAATACCACGACTACCGTCACTCCGACGCACGCCCGCGGCGGGCTCGCTTGCCTCCTCGGCCTCCTCGGCCTCCTCTGCCGCGCTTTCGCTGCGGCCGCGAGGCGGACTTGGCCCGGCCGGCCCTTGCGGGTCGAGACGGCTTCGCCCTCTTGGCTTGCGCGGGGTGTCTTCGCACCGTACGGCGAGCCTGGCCGACGCCGCGCCCGGTCGCCACCGGCGTGCCCGCGGATCCTGCTCCCGCCGCACCCTTTACGAAATACGTCGTCGCGCGCTTCTCGCCGACCTTCGTCAGCTTCCCCGCCTCGAGGCCCGCACGGAGAGGACGCGGAAGCTCCTTCGCCTCGAGCCCGAGCTTGCTTCGAATCTGCTCGGCGCGCAGTCCACGCGGGTTCTGGTGCAGGAGACCGACGATGCTGTCGATCACGTGCGCGATGTCGCCCGACGATCGGCGGGCGAGCCTGCCGCCCCGGACGCGGCGAGCCCTGGGCGCAGCGTGCGCGCCATCGCCCGCAGCGCCGCGAGCCCCGCGACCTCGCTGACCACCAGCCTCGGCGGCGACGAGACGACGACCGTTGGCGGTCGACGACCCGATCAGGTGTTCGAGCGGAGCGCCTCGAATGGCGACGAGCACATCGGACGCAAACGACGTGGCGAGCTCGTTGAGCTTTTGGCGGAGAGTGGGCATGCGCGGGGACAGTCAGATAAACCCCAATCCCAAAATGGGTCAACGTCCTTCTGAATCTGCCCGCGCCCGACAATGCTCAGCCGGCGCGTTTGGCAAGTCTGCCAAGTCCGACAGGTCCGACAAGTCCGCCAAGTCTGCCAAGTCTGCCCGCGTGACCTTTCTTTGCTCGAAGTAGCTCGAACTCGGTCGGAAGCGGCGCGCGCCGCCGGACGCAGGGCTTGGCCGACGCTTATTGCGTACGGCCCGGAACGGCCTCGAGGACGCTCCGGAGCTTCTCCGGTTCGATCGGCTTTACGAGGTGATGACGAAACCCGGCGCTCACCGTGCGCTTTCTGTCCGATTCGGTCCCCCAGCCGGTAAGCGCGATCATCACGGGCGGCACCGCCATCCCGTCCACCACGCGCCGGCATACGTCGACGCCGTCCATCCCGGGCAGTCCGATGTCGCAAAGAACGACGTCCGGGCGTTCTTCGAGGATCAGCGCGACCCCGTCCGGCCCGGTGTGCGCCACCCGCACGCTGTGCCCGAGCTGCTCGAGCCATGCCGACATGACGTCCGCGGAGTCCTCGTTGTCCTCCACCACGACGACGCTCAACCCCCCGCGCGAGCTCGGAGGCGGCGCAACCGCCGCGTCGCCAGCTTCCGGCGGGAGCGCCGGTGCGCTTGCACCGGCGCGCGGGTCGGAGGCCTCCCCGGTCCCGATGCCCGTCGGCAGGGAAAGGGTGAACGTGGCGCCCATCCCTTCCCCGGGGCTCGCCGCCGTCAGCGTCCCTCCGTGCAGCTGGGCGAGATACCGCGACAGCGCGAGGCCGATCCCGAGTCCGTCGTCCGCAGTCTGCGTGGGCCGATCGACCTTCGTGAACATGTCGAAGACGCGCACCAGCTGGTCTGCGGGGATGCCGGCGCCCTCGTCGACTACATCGATGATCGCCGTGTCTCCGGCGGGTCGAAGGCGGATCCGGATCCGCGCGCCCGACGGCGAGTGCTTCGACGCGTTGGTCAGTAGATTGGCGACAATTTGCGTGATCCGCGTCGCGTCCACCAGCGCGGCGACCGGCCGCTCCGCCTCGACGACCACCGACTGGTTGCGACGCGTGAACGCCGGACTCGCCGTTTCGATCGCGCGCTCGATGACCGAGGAGAGCTCGGTGTGCTCTCTCCGGATGTCGAGCTTCCCGCGGCTGATACGGGCCACGTCGAGGAGGTCGTCGATGAGCCGCACCATGTGGTCGAGCTGCCGGTTCATCGCGACGAGCGAGCGCTCCATGGACGGCGGCCGGTCCGGGGCGTAAAGGAGGAGGTCGAGCCCGGTCCGCAGCGGCGCCAGCGGGTTGCGGAGCTCGTGGGCGAGCGTCGCGAGGAAGAGATCCTTCTGTCGGCTGGCCTCGCGCAGCGCGGCCTCGGAATGTTCGAGCTCCGCGGTGCGCTGCTGCACGCGCGCTTCGAGGTGCTCGTTGAGCTCCGCGAGCGCGCGCGTCTTCCGGAAAAGGTCGGCGAAGACGGCCACCTTGTGCCGGAGGATCTGCGGATTCACCGGCTTCGTGAGGTAGTCGACCGCCCCCGCGCCGTAGCCAGTGATGACGTCCTTGTCGTCGACGAGGTACGCGGTCAGAAACACGATGGGAATCTGGCGAAACTTCTTCGTCCCCTTGATGAGCTGAGCGAGCTCGAACCCGCTGACGCCGGGCATCTTGATGTCGAGCACGATGGCCGCCACGTCGTTCTCGAGCAGGAGACGCAGCGCTCTCTCGGCGTTGTCGGCGCGCAGCAGGCGATACGCGGGATTGTCGAGGATCGACTCCAGCGCGTCGAGGTTCCGCGACTCGTCGTCGACGAGGAGTATGTGGACGGTATCCTGCATCGATCACCCACCCGCGCTCTAGCGATACAGCCAGACGCGGAGCAAAGACAGGAGCTGGTCGGTGTCGACCGGTTTGGCGATGTAGTCGGACGCGCCGGCCTGGAGGCATTTCTCACGGTCACCCTTCATGGCCTTCGCCGTGAGCGCCAGGATGGGCAGGGTGCGGAAGCGCGCGTTCTTGCGGATCTCGCGCATCGTCTCGTAGCCGTCCATCTCGGGCATCATGATGTCCATCAGTACGACGCTCAGCTCCGGCGTGCTCTCGACGATCTCGATCGCCTGCCGTCCGTTCGTCGCGCTCATGACTTCCATCTCCTGGTTCTCGAGGACGGTCGTGAGCGCGAAGATGTTGCGTGCGTCGTCGTCGACGACGAGCACCTTACGGCCGCGCAGCGCGTCGGTCGACCGGTGGAGGCGCTCGATCATCTTGCGCTTGCCCTCGGGAAGATCCGACACGACCCGGTGCAGGAACAGCGAAGTTTCGTCGAGCAAGCGCTCGGGCGACTGCACGTCCTTGAGGACGACACTCTTCGCGACGGTCTGTAGCTGCAGCTCCTCCTCGGCCGAGAGCTCCTTCCCTGTGAACACGACGATCGGGATGTCCTGGAGCTCGGGCTCCGCGCGCAGCTTGTCGAGGAGCTCGAAGCCGGTCATGTCCGGCAGGCGTAGGTCGACGACGCAGCAGTCGTAGCGGCTCCTGCCCAGCATCTCGAGCGCCTCCTTGCCCGTTCCGACCGCGGCGATCTCGATGTCGTCGTGCGCCAGGAGCTCGACGATGCTCTCGCGCTCCAGGCTGTTGTCCTCGATGACGAGCAGCCGCTTCGCGTGCGGTGCGACGTACGACTTGAGCCTATCGAACGCGCTCTCGAGCTCTCCGGTGGTCGCGGGCTTGACGAGATACGCGAATGCGCCGTGCGACAGCCCGTGCTGCCGCTCCTCCTCGACCGAGAGCATCTGCACCGGGATGTGGCGCGTCCGCGCGTCGAGCTTGAGGTTGTTCAGGACCGTCCAGCCGAGCATGTCCGGCAAGAAGACGTCGAGGCTGATCGCCGCGGGCAGATATTCGCGCGCCAGCGCGAGCGCCTGCTGGCCGCGGTTGGCGACGATCGCCTTGAAGCCCTTCGTCCGCGCGATCCCGAGGAGGATCCGCGCGTAGTGGGGGTCGTCCTCGATGATGAGGAGCACGGTATCCCCCTCGCGGATGTCCTCGCGATCGTCGGGCACGGTCTCCTCGATCTTCGCCGCAGAGAGGACCGGCACCGCGCTCGGCGAGTACGCCGAAGTGCCGGCGGACGCAGGCAGCTGCCGGTGCGTCGGCCCGGCGTACGCGAGCGGGAGGTAGAGGGTGAACGTGCTCCCGGCCCCCGGCTTGCTTTGCAAGCGGATCTCGCCGCCGAGCAGGTTCGCGAGCTCGCGGCTGATCGCCAGGCCCAGCCCCGTGCCGCCGTACTTGCGGCTGGTACCGGCGTCGGCTTGCTGGAACGCCTCGAAAATGAGCTTTTGCTTCTCGGGCGCGATCCCGATCCCGGTGTCGGTCACAATGAACGCGATGGCCGACGACGCCGTGCCGAGGACCGGGTGGTCGGTGTTCCAGCCCGCCGTCACCAGTCGAATCGACATGCCGACCGAACCCTGGGCGGTGAACTTGAACGCATTCGACAGGAGGTTCTTCAGGATCTGCTGCAGGCGCTTCGGGTCGCTCACGAGGGCTCGCGGGAGCGAGGCGTCGAGGTCGAGGTTGAAGCCGAGGGCCTTCGTCTCCGCGACGTGGTGGAACATCCGGTGAACGGTGTCGCGGAGGTTGTTGAAGGTGATCTCCTCCGGTTCGACCGTGACCGTCCCGGACTCGATCTTCGACAGGTCGAGGATGTCGTTGATCAGCGCGAGGAGGTCGGTGCCGGCCGAGTGGATGTTCTTCGCGAAGTCGATCTGCTTGGTGGTCAGGTTGCCGCCGAAGTTCTCGGCGAGCTGCTGACCGAGGATGAGGATCGAGTTGAGCGGCGTGCGGAGCTCGTGCGACATGTTCGCGAGAAACTCCGACTTGTACTTGGACGTGAGCGCCAGCTCGGCCGCCTTCTCCTCGAGAGCTCGCCGCGCCTGCTCGACCTCCTTGTTCTTGCGCTCGACCTCTTCGTTCTGCTCGGCGAGCTGCTTGGCCTTGGAGGCCAACTCCTCGTTCGTCTGCTGGAGCTCGATCTGCCGCGTCTGAAGCTCGGTCGTGAGCTGCTGCGACTGCTGCAGGAGGTTCTCCGTGCGCATCGTCGCTTCGATCGTGTTGAGCACGACGCCGATCGACTGCGTCAGCTGATCGAGGAACTGCAGGTGCGTGTCGGTGAACGACCGCAGGGCGGCGAGTTCGATCACCGCCATCGTCTCGCCCTCGAAGAGGACCGGCAGCACGATGACCGCCGTCGGCGGCGCCGCGCCGAGGCTCGAATGAATGCGCGTGTAGTCGGGGGGAACGTCGTTGAGCAGGATGCGCTGCTTCTCCGCCGCGGCCTGGCCCACGAGCCCGACGCCGAGCTGGATGCGGTCGGGCTGGTTCTCGCGCGGCGCGTACGTCGCCAGGAGCCGCAGCGTCTTGGACGCCAGGTCCGGAGTCTCGCCCGGATCGCTGCGCTCCATCTGGTAGATGGTGCCCTGCTGGGCGTCGACCAGCGGAGCGAGCTCCGAAAGGAGCATCCGACCGACGGTGATCAGGTCACGCTGCCCCTGGAGCATGCGCGTGAACTTTGCGAGGTTGGTCTTCAGCCAGTCCTGCTCCTGGTTGCGATCGGTGGTCGCGCGCAGGTTGTCGATCATCGTGTTGATATTGTCTTTGAGCTCCGCGACCTCGCCGCGCGCTTCGACGCGGATCGATCGCGTGAGGTCGCCCTTGGTGACCGCGGTGGCCACATCGGCGATCGCGCGCACCTGGTTCGTCAGGTTCGCCGCGAGCAGGTTCACGTTTCCGGTGAGATCCTTCCATGTCCCGGCGGCGCCGGGCACGTTGGCCTGCCCGCCGAGGCGCCCCTCGACTCCGACCTCGCGCGCGACGTTGGTGACCTGCTCGGAGAACGTCGCCAGCGTGTCGGTCATGTTGTTGATCGTCTCGGCCAGCGCGGCGACCTCGCCCTTCGCCTCGACGGTCAGCTTCTGGCGGAGGTTGCCGTTGGCGACCGCCGTGACCACCTTCACGATCCCGCGCACCTGGTTGGTCAGGTTCGCCGCCATGTAGTTGACCGAGTCGGTCAGGTCCTTCCACGTCCCTGCCACACCCGGGACGTCCGCCTGACCACCGAGCTTCCCCTCGGTGCCCACCTCGCGGGCGACGCGCGTGACCTCCGACGCGAACGACCGCAGCTGGTCGACCATCGTGTTGATCGTGTTCTTCAGCTCGAGGATCTCGCCCTTGACGTCGACCGTGATCTTGCGCGACAAGTCGCCGCGCGCGACGGCCGTCGTCACCTCGGCGATGTTGCGCACCTGCGCGGTGAGGTTCGTCCCCATCGCGTTCACCGAGTCGGTGAGGTCCTTCCATGTGCCCGCGACGCCGGGCACGACCGCCTGCACTCCCAGCCGCCCTTCGGTCCCGACTTCGCGCGCGACGCGCGTCACCTCCGACGCGAACGACCGCAGCTGCTCGACCATCG
>CALKVG010000377.1 GCA_937998045.1 uncultured Myxococcales bacterium
GTGGATAGGCGCAGGAACCGCCGGCTTGGGGGGCACGTTCGAATGAGCTCGCGCACGGGGAGCGCCGCGCTTTTCGTCCTGGCGATCGCCGCCGGGGGAGCCGTCACCGGCTGCACCGCGATCGTCGGCGCCGGCGACTACGTCATCGCCGAGGGCGGCGCGAGCACCTCGGACGACGCGTCCGTGGACACGGGAGGCGGCGACGACACGGGTTCGACCTCCGACGCGACGGCCGACGCGACGGCGGACGCCGGCGCTTGCACCGCAGTGCAGATGATGCCCCTCCCGAGCCAGGGCGGCACGGGCTGCCAGCAGGGTGACGGTTCCACCTGCTGGCCGCACGACACGACGAACTTCACGCACACCTGGGTCCAGCCCCTGGGCGCGCACCTCGGCGTCTGCACCGCGGCGCAGATCTCGGACTACTTCGACGCGTGCCAGAGCGCGGGCAGCACGATGCAGTCGTGCAACGTGTGGACGCAGAACTCGGCCAACGCCGGCTGCTACCGGTGCCTGTTCACGCAGAGCGACGCGACCGCGTACGGGGCCATCGTCGACTACCCGAACGTGAACCTCGATCAGATCAACGTCGCGGGCTGCATCGCGCTCGCCGAGCCGTGCAACCAGCCGTGCGGCGCGGCCATGCTCGCGCAGCTCCAGTGCGAGAACGCCGCCTGCACCTCGCCCTTCTGCGCAGACTTCCAGTCGTACCAGACGTGCTCCACCGAGGCAGACTCCTGCACCGACTGCCAGAACTACGTCGACATCGCGTCCACCTGCCAGTCGGAACTCATGGCGGCGGCATCGCGGCACCCGGCGGTCGCGGCCTGCGCCCTCGACGCGACCAACTTCGAGGGCTACTTCAAGGCCGTCGCGGGTTTCATGTGCGGGCCCTGAGTCGTCGCGAGTCCTCGGGTCGCGCCGGGGTCTCGGGCATCCGCAGGAAGAACGCCGCCGCGCCGAGGGAGGCGACGAGAGCGAGCGCGAGAAATGCGACGTCGAACCCCGCGCGCTGCATGAGAAACCCGATCGGCAAAGGACCCACCAGGGCGCTGCCGCCAGAGCCGCCCGGGACGCGCCGGTGAGCGCCTGGAAACGACCGGTCCCGCGGGCCGCGTCGTAGAAAGCCGAGACGATGGCGACCCCGAAGATCCCTTGGGCCACTCGGGGGACGGCGCGGCCGGACCTAAGGACAATGCCGCATGTAGTACTGGTTTAGCTCCGCGTCCGGGCAGTGAGGTTTCGCCTGCATCGTGCCGTCGATCGCGCGCAGAACTGCGCCGGCGACTTGCTGGAAGGGCGCGCTCGCCGCCCCGCCGGACGCCGCGAGGAAGGCAGCTCTCCCCGCCGCGGTGAGCGCGGCGCCGTTCTCGTGCGTGAAGAGCGGGACGATCTTCGACACGTAGTCGTCGACGTCGCTGATCGCGATCGTCTCGTTGTAACAGTTGCCCGCGGCCACAGCGGCCTCGAGCTCGCGGTCGTACGAGCTCACCGCGACGACGTAATCCTTGTTGCCGAGGCAGTTCTCGATGAGATTGTTCTGGCAGCCGGTGGCGACGGTCGTCGCGTCGCCGGTCCACGCGCCCTCGTTGTAGAGGAGCGAGATCACCTTCAGCATGGCCTGCGGATCGCTCGCGCCGGCAAACCACGCGTTCGGCGACGGCATGTCGTGGAGCGGGAGCATCGCGTACGACCAGACGTCGTAGTAGGCCTTCACGAAGACGGAGCTCGCGAAGTCGTCGCGGCCCGTCGTGTCCTGGTTGGTCGACGGGATGACGTCGGCGTATTGCACCTTCGTGCAGTCGAACGTCTCCGGATACATCTGACACATCTCGACCCATGCCGAGGTCGAGTCGACCTGGAGACAACCCGCAGGGTACGAGAGCGTCCTCGTGTAGAGGTACCCGAGCATGTAGGGGTTCGGCGCCGGCAGCTTGTCGCTGCACCCCATGTACGACTCTTTCAGCGCGGTCGCGAAGTACACGGACGGGGTCTCGCGCAGGCCGAAGGTCCCGAGCTCGTACGTCTGCATCGACGCGTGCGCGGCCGCGAACGCCCAGGACGGGAACGGAACGTAGAAGTGGACCTGGTATTCGCCCCACACGGGGCCGGACAGAATGACCGGGCCCGGAACGGGCACCGGGCACGCGCCACCGCCGTCGATGCTCACCGGCGGCCCCCCGGAGCCCGATGTGCTGCCTCCTCCGGAACTGGTCGCCCCCGATCCGCTCGACGTCGAACCCCCGCTCGACCCGGAGGACGACGGAGGCTGCGCGCTGCAATGGGCGACCGTACACACCATCTGCGCGGGCTGGGGAATCTCGCCGGGAACGGCCGGCTTGAGCGTGCAGGCGACCGTCCCGCTCGAGAGGACCGGGTCGGTCGTATGGACGTTTCCGGTCGCATCCACGGTCACCAGACAGTCGGCGCTCGACTGGTAGCAGGTAGGTGCGCAGTCGCACTCGAGGGCGCAGCCCGTGCAGCTCGTGAAGTGGCACGAACAGTCCGGTCCGGCGGGGGGCGACGTCGAAGAGCACGTCCCCCCGCCCAGATTCCCTACCGAACCCGAGTCGTTGGCGCCGCCGCTCGACGTCGGGCCTCCGTCTTCCCCGCTCGCTCCGGGGGCCGCCGGGAAGCCCTTCGGCACGCCGCTCACCGAGCAGCCGACGGCCGCAGCCACCACCGCCGCCGCAGCGCCGCGCCACGACCGCGTCGCGCGCCTGGACGAAACTCCGACCACCATCGAGTCCTTTCGCCTCTTCCGTCCTCAGTCGCCGCCGTCGCACCCCACGGCTCAGTCTCGCGCCGCGCTCGTCACACGCCCGTCGAGGCGCCCGCACACTGTCCGACCGCCTCCGCTTGCGCGATTTTCCGGTTATCGAGAAGAGAACCGCAGCCGTACCTCAGTTCTACGGACATCGCAAAAAGGGGGCTACGGCAGATGGCGATCCGACGCGAACGCGCGGTGGTGCAAACGGAAACGAACGAAGCTCGGACGAGCCACCCGACACCGCTGCCGGCGTTCAACATGGAGGAGTACGCGCGCGAGTCCGACCAGGGCCTCCGCATCGCCGAGGAGCGACCGACGCGCCCGCGCGGGTTCGAGCACTCGGCGCTCATCGAGCTCGGCCCCGCCGTCGAGATCGACGAATCGCTCAGCGACGACGAGATGGAGCAAATCTGCTGGGCGCGGCTGGAAGACGGCGCGCGCGTGCCGGTCCTCGCGCGTCCCATCGAGGTGCTCCTGTCCGAGCCGCGCGCCGCCGGCGACGCGCTCGTTCTCTCGGCGATCGACGGCGAGAGCGACGCGCGCACGGTCGTCGACGCGTGCGGACTTCCCACGCTCGTCGCGCTCCAGGCTCTCTGCGACCTGCTCGACTCGGGCGCCGTCCGGTTCGCGCGGTAACCGGCCGCGCTCAGGCGAGAGCCTCGAGTCGCCCCACGATCGCGTCGACCCAGTCGGCCTGCTCCGGCCGCATGATGCACGACCGCAGGACGGTGACGCGCGGCGCGTCGATCGCGACCTCAGGATGCAGCGTGCGAAAGCGGGAGGCGTCGACCGTGAGCTTGGCCAGGTAGAGCGGCTCGGGGGCAGCCTCCGCGCGCGCGAAGATCGCGTCGGTCGCGGCCGAGACGGCGCTCGCGGCGCCCGCCCGGGGGAAATACGTCACGATGTCGAGCGCCGGCTCGACGAGAAGCGCGTACTTCTTGCTGGCCCGCAGCACACCCGCCAGGGCCCGCGCCCCGGCCAGACACTTCGCGAGGAGCGGGGCCATGCCGCCCGGACCCCGCAGCGGCATGTGCTGCATCGTGAGCCACAGCGCCGCCGCGGCCGCGCCCGCGCGCGAGCATTCGAGCGTCGTCTCGCCGGGATGATGCTCGGGCGACGAGAAGTACGTGTAGGGCGACGCGTGGCGGTACTTCGCCGCGACCGAAGCGTCCGCAAAAAGGACGCAACCGCACCCGTACGGCTGGAGGCCGTGCTTGTGCGGGTCGACGACGATGCTGTCGGCGCCCGCGGTCGCGGCGAAGGCCGCGAGGGACGGGTCGCTCCCCGCGAGCAGCCGATAGTAGCCCCCGTACGCGGCGTCGACGTGCACGCGGAACCCGTGGCGGGCGCTTCGCTCGAGGACCTCCGCCAGCGGATCGAGCGCGCCGAGGCCCGTCGTCCCCAGCGTGACGACGACCGTGCCCAGCGGCTGCTCCGCGAGCAGCGCGTCGAGCGCCGCGAGATCCAGCTGCCCGTGCGCGGTCGCCGGGAGCTCCACGTGACGCGCCCGGAGGACCTCGCACATCCGCTTGTGCGTGTAGTGGGCGTCGGCGCCGAACGCGATCGGCAGCTCCGGATGGAGCTCGCGCGCGATCCACAGCGCTTCGAGGTTCGCGATCGTGCCGCTCGCCGTGAGATGCCCGAGGAAGCGGTCGTTGGTGTACCCGAACATCCGCGCGAGCTCGGCGACCGCCTCCTTCTCCATCGCCGCCGTGGCGCGCCCGCCGTCGAGCGCGTGGTTGTTCGGATTCACGAGCATCGCCGCCAGGTAGCCGAGGACGGCGGCCGGATGCGGGGGTTTTAGCATCTGCGCCGCGTAGAGAGGGTGAAAGTGCGGATAGTTTTCGCGCAGCCGCCGAGCGAGCTCTGCCAGCGGAGCGCGGAGCGCGTCCGGGTCGAGTCGCTGGGTGGCGTCGGGAGAGACGGACGGCCACTGCGCCTCCCAGTCGCGGTGCGAGCCGAGCACCTCGAGGAGCAGCGAATCGAACGGTCGCGGGAACGTCATGGGACGCGAGGCTGCTTGCCGCGGCGCGCGCGGTCAAGGCTTGGCGCCCTGGCGGGCTCCTCGGATCGCACGAGACCGGTCGCCGGCTCGCTCCTCGCGTCCCGCGTGGCGGCGGGCGCGCAACCCGCTGTCGAAGCGCTCGGCCTCGGCTGGCTACGGCGGGCTTTCGCGCTTCGCAAAGGCGCCACGCGCGCCCACTTCCAACGTGTACTCCTGCCACGCCGCGTCTCTTTCAAAGAGAAGACACGTCCGCGACCCCGCGTTCGCGGCGCACGTGAGCCAACAGACTGTCGAAGCGACCCGGCCCGATGGCGGCGGCCCGCAGCGCGTCCTCGAGCTCCATCCGGGTAACGACGGAAGCGCGCCGAAGAAAAATCAATCGACGACGCGCCTTGAGGAAGATGCCGTGGTCCTGTTTCGCCACCATACTGGCCCCCCCCGCAGCAACACCTGCGCGAGTTCCTCGCTCGACAATTGTTCGCGCTGCTCGTCTGGGGCAAAGGCGCGAGAGCGACGGCGCGCTTGCTGCGCCGCGGGTGAAGCGAAGTCCAGACGTTGGGCCATGGCCTTTCGCCGCCCCCATCCAGAATGCGTGCCACGAAGATCCGCCCGACAGACTTGAGCGTAGGCCAGCCCTCCGTCGTTCCGCCTCGACTCGATGCGGTCTGCACATGCTCGCGAAAGCACCCCGAAGCACCGAGCGACCGTTTGGGCCTGCGCCCGCTTCCACCAGCGTGCGTGATCTCCGACGCAGCGCACCACACGCCCGCGGCGACTGCGACCGCCGCGCGCGCGAGAGCTCTACCGTAGCGGCCTTTTGGCGCCCCGGCACCCAGACGCACGTTGGCGGGGCGCCCGATTCAGGCCTCATCGAACGCAGCCGCGATGGTGCCCAACCGCCCGGTACGCCCGATGCTCTTGAGCCGTAAGCCGTGAAATTGGGAACGAAATCCTTGGACATCTCGCCGGGTGCGGCATTTCTGGACGAGGCGGAAAGTCACATTCGCGACATTTCCGCCTCCGGGAGGCTCGCCGCAGAGTGGACGCGAGCGCTGCACTTGCCCGCGGTGTCGGGCCTCGAGTGCGTCCAAGCGCTGCGGGGAGCGGGCTTCCAGGTTCAAGCGAGGCTTCCGGGGTGCGTCGAGCTTTTCCGAAACCAATTGGTGGTGCAGGTCCCGCTGGCAAACCAGTTGTCTCCCGATGTTCTCGTCGCCGTGATGATCAAGGCCTGTATCGGCCCGAAGGAGCTCCTCGACCTCCTGGAGACGAGCCGGCCGGGAGGGCCGTGAAGAGCTGACCAAAGCGCGCTTCGCGAAATGCCGCCGACCCGGGTAACGTCCGCTCGGCATGGACGTGCCGGGTAGGGCTTGGCTTCGCAGCAGCGTGCGCTGGTGCACCCCCGTGCTCTTGCGTCGCCTTCGCGTCGCCGCTTTGACGCTGTCGCTGCTCGTCGCGACCGGAACCTTCCTGCACGCCGTCAACGCTCACTACGCGATCCGCCACTGGCTGCTGCCCGTTTACGTCGGCTACTTCGGTTTGACGCTCTACTTCAACGCGGCGTGCCTGTCGGCCGGGTATGCCCTGCTTCGCCTCCTCGTCCCGACGGGCCTCCCGGTCCGCGAGCGCATCTTCCTGTCCATGGCCGTCGGCGTGCTCGCCTTCTACCTCGGCACGTTCCTGCTCGGCCTTCTGCACCTCTACGGCATCGGCTACTTCCTCCTCTACCCCCTCGCGCTTCTTCTTTGCGGCGCGTATCCACTCTTCCGGCTCGCGCGGCGCCTCCATCGCGCCCTCCGTCTTGCTCGCAAGCTCCCCGCGCGGCGCCCCTCGCCCGTCGGCGTCGCGATCCTCGCCTACGGCGTCCTCGCGCTCGGCCTCCTCTACGTCGGCGTCCTTCCGCCCGAGAACACGGCGTACGACGCGCGCTGGTACCACCTGCCCATCGCCGAGCAGTACGCCGCCCTCCACGGCGTCGAACCTTTCGTCGAGGGCTGGGTCCAGGGGACGCTGCCGCAGCTCTCGAGCCTCCTCTACACCTGGCCGATGTGCTGGCAGTGGGCGCACGTCGTCGACAAGGTGCTTCTCTGCTCGCACGTCGAGCTGTCGCTCTTTCTCTGGACCCTCTACGGCGTGACCGTCCTCGCGCGCCGCCTGGTGCCGCGCCGGCCCATGCGCCTGGCGTGGGTCGCCGTCTTCCTCTTCCCGTGCATCTTCGTCTACGACAGCAATCTCAACACGACGGCGGACCACATCGCCGCCTTCTGGGCGCCGGCCATCCTGCTCGCCTTGATGCGCGCCTGGCCGCGCCTCGCGATGCGCGAGTCGATCCTCCTGGGTGCTCTGCTCGCGGCGGCGATCGGCACCAAGTACCAGTGCATCTCGCTCGTCGTCCCCCCGAGCCTCGCGTTCGCGTCCCGCGCGCTCTGGCTCATCGGGCGCGGGCGGATGACCCCTCGCTGGATGCCGCTCGCGACGGGCGCCGCCGCCGCGGCCACCGTCGCGGTGGTCTGGGCTCCGCACTGGCTCAAGAACCTCGTCTGGTACGGCGACCCGGTCTATCCGCTCCTCTACGGCAAGCTGCACGACCATCCGTGGACGGCGGACGGCCCGACATGGCTCGCGATGGTGTCGGCGGAGGCCATCTGGCGGCCGACGGGCACGCTCGGAGAGCGCCTGCTCGAGACGCTGAAAGGGGTGTGGTCCTTCTCGCTCGAACCCCACGACTGGAATCGCCTCGAGCGTCTGCCGTTCTTCGGCAGTCTCTTCACGATGTTCATGCTCGCGCTGCCCTTCCTGCGCGCGCGGCCGCGCGTCTGGGCCGTCTTCGCGTGCGCCAACGCCGGCGTCTTCGTCTGGTACTGGGTCTCGCACCAGGACCGCTATCTGCAGGCGCTCTTGCCATGGTTTGCCGCGGCGACCGCGGCGGCCATCGCGCTCGCGTGGGACTCCGGTCTGCTCGCGCGCTGCGCGCTCTCGGCGCTCGTCGGCGCGCAGATCGCGTGGGGCAGCGACACGCCGTTCATCCACGCGCACCGCATGCTCGGCGAATCCCAGCTCAAGGTCGCGATCGATCGCATCGCGAGCGGATTCGATCACCAGCTGGCCCGCCGCACGGACGCCTTCGGCGACGTGGTGGACATCGGGAGAGCGCTTCCGCCCGGCGCAAAAGTCCTGGTTCACGAAAACGACAATCACCTGGGCCTCCAGCACGCCTCCGTCGCCGATGACCCGATGTGGGAACGGGGGTTGAACTATGGCCGCCTCCGCTCCCCCGCGGAGCTCGACGATCGGCTCAAGAGCTGGGGCATCACGCACATCGCGATGCAAAGCAAACCTGTCCAGGATCGCGACGCCTTCGCGGGCGACGTCGCGTACTGGGATTACGTGACTCACTGGGCCAAGAAGTGGAAGGTGTTCGGCGGCTGGGTCGTCTACACGTTGCCCGAGGGACGTCCGCCGGAGACGCCCTATGGCGACATCCTCTGGCTCGGCTGCGAGAACACGTACTCGAAAGGCCGATATAGGTTGATCGACATGGCAACGCCGCTCACGACGGCGGTGCCCGGGCTGGTCTTCCCGAAGCCGAGCGTGCCGCTGACGGGCAGCGAGCCGGGGCCGCTCGACGAAGAGCTGGCGCAGGTCGACGCGGTCGGTCTCGACCCCGCGTGTCAGAAGCTCAGGCCGGCGCGGTTGCCGGCGACCTTCGAGCACGTCACGGATCGGGAAGGGCTGGAAGTGTGGCTACGCAGGCAGGCCGCGCGGTAGAGCGCGAAGGGAACCTCGAGCCCCGACGAGCCGTCGCCGGTGGGCTGCCGGTTCGGCAGGGTGACGCTGGGTGCTCGTACCGCGGCAGCCTGCGCTAAGCTCGCCCTCGTGAAGCTCGCTGCCATCGCACTCGTCGTCGCGGCCTCGTGCGCTTCCACCGCGGTTCCAACTCGGAACCCGACGGATCCGGCCGCCGCGGCGCCTTCCGCGGCGAACTCGGTCCCTCACGGCGACTCGGGCGCGGCGGCCAAGTTGGTCGGGGAGAGACCCCCCGAGTGGCAAGCCACGCTGTGGCTCAACTCCCCGCCGCTGCGCCTCGCTGACCTGCAGGGCAAGGTCGTCCTCGTGCGCTGGTGGACGGCGGGCTGCCCCGTCTGTTCGGCGAGCGCGCCCGCGCTTCGCGAGTTCGACAAGGAGTACCGGGACCGCGGGCTCGTCGTCGTCGGCATGTACCATCACAAGGACAGCACTCCTTTCGACCCGGCCGTCTACGAGGCGACCGCGAAGCAGTACGGCTTCACGTTCCCGCTGGCCTTCGATCCCGACTGGAAGACGCTCGAGAGCTGGCGCTCCGGCGTGGACAAGGGCTTCACGAGCATGAGCTTCCTCATCGGGCGGGACGGCGTCTTGCGCTACGTCCACCCGGGCGGACAGTACGTGAGGGGCGATCCGGGCTACGCCGACGTGCGCGCGGCCATCGAGTGCGCGCTGACCGAGCGATAAGCTCGACGCGAGGACTCGCCTATCCACCAGCACCCGACGCGTCGATGGGCCCGCTCTTCGCAGCGCGCCCGTCCGACTGCGCACGATGACACTCCTTTGCGCCAAGCAACGAGACATTCATGGACGCGCTCGGCGGCACCAACGTCCTCCAGCACAGTGCGCGCCTCCGCTTGCGGAGACGTCGTCCGGGATCCACCGGGCGTCGCCCTCTCGCCTGCTTGAACCGCCCTCCGAGGCGCCGTGTTACCGTTC
>CALKVG010000378.1 GCA_937998045.1 uncultured Myxococcales bacterium
CTCGACGCCGAAGCCGACGCGGGACTCGACGCCGAACGCGACGCCGGACCCGACGCGGGACTCGACGCCGAAGCCGACGCCGGCAACCTCGAGGTACCCGATGCGGGACCCGACGCGGGCGCCGATGCGAACACCGCCGGCGAGACCGACGCGCGGAGCGATGCGATGGAGGACGGCGACGCCCCCGCTTACTGCATGGAGCCGGACGGCGGCGTGCCACCCCCGAACGGTCTGGCTTGCTGTCCCGGCGGACAAGGCGAGGCTTGCTCGGGGCAATGCATGCCGAAGGCGTGCAAGGCGTGCCTCCCCTGCGCGTGGCCGAACGTCTGCTGTACGACCGGCGCCAACGGCGTCTGCCGGTCGCGGTGCTCGTGAGGCGTCCTCCACGGCTTGGCGTCGCACCTCAAATTGCGCGGGATCGCAGTGCGCCAAGAAAACTCGTGGCTCAGAGGACGAAAAACCAATCAAAATGCGCGACATTGCGCATTCGGGAATACAAGGTTTGCGCGTCCCGGCACGCGAGCCGAAGCTTGCACCCATTTTCTGCGGGGATCGTTCGTGGCGTGTCCCTTGCTCGCGGCGCGCCGACCATTCCGGCAACGAGGAGACGACATTGCGCGTGAAGACGAGTCCCAGGCTGGCTCTGCTGGCCTCGCTGTCGATCCTGTCGATCCCGCGCTCCGCGGGCGCCACCGACTATCAGCTCACCGTCGACGCTTCGAACCAGGTCGGCACGATCGACCGCTTCTGGCAAGCGGCCGTCGGCTCGGATCATATGTACATGGTCCTCGGGTCGTCCAGGCCGGGGGAGAACCTCCAGGGAGCGTACGCGCTGGCCGCGCGGGAGCTCGGGATGAAGCGCGTTCGCGGGCACGGCATCTTCGACGACGACGTCGGCGTGTACCACGAGGTCAACGGCCAGCCGACCTACACGTGGACCAACCTCGATGGAATCCTCGACTACATCACGTCGATCGGGATGGACCCGCTCATCGAGGTCAGCTTCATGCCCTCGGATCTCGCGTCGGGCACACAGACGTTCGGGTGGTACGGCGGCAAGCCGGGCAACATCACGCTTCCAAAGGACTGGGGTCGCTGGGGCGACTTCATGTACAACGTCGCCGAGCACTGCATCCAGCGCTACGGCGTCGATCGCGTGCGCACCTGGAATTGGGAAGTCTGGAACGAGCCGGACCTGCCGGGAGGCACCTTCTTCACCGGCACGGAGCAGGACTACTTCCAGCTCTACGACACGACGGTGCAGGGCCTCCTGCGGGCCGACCCCCAACTACGCGTTGGCGGTCCTTCGGTCGCGATCAGCAGCGACAGCTGGATTGCGGACCTCATCGATCATTGCATGACGAACAACGTGAAGCTCGACTTCATTTCGTGGCACGTGTACCCGCAGTACAAGGCCGATCCGACGGCGATTCCGGGCGCGCAGCGCACCGTGCAGGGCGTCATCGACCAGAAGAAGGCCCAGTATCCGCAATTGAATGTCGCTAATTATCTAACCGAGTGGAATACGACGTACCTCGGCGGCACTTCGTTCGACAACGAGATGGCCGCCTCGTTCGTCGCAAAGACGATTCACGGCTTGTTCGCGAACCAGAACGGCGTCGCCGCGCCGAACACCGCCGCGTTCTGGGTCATCTCGGAGCTCTGGGAGGAGTGGCAGACCACCGCCGACGCCTTCGACACGATGGGCATGATCACGCGGACGAACAACGTGCGGAAGCCCTCGTACCTCGCGTTTCAGATGATGGCGCAGATGTACAATACCCAGATCGACTTCCGGGGCGGCACGACGAATTCGCGCGGGCTGAACGGTTGGGCGACGCTGAGCGACGACAAGAAGCAGGTCGAGGTGCTCATCTACGACCACAATTTCGTCAGCGCCAGCGATTCGTCCGCCGACTTCGTGAACACGGTCGTCGACAACGTGACGTTGCAGCTGAACGGGCTCCCCTTCTCGAAGCCGTCGGTGACGGTACGCCGGTACGGCGTCGACCACGACAACAACAACGCGTACACGGTCTTCACGCAGGCCGGCAGCCCGTCCACGCCGTCGGATGCGACGTGGACGGCGATGGAGCAGGCCGGAGCGCTCAATCCGATCCAATCGGACCAGACCCTTCCCACGACGGGGGGCGCTCTGACCCTCACGTTCCCACAGAACCAGCCGGGCGTGAGCCTCTTCTTGATCACCGAAGAGGGCGCCGTGGTCGGGCCTCCGGGAAGCGGCGCGGACGCAGGACCTGGCGACGCCGGAGCGGAAGCTTCCGTCGAAGCGGGGTCACACCGGACGCGTCGGACGACGCTGCGACGTCGCCGCCCGCGGTCGACGCGACCGCCGGAGGCGACGCGACCGCCGGAGCCGACGCGACCGCCGGAAGCGACGCGACCGCCGGAGCCGACGCCACCGCCGGAGCCGACGCCATCGCCGGCGTGGACAGCGGGGCCCCGGACGTCGGCACCGGTGGCCCCACCGGATACGACGCGGGAGGCTCTTCGGGCGACACGCCGCCGGCGAGTGGCCAGCCCTCCGGCGCTTCGGGGTGCGCGTGCGGCGTCGGCCTGCGCGTGGGTCCGGGCACGGCATCGTGGACGCTCGTCCTCGCGGGGATCGCCCTGGCGCGACCGCGGCGTCGCCGCTCGCGCACGTAGGCGAGTGCTCACCGGGCGAGCAGGAACGTGATCAGGGCACCGACAGCGATGGACGCCGACAAGATCAGCCACTGACGCCTGTCACGAGGCCTCCACTCAAGCCACTCAAGCCACGCGCGCCTGTCGCGAAGCCTCCACGCAGCGGTGCGTCGAGACGGCGGCGGCCCGGAGTCCGCTGCCGGTAGAGCGGCCGGAGTCAGCCACTCCGGGACCATGAGCTCGACGGATCCGCCGGCCGCAGGCCCGGGCAGCGGCGACGGCTCCGGCGCGTCCCCCACGCCGAAGATCGTCCTCTTGCGCGGCGGCGCAGCGGCGACGAAGGGCTTCGGCCGGGGCGGATCGACGTCCGCCCGTTCGGTCGCCTCGACCCATCCCTCATCCAGGCCGGCGAGCCCATCGCGCTCGGCTGGTGCCGCCCTGCCCACGCCGAACATCGTCTTCTTGCCGGGTCTCACGTCGAGGACGGGCGCGGCGCGAGAGCGCGGCGCCTCGGGCTCCGGCCTCCCCAACAGCTGGTCGAGCCGCACGTCGTCGACGTCCAGGAACTGCACGCCCATGCCCGACGGCAACGCTTCGTCGTCGCTCCGCTCGCGTGTCCACACGACACGCCCGAAGACCGACCAGGGCCTTTCCTCGGTGATGAGCTCGATCTGGACGGCGATGTGCGCGCCCCGAGGCAGCGGCGTGCCGGTGCAGAGAAACAGGCCGCCTCGCCCGAGGTCGAGCGCGTCGGCGTCCAGATGATCGGCACCCGGGCGCCAATAGGTGACGCGCAAGCCAGGTGTCCGGTGCCGCCGGTCATTCCGTCGTTCATCGAGCATCGGCGCAACCATAGATCACGACGCGTCGAGTGCACGCCCGGCCGATATTTCAGGCGCCCCGACCTCGCGGTAGGTCCCGGGTCAGCGCGTCGGGCAGTGCCCGGACGAGGTGACCGTCAGCTCCCTCTCGAGGAGGTCGATGTCGGGGGGCTTGGGGACGTGGGCGTCGAAGCCGGCCTCCTTTGCCTTCCGGACGTCGTCGGGTCTCGCGTAGCCGGTGAGGGCCACGAGTCTCACGTGCCGGAGCCGCGGGTCGGCGCGAATCGCCCGGGCCACTTCGTACCCGTCCATCCCGGGCAGACCGATGTCGCAGAGAACGACGTCGGGCCCGAAGCGCCGAGCCTTTTCGATGCCGTCGGGACCGTCGTACGCGACGAGCGCTTCGTGGCCGTCGAGGGCGAGCACCTCGCCCAGGGTATCGGCGCTGTCGACGTTGTCCTCGATGACGAGCACCCGGCAAGGCGGCGTGGCCGCGGCGGCGCGCGGGGGACCTGGTTGGCTCGGAGCCGCGTTTCCGAGAGGCAACGTGAACGTGAAGGTAGCCCCCTTGCCGATCCCGGCGCTGTCGACCGCCACCGAGCCTGCATGAAGCTCGACCAGGCCCTTGACGATCGCGAGACCGAGGCCGAGCCCGCCTTCGGTGCGAGCGAGGCTGCGGTCCGCCTGGGTGAGAGGCTCGAAGATGTGCGGGAGCGTTTCCGGCGCGATGCCCCGACCGGAGTCCTGGACGCAGACGACGGCCTCGCGGCGCGCGGAATCCATCTCGACGGTGAGGAGCGTCTTTCCGCCGTTCGGAGTGAACTTCGCCGCGTTGTGGAGCAAATTGCCGATCGCCTGCGCGATGCGGGTCCTGTCGGCGTTCACGGGGATCGGTCCTTCAGACGCGCGCACCTCGAGGTGGACGCCTTTCGCGGCGAAGGCGCCGAGATAGTCGTCCACCGTACTTCGCGCGAGTTCGGCGAGATCGAGGGGCTCGCATCGCAGCTCTACCTTGTTCGACACGATGCGCCCGACCTCGAGCAGGTCGTCGACCAGATGGGTCAAGTGCTCGACTTGCCGAGCGATCACCGCCTGAGCGCGACGCCACTGTTCATCGCCGGGTACCGCATCGGCAAGGACGCGGACGCTGTTGCTGAGGGGCACGAGCGGGTTGCGCAGCTCGTGCGAGAGGACCGCAAGAAACTCGTTCTTGCGCCGGTCCGCGTCGACCAGCCGGGCGTTGGCGTCCTTCAGCGCGGCCTCGGCCGACGCGCGCTCGAGGATGTCGGCCGCCTGGCGAGCCAGCAGATCGAGCATCCGGAGTGTGTCGTTGCCGGGTCTCGTCGGGTGCTTGTAGTGCGTCGAGAGCATACCGAGCGGCTTGCCCGAGCGACCCACCACGGGCGTGGACTGAACGGCTCGCACGCCGGCCCTGCGCTGGATGTCGAGCGCGGGCGCATCGAACAACGCGCCGTGCTCGATGTCCTCGACGACGACGCGCGCCCCGTGCCCGAGAGCCGTCCCGCACACGCCGCGACCCTCGGCAACCCGGTCCCAGAAGTGGATCCACCACGCCGGAAAGCCCCTTTGCGCGGCGATCTTGAGGTCGCCCGTTTCGGCGTCCAGGACCTGTACGTTCCCGAAGTCGGCGCCGGAAATGGCGATGGCGGCGTCGACGATCTCTCCGAGGACCTGGTCGAGGTTCCCGTCCCGGAGGAAGAGGGAACCGACCCGCAGCAGTCGAGCCATGGCGTCGAGGTCACTCAACGGCGCCGGCGCGACGCGCGTTCGCGATTCCCTCTCAGCCGAATCTGGTGAGTCGCTGCGAGCCATGTCTACCCTCTCATCATGCGACGCGCATGCATCGATCGGACGGACCGATGTTCCCTACCTCTCCTCGCGCGCCGGCGCCAATGCTCGTCCACGGCTGGGTTCGAATGCGCGGCGGGACCACGAGCCCATGCCAGGAGCCTCGGATCGCGTCAGTCTTGCCAGACGAACGTCGCCGTCGCCCCGACCGGCAGCGAGTAGGAGAACTCGTGCGCGGCCGTGCGTACACGGAACATCGCGGCCCCTCCGCCGACGTTCATGACGACGATCGCACGCGTTCCGTTCGGGTTCACGAACGCCACGTCGGTGACCATCCCGTCGATCGTGTTGGACGCGACCCGGCGGGCGCCGCCGAATACGAACTTGCTCACGTGCCCGAGCAGGTAAAACTCCGGGTTGTACGTGGCGGCGCCGCCCGAGTTGTTCACGGTGACGACGCCGCGGCAGTCGGTGCAACCGTTGTTCTGCGGGCCGTCGTTCTGGTCGAGCACGACGTTCCAGAGGATCGACGTCTGCGCCCAGTTTCGGGCGGCGCCGATGACCTTGTCGACCATGATGTCCTGGAACGTATAGGCGACGTCCTCCCCGTCCCCGGCCAGGTACTCGGTGAAATAGATCGCCTTGTCGGGATTCGCGTCGTGCACGGCGTTCTGCGCGCTCGAGTCGCCCGAGTATCCGTGGAACGCGCTGCCGGCGATGTACGGAGTGGCTTGCGCGTTCGAGTAGACGGTCTGCGGATACGTCGTCGGCTGCGCGGTGAACTGGTCCTGCCAGTTGTGGTCGTAGACGACGATCTTGGTCGTGATCCCCGCCTGCGCGAAGGCGGGGCCGAGAGCGGTCGCCACGAAGTCGGCTTCCTCGTTCGCGGCGAAGCTCATCGAAGGGATGGTCCCCGACGCGTTCTGCGGCTCGTTCTGGAGCGTCACCGTGTCGATCGATAGGCCGGCGGCCTGGTACGCCTGGATGAATTTGACGAAGTACTGCGCGTAAGGCCCGTAAGCGTCGGTGTTGAGCGAGCCGCCGTTCAACGAGCCGTTGGACTTCATCCAGGCGGGCGGCGACCAAGGCGTCGCCATGATCTTGAGCGCGGGGTTGATCGCCAGCGCGTCCTTCAGGCGGGGAATGATGTACGCCTTGTCGTGGTCGATCGAGAAGCTGGCCAGCGTCGGATCGGTCCCGGAGCCGACGTCGTCGTACGTATAGCTGCCGACCGACGTGTAATCGCTCGCGCCCATCGGCAGACGCAGGTAGCTCAGGCCGATCCCGGCGACGGGGTCGAAGAGCTTGGCCATGAGGTCCTGGCGCTGGGCGTCGGAGAGGTCGTTCGTGAGGACGTACGCGGCGGAATCGGTCATCGCGGCGCCGAAGCCGTCGATGGTCTGGAAGGTCTGCGTGACGTCCACGTCGAGCGTGGGCGTGCTCCCGCCGGGCTGCGCCGCGGAGAGGGGGATCGCCGTCTGCTTGGCGAGCAAGTTCTGCAGATCGGTGGTCGTGAGCCAGACGTCGGCGGTGTTCGGCGCAGGCGGCGACGGTCCGGCCGCAGGCGCGCTGGTGTCCTCGGAGCCGGCGTCGTGCGGGGCCGCCGCATCCGGCGTTGCCGCGGAGTCTGCGCGTCCGGCGTCGCCGGTGAGCCCCGCCTCGATCGGCGAGCGCGAGCCGTCGGGCTCCGGTCCGGCGTCGAAGGCGGCGCCGCCCTCGGAGGCACTCGCGGAATCCACCCCGGCGCCGGCGGCGTCCACGGAGCCGCCGGTGGCATCCACGGAGCCGCCGTCGGCGCTCGCCGGATTCGTGTCGTCCGCGCCCGTCGAGCCACACGCAGCGAGCGCGAGCGCTCCCAGCGTCCAGACCAAGCAGGTGGCGGCAGGGGTCAAATTATCGTTTGCGTCGTGGGAATTCACCGTGGGCCTCACCGTGGGTAGAAGGGACGAGCCGCGCTCGTCGGCGCGCGCCCCAAGCAAGGTGAGTGCCTGTGGGGAATTCTTGGGCACGCGCGGAAAACGCGCGCTACCGGACCGCTCGACGCAACGTTCGTAGCCAGCACCGCGCAACGACGTGTGCGGGGGGCGCGCACGCCGCTCTCGTCCCGAGTTTACTCGCCGAGTACCGTCTCCACCTTGGCCAGAAGCTCCCGCCAGCCGGCTTCTCGAAGGTGAGCGCCGTCGGCCGGATCGAAGAAGGCCGCCTGCTCGGTGAAGAGAAGACGCGTCCCGCGATCCCCCGAGGCCGAGAGCTCTATGGTCGCCAGCGAGACGGACATGCGGCGTTCGCCGACGAGCATCGTGTAGGCGAAGACGATGCGGCGATTCGGCACGATATCGAGATACACCGTGTCGTTGCCCATGGGGGTCCCGGGCGGCGGCGAGCCGGGCGGACCGCCGGCGAAGGTGAAGCGGCTCTTCTCGAACCCGCCAACACGAAAGTCGGCAGTGTGCGCGTCGGCCGAGACCCCCTTCCCGTCGAGAAACCAGCGGCGCTTGAACGCGGGGTCGGCGAAGGCCGCGAAGACGCGCGCGGGCGGCGCGGCGTAGGTGCGTTGAATGGCGAAGGTGCTGTGCGTAACCGCAGGCTGCTCGTTCATGGCTTCTTCCTCTTCTTCTTGGACTTCGTCGGTGATGAGTCCGATGGGTCGTCTTCCGCGAGGAGCTCCCCCAGTCGGTCGAGCCGGCGCTCCCAGAGGCTTCGGCGCTCGGAGATCCAGCGTTCGGCGACCTTCAATCCGTCGGGATCCAGGCGGCAGGTCCGGACGCGCCCGACCTT
Organism: uncultured Myxococcales bacterium; assembly: GCA_937998045.1. GTDB lineage: Bacteria > Myxococcota_A > Polyangia > Polyangiales > Polyangiaceae > Palsa-1150. The sequence goes on from CALKVG010000378.1 coordinate 8,055, forward strand.
CTCGCTCCGCACGATTCCGCTCTCTTCCAGCACCTGGACGTGCTGAACGATCGCCGCCAAGGTCACGCGGAACGGCTGCGCCAGGTCGCTCACCGACATGGGCCCGGCGCTCAGGCGCTCCACGAGCTCTCGACGCATCGGCTCCGCCAGGGCGTGGAAGACGCGATCGACGGCGGCATTGTTTAGCATCGGCTTGACTATCTGGTCGAAGCCGCTCGATTGTCAAGCAGTCGCTAAAGTTTCTTCGCAGCGCGCTCGTGCCGAACGAGGTACACTCCGGATGCTCTCGTCGCCGATGACGATGCCGACGCGCCGGTCCAAGATCCCGATGGTCCTGCCCATTGCGGCTCTCGCCGTGTCCTGCGGCTCGACCTCGGTCCTGTCTCTTATACACATCTCCGAGCCCACGAGACAGGCAGAAATCTC
>CALKVG010000379.1 GCA_937998045.1 uncultured Myxococcales bacterium
GCGTAGTTCGATGTCAGCCGCCACCCGATTTCAACACGGCCCGGGACGACGCCTCCGGCGACGGCTACCGCGTCACACGCGCACACCCGGCGTTTGCTCGCTGCGCCAGACACCTCGCGTAGGTCTCCTCGATCCCACGGCGCAGAGGGGTCCACGCGCACCACCCGAGCGATTGCAGACGCGAGGCGTCGAGCAGCTTGCTCGGGGTAGCGAACGAGAACGGCGTGGCCGACTGTTAGTCGCGGTAGTCTCACTGTCATGGCCGATGACCTCGCGAACGACATCCTCCGTTGCATAGATGAGCTACACGTAAAGCTATCCAGCGACGGCCGCGTGATCTTCGTCCATGACGGCCTGGCGGTCGACGGAGGACGACACGGCCTGGCGATCATCGACGCGTTCCGCGATAGCAGTACCTTTGCGACCGCCCTCGCTCAACTCGAGCCATGCGTCCGCGGCCGCGCAGAATGGATCGAACTGACCAGCGCCATGCGCCGCCTTCACGAATGCGGGATCCTCGTCAATGGCCGCACTGTTCCGCGGGAGAACTATTTTGACCGCTCCAGCTCACACGTTCGTATGTTGGACGACGTCCAGCGAACATTGGGCTATCAGCAGGCCATCCGGGCGATCGTGCGACCAGGCGACGTCGTCCTGGATCTCGGCGCGGGGACCGGAGTGCTCGCAATAACCGCCGCCCTCGCAGGTGCCCGGCACGTGTACGCAGTTGAGGCGGGAAAGATCTCTGAAATGGCTGCAAGACTGGCCTCGACCAACGGGGTTAGCGATCGAGTCACCGTGCTTCGCGGTTGGTCCACGCGTATCGAACTACCAGAGCTCGCGAACGTACTGATTACCGAAACCTTCGGGTCGACACCTCTCTCGGAGGACGTTCGTACGAGTGTCGCCGACGCGCGTCGGCGGCTTTTGCGGCCAGAAGCGCGCCTGATGCCCCGACGCTTGCGCGTCTTTGCCGCTCCGTTGCAAGTGCCGTCCAATTGCCGATCTAGCCACCTATTTACGGTCGAAGCGGTGGACGGCTGGAATCAAGCTTATGGCATCGATTTCAATGTATTGCGGGAATGGCCACATGGCGATTTTGCTCAGATCCGCATTCCAGAACTTCAAGATTGGCGATGCTGCGTCGAGCCCATCGATCTCGGTGTAATCGACTTGCGCGACGACGAAAACACAATATTCCGGGTACTCTATGCATGCCCGCCGGTCACAACCACAACGCAATCGCTATCTATTACGCACTCGATCTCACAGAGGATCTACGGCTTACGACCTGCCCTTGGGATCTTGCTCCGTGCACAAATTGGAGTATTCCGGTGTTTTTACTTGCCGACGCAGTCCCAATCGGGCGCACTCACATCGAGTACGACGGCCGCTTCGGCTTGAACATCAGCTCATCTTCATAGGCAAACGCGCAAGGCAAGGTCGACCTAGGCGCAGCATCGGCGTTAGAGCGGTTCACTGCCCTCAACGTGCGTTGCCTGGTGCGCGAGATACCACGCGTAGGTCTCCTCGATCCCACGGCGCAGTGGGATGCGCGCGCGCCACCCGAGCGCGTGAAGGCGCGATACGTCGAGGAGCTTTCTCGGGGTACCGTCCGGTTTCGACGTGTCGAAGCGTAGCTCGCCCTCGTAGCCGATCACTTGCTGGAGCATTTCCGCAAGCTCGCGAATGCTCAGATCCTCGCCAACGCCGACGTTTACGATGGCCTCGTCGTCGTAGTGCTCCATCAGGTACAGGCAGGCATCCGCGAGATCGTCCACGTGGAGAAACTCGCGACGCGGTTGCCCGGTACCCCAGACAATTACCTCGGGCACCCGGGTTACCTTTGCGTCGTGCAGCTTGCGCACAAGGGCGGGCATCACGTGCGAAGTCTTCAGGTCGAAATTGTCGCCAGGCCCGTACAGGTTTGTCGGCATCAGACAGATGCCGCGGAATCCGTACTGGCGGCGGTACGCTCGAACCATCTGGATACCGGCGATCTTGGCGATCGCGTACCATTCGTTCGTCGGCTCCAGAGGGCCGCTGAGAAGGCAGTTCTCACGCATCGGCTGCAGTGCGTGCTTTGGATAGATGCACGACGAACCCAAAAAGAGCAGCTTTCGGACGCCCGTTCGGTGCGCGGCGTCGATGATGTTGGTCTCGATTTGCAGGTTGTCTCGCACGAAATCGGCCGGATACGTGTCGTTGGCCAGGATGCCACCTACCTTGGCTGCGGCGAGAAATACGTAGTCGGGACGCTCGGAATCGAAAAAGCGCTCGACGGCATCTTGGCGCCGAAGATCGAGCTCTTGGCGTGTGCGCGTCACGATGTTGCGATGGCGCGCAGCCGACAACGCCCGCACGATGGCCGAACCGACCAGGCCGCGATGACCGGAAACGAATACCTTGTCCGTTTTAGTCATGCTTGTTTCCTCGGGAGAGCGGAAGATGGCCGGCGTCCTTGAGTGTGCGCTCCTGCCGAGCGAGCTCCAAGTCGTGCTCGACCATCATGGCGACCAGTTGATCGAATCCCACGTTTGGACGCCAGCCAAGCGCAGCTCGCGCCTTGGATGCGTCTCCGAGCAGATGGTCGACCTCCGCGGGTCGAAAGTAGCGAGGGTCAATGTCGACGTATGCGTGCCAATCGAGCTCTAGATTGCGGAACGTCGCTTCAAGAAATTCTCGAACGGAATGGGCCGCTCCGGTCGCTACGACGTAGTCGTCCGCCTTGTCGAGCTGCAGCATTCGCCACATCGCCTCGACATAGTCGCCGGCGAAGCCCCAGTCGCGCTTCGCGTCGAGGTTGCCGAGGTAGAGCTTGTCCTGCAGACCAAGCTTGATCCGAGCGGCAGCTCTCGTGATCTTTCGCGTCACAAAAGTCTCGCCGCGGCGGGGTGACTCGTGGTTGAAGAGGATCCCGTTCGTGACGAACATGCCGTACGATTCGCGGTAGTTCGTGGCGTAATAGTGGGCGGCGACCTTGCTGACCGCGTAGGGGCTGCGAGGATGAAAAGGCGTCCTCTCGCTCTGAGGCGGAGGTGCGGAGCCGTACATTTCCGAGGAGCCCGCCTGATAGAAACGCACGCGATCGAGGGCGCGGCCCATCGAGTCGCGTAGGGCTTCGAGGAGGCGCAGAGTGCCGGTGGCGACGATGTCCCCCGTGTACTCGGGTTCGTCAAAGGAGACCCGCACGTGCGACTGCGCTGCGAGGTTGTAGACCTCGTCGGGCGACGCCTTTTCCAGGATCCGCCTCAGGCCTGTGCCGTCAGACAGGTCGCCGTAGTGGAGGAAAAGGAGCGCGCCTGTTTCGTGGGGGTCCCGGTAGAGGTGATCGATCCGGTCCGTATTGAACGTGCTGGCGCGGCGGACGATACCGTGCACCTCGTAACCCTTGGAGAGGAGAAGCTCGGCGAGGTAGGAGCCGTCTTGGCCGGTGATGCCGGTGATGAGGGCACGCTTCATGATAGCGGGAGCGACCGTAGCATCGGCCGGGACGCGACTCGAGTCGATCGCGCCTGCCCGGGCCATGTTGGGCGACGAATCTCGACAACGGCGGCGCATCTAAGGACCGAAGAACGAGACGGGAAAGACCTATGAACCGATGCATTGCTGCGCTCGCTGTCCTCGGCTGCTGGCTTGCGATCGCGTGCACTAGCTCCCCGGGGCAACCGGGCGACGGGGTAGCCCGGACGTCGAGACCGGAACCTGTCCGGACTGCCCGGACACCGGAACCCCGGGCGACGGCTCTGCCGATGCGTCCGTCGATGCAACCGCGGATTCTACGTCCGTCGGCGAGGGATCAATCGACGCTGCGAGTGACGCGACCGGTCGGGATAGCCCTGGCCCCCCGGACACGGGAGTGCAAGGGGCGGAGGCAGGCGGCCCCGGGCGCCTTCTGCGCCACGACCGACTGCCCCGCAGGCTCGGTCATGTGCTCATCCAACCCGCGTGCGGCGCAGGGGCCAATATGGCCGGGCGCGCAGGCAGGGCGCTGCGTTTCTCCGACCGACCCTGCTTTTGGCTGCGGATCCCCGAGCTGCCAGCGGTGCAGCCTGCCGCACGCCGTTCCCGCTGCAACCGAGCGAACCCGGGTGGGCCGACTGCAACGGCAACCCGAGGGACGGGGCGAGGCGACCGTCGATAGTCCTTCCTCATGCGGAGGCTGCTCGGTCCAATGCAATGCGCCGACGATGCCCCGAGTGGCTGCGTGTCAGCCTGCGCGCCCCCACTGACTCTCTGCACGGATCGGTGCGTGAATCTCGCCAGCGACGCGCAAAATTGCGGTGGTTGCGCGAGTGACTGCAACGCGCCAACGACATCCTCGAACGGCCAACCGTCGCCTCCGCCAGCAAAGCTTCCAGCCATCTGCACGGGCGGTAAGTGCACCTGCGCGTGTGCGGCAGGTGGCTATGCGCCTTACCAGCCATGATAGTTGGGCGGATTGAAGAGCGTCACCACAAGGCCCGCGGGCGCGCTCGATCCGGCGGCGATATTCTCTTCTGGCATGATGAGGTCCGCCCTTGCGTCCCCATTGAGATCCTGCAGCCCCACCCAGTACCCGGCGGGTTGGTCGCCGTTCAGGAGCGCCTGGAAGGTGACGGGAGGCGCAAGTTTGCGGCCAGTGCTTACGAGAAGCGTGTTGCTGTAGACGACATAGATGTCGGCCTTGCCATCGCCGTCGATGTCGCCGACCTCGATGGGCAGATCGCACGGGCCGCTGCAGCCACCGAAACGTACGCCCATGCACGCCGTCGCGGGGGCGCTGAAGCTCGTCACGGAGACGGTCGCGGCGGGCGTGAGCGTGTTGTTGCCGAAGCGCACGGTCACCGTGTCGGCCGCGGCGTTTGGGTTGGGAGCGCTGGTGGAGCCACTGCCGGAGGCGGGCGTGGGAGGCGGCCGTCGTCGCCAAAGATCCCGCGGCGCGCGAAGCGCTGCTCCGCATGCGGGCGCTCTTCGAGCTCGAAGCGCAGTGGGCGGACCTGGCCCCTGCGCAGCGGCACGCTCGCCGGCAGCTCGCCTCGCGCCCGCTCGTCGACGACTTCTTCACGTGGGCCGCCGAGCAGTACGCGCGCGTCAAAGGCACGCGCGGGCTCGTCGCTGCAGCGTAAGCCATCGGCGAACGACGTGGACGCCAGGGGCTTGACGTGGCGACG
>CALKVG010000380.1 GCA_937998045.1 uncultured Myxococcales bacterium
CGTCTGGACCTCGTGGTCCCCGCCGCGCCCGTCGGCCCACGACGCCCTTGCCTTGCGTCGCGGTTCAGGTGGCACCAACGATGACAGGGGACGAAGTCGGTCCGGAGACCGCGGGGAACGCGCGCGAAGCGCGCGCGTTACTCGGCTCGCCGAGCTCCGGCCAGCTCGCGGTCGGCGTGCCCGCGCGTGCGCTTCCGTCCTGCTATTGCGCTAGGAATTGGGCCAGATTCGAGTACCACGTCCCTCCGTTCGGGATGTTGGTGGCATCCAGAAACGGCTCCCCGCTACTGGGCCACACCGCGACGGTCGTGAACCCGAGCGCCGCGATGTCCGTGAGCGCCTTGGGCAAGAACGGATTGGCCCCGGTACCTCCCTGGCCCTCAATCAGCCCAATGCCGACGGCGCTCACCGGCGAAACGTCGCACATCACGCCGAGCTGCGCCCCGAAGTAGTTGGTCAGGTCGGGCGCGTCGCAATTGATCATGCCCGTCGGCTGGCCGACGCAGGTGGTCGGGGCGTTGCCCTCGCCTCCTGCATAGTCCTCGATGATCGCGGAATCGACGGCGGGTCCGATCTGCGTCAGGTCGACCCCGCTGGCCCCGCACTGCGAGATGTACCAGCCGCCCAGGTCGACCGTCAGGATCATGTTCTTCGCGTTGAGGGCCTTCTTCGCTGCACTCAAGAGACTGACGTATTGCATGCTGTTGATGCTGTTGGGCTCCCAGTCGATATTCCAGCCGTCGTAGTTGTTCGTCTGCCCTTCCGACACCAGCCAGTTGATGAAGGTGGTCTGCGCGTTGGAGTCACCGAGGAACGTCCCGTAGTCCGTATTGCCACCGTAAATCAGCGGTATGAGCTTCATTCCGGCGCCATGAACCTGCATGGCGATCTGCGCGATGGACAAGCCGTCGTACGAGCCGCCGCCGCCAGTCGGCGTGCCGCCCGTAGTCATCGTATAGAAGTCCGGGCTGACCTCCGTGAAGGCCTTGGGGTTGCTGGTGGTGACCGACATCAGACTTTGCGAGAAGCTCAGATACGTCGGTGTCCAGACGAGCACCTGCCGGCCGCCGGACGAACCCGACGCCTCCGCCGAAGCCTCTGCCGGCGCGCTGTCCGCTCCGGTCGTCGCGTCGCCGCCGCCGCCCGCGTCGCTCCCCCCCGAACTCGATCCACTGGAGCTGGTCGAGCCGCTCCCCGAACTGCTGGTGGAGCTTCCACTCGATCCACTGCTCGTAGACCCCGATCCGGACGATCCGGACGATCCGCTCGACCCGCTGCTCGACCCCGCTTCGGAGAAGGAACCTCCGGCATCCCATGGGCCGCCGCCGTTGGTGCCGCAGCCGGCGGCGATCGCGAACGCGGCGTATGCAACCCACCGCGGTCGAGCGAGAGTGGACCGCGGAACGGCGACAACGACCGACGAACGAATCGCTCTGCTTCTCATTGGCTGGATCGCTCCCTTGCACCGAACCACCTCGACGGCGCACCCCACGCGTCGAGCAGAGGTTGTGCCAAGGCTCCGGAGCCCCCGCTGGCTGAAAACGTACGGTGACACTGCCTCGTCGCCAGATCTTCGAGGGCCCTTTCTTGCTCGTATCTCGCGGGTATCCGCGGTCACCGGGCGGGCTGGGGCCGACACGCTCCGAGGAGACTCCACCCCAAAAGGGTTCCCTTTTTTGCGCGCAGGTTTGGGTTTCTCCGTGCCCGACCCCCCGCCCGTCAGGAGCGCGTAGCCTCCCAAACGTCCGCGACTAGCGTCGCTGATCGTCGCGAGAACGCGGCGGGAGACGCGACGCAAGACGACGCGAAGCGGCGCAGAGCTTCGGCTCCGGGAGACGTGGTGTGTGGTGGAGGCCCGGTCGAATGCTGGGGCGGTAACGTCTGGGGACAACTGGGCAACGGGGCGTCCATTGGGCCCACTATCTGCGGCACGGCTGGCGACTGCTCGACGACGCCCGTGGCGGTCTCCGGGCTGGGCGGCGTAGTGGCTGTCGCTGCCAGTGCCGGCCAAACTGCCTGCGCTGTCCTCAACGGCGGGGCGGTCCAATGTTGGGGAGACAACGAGTGGGGTGGCCTGGGCACGGGAACGACAGCAGGCCCCGCCTCATGTAGCGCCGCGGACGCGGGCCATGGGGGACCCTACCCGTGCTCCTCTACGCCGGTCGCGGTGACGCTTCCGTGAGTCCCGTGCGCCGGCGGGATTTGTCGCCGAGGGCTTGGCCTCCGGCCAAGCCCGAGCCGCTCAATGCCGCCTCCTCGACAAGGCCTGCCTGCGGCAGGCCGGTCGGGGAGGCGGGATTTGAACCCGCGACGACGAGCACCCAAAGCTCGTGCACTACCGGACTGTGCGACTCCCCGAAGTTGACCCGTCCGAAGGTCTAGCATCCACCCCGTCGCTCCGCCTACCGCGACCGGGCGGGCACGCACGAAACCGCCCCGCCAGGACAACGGCGCCCAGCGTTTTTCCGGCGGATCCGCTATCGACCTTGCCTCAGCGCCGCGATGGATCGCGGCAGGCCTCGTGGGCTCGCCCGCAAGGCGACGTACAGGTGATCCCGGTCCGTCTCCACCGCGCGCACGCCGAGGATGGGGGTGACGATCGCGAGCGCGCGCCGCAGCAGCGAGTTGTCGCCCACGGCGGGCACCTTCATCAAGTCGACCACGATACGGTCGCCGTCTGCCTCGACGATGGCGGGCGGCCTCCTCGGGACGAACTTCACCAGGTTCCCCGGCTTCGATAGGTCGAGCGCGCCGGACTTGATGAGGGTCGCGACGGGGCTGTCGCTCTCGCCGATCAGAGCGAGACGCACGTCGCTCAGCTTGAGGCCGACCCGCATCACCTCGGGCGACAGCTCGATTTCGTCGACGCGAATCGCAGCGCTCGCGCGCACCGGGGTGCCCATGGCGTCGAGCGATAGGCTGATGCGAATGGCGGGCGGCGCGCTGCCGATGTCGATGTCCTGCGGCGCCTTCTTGGGGAGCTTGGCCTGCGACGACAGCCACCGGAGCGCGGCGATGGGCACGCCGAACCGAAGGCCCGCCGCGTTCACGGCCGCCCGCACCAGCTCGTCGGGGTTCCGGCGGACGTATTCGACGGCGGCGTTCATCAAGGCGCGAGCATCGAGCATAGGAGCGCGAGACTAGCACCCCTTGCGAGCGAGCTCGTGCGGCATGAGCCGGTCGGGGGCTACCCGTTCCACCCACCGCCGCTGCCCCATCCTCCGCCTCCGGCACCGGGCGGAGGAAAGGGGGGACGAGGCGGATTGGCGCGTCCTTGCCAGGGCGCCTGCGTGCCCGCGGGGGCGGCAACGGCGGCCACCCATGCCTGCGGCTGCGGGAGTGCTCTACCCATGGCGCGCGCCATCTCGGCGCGGAGCTCGAAGAGCTCCTGACGGAGCGGAACAATCCAGTCCGTGCTGAGCGTGCGCATGCGGCCCTTCATCGCCCGGCCCGTGTGCCACTTGCACAGGGCCAGACGAGCGGCGGCTCGGACGAAGCGGCGGCCCGCGCGCCCGCCCCACGCGACGCTCGCACGCAGCCCGCCGAACGGCGAGCACACGAGCTCGAGCTCCTCGCGCGTCAGGTTGCCGAGGAGCACTTCGTCCTGCAGGTGCATGCGGATGATGCGTCCCTTGCGCACGACCAGCCAGACGAGGATCCCGACGAACGCCAGGACGAAGAGGAGCCAGAGCGGCAGCATGAGAACGAACAGAAACCCGCTGACGGTCGAGGCGGTGTTCCAGATGCAGTGCAGGGTCACAGCCCCGCAGTAGCCGGCGATCGGCGCGACCCACCGCAGCCACGGTCGGCTGGTCTCGCGCGCGATGCCGAAGCCGATGCCCGTCATCGACGTGTAGAGGGGGTGCCCCCACGGGGTGAGGACGCCGCGGAGCAGAAACGTCGCCGCCAGCGCGCCTCCGCCGGCGTCGGCCTTCACGGCGTTGCTGTAATAGATGATGTTCTCCGTCGCCGCGAAGCCGAGCGCCGCGAACGTCGCGTAGATGACGCCGTCGACCACGCCGTCGAACTCGCGACGGAGAAAGTAGAACACGCCGAGGACGGCGAGCCCCTTCAGGCCCTCCTCGACGATCGGCGCCGAGATGCACGCCCCGGCGATCTGGGCGAGGTCCTTTCCGCCTGCGGCACCGGCGACCGCCTCCACGGCCGTATTGATCGTGGCCGCGACTCCGCACGCGGCGACGGCTCCCCAGCCGAAGACCAGCGCCAGCGCCCACCACGGCTCGGGGTCGAAGCGGTCGATGAGGCGCGGGATCCAGAGGTAGATGACGAGCGGTGGGATGGCGCACGCCGCGCCGACGCCCATCGCCTGGTATTCGGAGAGTGGATCCGCCGACGCCAGGGGGAGGACGAGGAAAAAAAATACCAGCGCGGCCGCGCCTCCGAGCATGCAGGCGCCCCAGACGAACGCCCCCACGATGCGGCGAGTGCGTTCGGGATCGGGGCGCGGTGCGGCCATCCCCCGAGCGTAATCTGCCTGGCGCGGCCCTACTGGCCTTTCAGATCTTCACGATGGCGTCCCAGCTGTCCGCGATCTCTTGCGCGGTCCAGACGCCGTTCGCATCGGACTCCTTGAAGCGTCCGGCGGTCTCCACGACCTTGAAGGCGTAGACGCGCGCCCCCGCGATCGCGAGCACGTGCCCGGTGCGGTCGCCGCAAAGGTCGCTCGCCAGAAAGAGCGCGGCGGGTGAGATGTGCTCCGGGGTGAGCGTGTCGACGCCCTGGAACATGGGCAGGTCTTCCGTCATGCGCGTCTTCGCGATCGGCGCGATCGCATTGACCGTGATGCGGTGCTTCTGGAGTTCGATGGACATCGTCCGGGTGAGGCCGTAGATGCCCGCCTTCGCGGCGGAGTAGTTTGCCTGCCCGAAATTCCCGAGCATTCCGCTCACGCTGGTCGTGTTGACGACCCGACCGCCGCCGCCCTGCGCCACCACCTGCTTGGCGAAGACTTGCGAGCAGAGGAAGGTCCCCTTCAGGTGTACCTCGACGACGGCATCCCACATCGCCTCGTCCATCTTGAGGAAGCTCTTGTCCCGCAAGATGCCGGCGTTGTTCACGAGGACGTCGGCCCGGCCGAACGCCTCGACCGTGGATTTGACGAGCGCGGCGGCGCCGGCGGCGCTGGCGACGGTGTCGTGGTTGGCGACCGCCATACCCCCTGCGCTACGGATTTCCTCGGTCACTCGCTCGGCGGGCGAGGCGTCGCTTCCCGTGCCTTCGCGGCTCCCTCCCAGGTCGTTGACCACGACTTTGGCGCCCTCTTTCGCAAAGAGCCGCGCATGCGCCCGGCCAATCCCGCCGCCCGCCCCCGTCACGATGGCCACCTTGCCGTCCAACAATCCCATCGGCTGTGCTTTCCGGCCGGGCCTTGTAGCGGCGCAAGGCCGGACCGTCCAGGCACCGATGGTAGTATCGCGGCCCTTGCCCTACAATCGGACTCGGGGTTGCCGGCGAAACAAATCTCGAAAAAGGCCGTTTACCTGGTGAGGTGGGGCTCAGGCGGAGGCCCGCCACACGGTTCGTTCGGAGGGCGATTCGCCCCGCCGCTTCCCTCACACCCATGAGCGACGACCACAAGCGAACCGAGCGGGGCCCCGTGCGCATCCCCGATCCGGCGGAGGAGTTCCCCTCCCGCCCATCGGTGCCGCGCGCGTCGCTCCACGAATGGGCGGACGAAGAGTCGAGCACGCGCACGACCGAGGCCACGGTCGCGCTCGCGCTGCCGACGCCCCCGCGGCAAGAGACGCGCGCTCTCCTCACGGTCGTCAGCGGCCCGGCGACCGGGCGCGTGCACCCGGTGCGCGACGAGGAGACGCTCATCGGCCGCGGCAAGGACTGCCACGTACGCATCGACGACTCCGGGACGAGCCGCACGCACGCGCGCATCGTCATGGCGCAGGACGGCCGCTACTTGCTCGAAGACCTGAGCTCGACCAACGGCACTTTCTTCGACGGAAAGCGCGTGGATCGGCAGGAGCTCAAGAGCGGCGATCGCATCCAGATCGGCCCGACGGTCGTGATCTCGTTCGCGATCCTGGACTCGCAGGCAGTGCGCCTCACCCACCAGCTCTACGAGTCGTCCGTCCGCGATCCGCTGACGCGCGCGCACAACCGTCGGTATCTCGTCGAGCGACTGGCCAGCGAGATTGCCTACGCACGCCGGCACAACACGCGCCTGGGGCTGCTCCTCTTCGATCTGGATCACTTCAAGCGCGTCAACGACACCCACGGCCACCTGGCCGGAGACGAGGTGCTGCGCGAGGTCGCCGCGCTCGTGTCCCGCATGATCCGCACCGAGGACGTCTTCGCGCGCTTCGGCGGGGAAGAGTTCGTCGTCATCGTGCGGGGCATCGAGCACGCGAACATCGCGCGATTCGCCGAGCGCCTGCGAGCGGCGGTCGAGCGGCTCGAGATCCCCGCCGACGCTTCGGTCGTCCTCCGCGCCACCATCAGCGTCGGCTTCGTTTCGATTGACGAGCTGCCCGACGAAGACCGCACCGCCGACGGTCTGATACGCGTCGCGGACGAGCGTCTATACCGTGCGAAAACGGGCGGGCGAAACCGAACCTGCGGCTCCTGACGCCGCTTGACGGGCGCGGTGAATCGCGATTCACTCCCGCTCGCCCTCGGGCCCAGGAGGCATTGCAGATGGCTGTCGACATCAAGAAGCTCTTCAACGACGACCTGCCCGCCGCGCTCGCCAAGAACGCCGACGACGCGAAGACCATCGGCGCCAAGTTCCAGGTGAACATCTCCGGCGCGACTGGCGGCGAGTGGAACATCGACGTGAGCTCCAGCGGTCCGGCGTGCAAGCCGGGTAGCGGCCCCGCCGACTGCACACTGAGCATGACGGACGAGGACTTTCAGAAGCTTTACGAGAACCCGCAAGCCAACGGCATGCAGCTCTTCTTCTCGGGCAAACTCAAGGTCACCGGCAACCAGATGCTCGCGATGAAGCTTCAGAAGCTCTTCTCGTACAAGTAGTGTCCCCGAGTCGCGGACCTATTTGGGCGGCCTACTTAGCCCCGCCACGCGGACGAGAGCGACGAAATTCACTTCGCTCCGCTCCGTAGTCGCAACGCCTACCCGCCGAGCACCCGCCGAATCGCCCGAATGCTCTCGACCGTGCGAGGCCCCGCGCGCTTCGGGAGCAACCGCGGCGTGCGTTCCACCAGTCCACGCCCCTCCAGCCGATCGATCATGGTCGTCACGTTCGAGGGATCGTTGCACCGCCCGCGGGAATGCCATCTGGCCCAATGGAAACGCGACTCGGGACATTGCACGGCATCCGCGTCCTCGACCTGGGCAGGCTTCTCCCGGGGCCGTTCGCGACGCTGATCCTCGCCGATCTCGGCGCGCGGGTGGACAAGATCGAGGAGCCCGGCACGGGCGACTATCTGCGCGCCCAGCCGCCGCTCGTCGGAGATACGTCCGCGATCTTCCTCGCGCTGAATCGCAACAAGCGCAGCGTTTGCCTCGACCTGAAGACGGAGCGCGGGCGCGCCGCGATGCTGCGGCTCGTCGAGCGCGCCGACGTCGTCGTCGACCAGTTTCGACCGGGGGTGCTCGACCGCCTCGGCCTCGGTCATGCGACGCTGCGCGCCTCCAATCCGCGCCTCATCGTGTGCGCCCTGACCGGCTACGGTCAGGACGGCCCGCTCGCGTCGCGCGCGGGGCACGACATCAACTACCTCGCTCGCTCGGGGGTCCTCGGCATGCAGGGTCCGCCGGGGTCCCCGCCGCAGGTACCGGCGGTGCAGATCGCGGACATGGGCAGCGCCCTCTGGTCGGTCGTGGGCATCCTGGCGGCTTTGCACGAGCGCGCGCGATCCGGCACCGGGCGGGTGATTGACGTGTCGATGACGGAGTCGTCGATGGCGTTCGCCCTGGCCGGCTTCGGAGCGCTGCTCGGCGGTCACCCGCCCGCACGCGGCGCAGAGCCATTGACGGGCGGTCTCGCCGTGTACGGAACGTACACGACGCGCGACGGGAGATTCGTGAGCCTCGGCGCGCTCGAGCCGAAGTTCTGGGCGTCGTTCTGCGCTGGCGTCGGGGTGGACTTCGACCACCAGGCGCTCTTCCCCGGCCCGCACCAGGAGGCCCTCAGGGAGCGCCTCCGCGCGGTCTTCGCCGCGCGCACGCGCGTCGAGTGGGAAGCCTTCGCCCGCGGGCACGACAGCTGCCTCGAGCCGGTGCTCGAGCCGGACGAGCTGCTGTCCGACGAGCACCTCGGCGCGCGGGGAGCCTTCTTCGAGATGGACTCCCCTTGGGGGCGCATCCGCCAGCTGCGAACGCCGCTCACGCCGCGCGACGCGCAGCACGTGCCCCCGCCGCGGAGGGGACAGCACACCGACGAGATCCTCCGTGAGGCGGGCGTGGACGACGCGACGATCGCGGCGATGCGGGCGGAGGGTTCGGCGGCGTGAGCGCGGTGCGCCCCGGACGAGGGCGGGACGAGGCCCTCAGATCTTCCGGAATTCCTCGATGAACTCCCAGTCCGCGATGAGCCCCTTGCGCAGCAGAATCGACAGCAGCGCCGAGAAAATGGCCTCCCACTTCGGCTCCGTCCCGAGGATCTCGCTCGCGTCCGCTCCGTGTGCGACCGCGCGCAGGGCGCTCACGAGGTCGCGCGCCGTCAGCTGATCGCTCACCTCGCCGAGGGGCGCGTCGATGTCCGGCTTGGACGGCCGACGCCCCTTCGGCGGCGCGGGGATCGAGATGTTCGTCCCGTCGAGCAGCGTGAGGGAGATCATCCGCGGGCGGTGCCTGCGCTGCGCCGCACGTTCCTTCTCGCCCGTGTCGATGTCCGGCGACGACGTCCGGCCGACGTCCGGGGACGACGATCGGCCGCCCTCGGCGCGAGGAGGCACCGGCGAAGTGCCTGCTTCGGACGGCGGGATGTCCGGGCGACTTCGGGCCCGTTCGGGCAGAGGCGGCGGCGGGGCGGCCGCCAGCTTCGGCCCGGGTGCGGCGGACGAGGGCGGCGGCACGGCCACGACCGTTGGGATTGCCGCCGTGGGCCCGGATGGCTGAGGCGATCCGGCCGGCGCGGGCGCAGCCCTCGGGCCCGTAGGGGTCGCAGGGGAGCCGGTCGGCGGATTGGGCACCGACACAGGCGTCGCGGGGGACTCCGGCGCCGTCTCCCCGAGGTAGTACACGCGGATGGCCGCGCGGATGTCGCTCGGGCATGCGATCATCGGCTTTACGCCGAGCGAGGTGGCACGCGCGACCTCGACGATCGCTGCCTCGTTCGTCGGGTCGTCCATCGCGACGTAGAGGGTCTCGCCCTGTTTGCGCACGCGCCGCACGAAGATGGGTACGAGGCAATATTTCTCTGCGATTTCACGCTGTACGAGGTTGAGGAGCGAGCGCGAAAAGTCGACGTGATAGAGCGACACCCAGGGCACGCTGAGCTGCCGCGACAGCGTTTGGGTCAGCTGCACCTCGCTGACGAGACCCAGCTCGATGAGGAGCTGCCCCAGCTTGCGGCCGTCCTTCCGCTGCGCAAAAAGCGCCTGTTCGAGCTGCGATTGGGAGAGCACGCCCGCCTCGACCAGCAGCTCGCCAATGCGCTTTGCCACGACGTTCATCGTACGCCAGGGAACCGGCAGGGCGCGAAATCTCGGCGCGTTATGCAGCTTCATCCTTGTGGCCGCACGGGCTTTGCCCGGCCGGCGCGCCCCGCGGCCATCCGGCCGGTCCCTTCGAGCGCACTGCGTGATACCCTCCCGAGTGGCCCCCGGGCATGTCGGGGAAGGTCCGATGCGGTCTTGTCCTCAGTGCGCAAATCCGTGCGATGACTCCCACCGCTTTTGCCCGGCGTGCGGTTTTCCCGTCGGGAAGGTCGTGCCCAGCCCGGACGACCCCCTCATCGGGCGCACCCTGCCGGGCGGCTACCTCATCCTCGAGCTCGTCGGCATCGGGGGCATGGGTCGGGTGTACCGGGCGGAGCAGACGAACCTGGGTCGCACCGTGGCCGTCAAGATCATCCACCCGCACCTCGTCGGGGAGGAGAACGCGGCGGCACGGTTCATCACCGAGGCCCGCGCCGCAAGCCGCCTGAACCATCCGAACTCCGTCGGCATCATCGACTTCGGCAAGTCGCCCGACGGGCAGCTTTACCTGGTCATGGAGTTCTTGCGCGGCCGCGACCTGGCGCGCGTGACCTACGAGGACGGGCCGCTCTCGTTCCGGCGCATCGTCGGCGTCCTCCGGCAGACGCTCGCCGCGCTGGCCGAGGCGCACAACGAGAACATCGTGCACCGCGACCTGAAGCCCGAGAACATCATCCTCGAGCAGGTCCGCTCCGGCGGGGACTTCGTCAAGGTCGTCGACTTCGGGCTCGCGAAAATGCGCGCCGAGACGCAGCAGCCGAGCATCACGAGCCCCGGCATCGTCTGCGGCACGCCCGAGTACATGAGCCCCGAGCAGGCGCGCGGCGACCCGCTCGACGCCCGCAGCGATCTCTACGCCGTGGGGGTCATTCTTTACCAGCTGCTCACCGGGCGCTTGCCCTTCGAGGCCGACTCTCCCACCCAGGTCGTCCTCGCCCACCTGACGCAGCCTCCCAAGGACCCGCGCGAAGTCGCGCCGGGCCGCGAGATTCCTGGGCCGCTCGCGGAGCTCGCGCTCCGCGCGTTGTCCAAGGACCCGAACGCCCGCTTCGAGGACGCCGACGCCATGTCCGCCGCGCTGGCGGAAGCCATGACCGAGGTCGAGGACCGCGCGAGCCTGCGCAGCGGCCTCCCCGCGCTCACGATGCGCTGCGGTTCGTGCGGCGCGCTCAACCCGGCGTCCCAGAAGTTCTGCGGGGAGTGCGGCGCCGCCGTCACGTCCACCCAGATGGTCACCGTTCCCGCGCGGCAGTCGTCGCGCGTGCCTGCAGCGGCGCCGCCGCAGCCCAGCCTGGAGCGATCGCAGTCCCGTCCGACACCGACACGTGGCAGGCTCACGCTGCCGTTCATCGGGCGCCAGGACGACCTGGCGTGGCTCGAGGGACGCCGCGCCGAGGCGCGCTCGCTCACCGGGGCCCGCGTCGTCGGCGAGATCGGCGTCGGCAAGACGCGCCTGGTGCGCGAGTTCCTCGAGACCGCGGGGGCGGCCGGCGACGTCGTCGTCCAGACGGGACCCGATCCCTCCTGGGCCGAGGTCGGCTACTGGGCGCTGAAGCGCGCGATCGTGCAGCTCGCCGCCATCCCGGAGACCGGCGGAGGCCAGCGCGACTGGGTGGCCGCCACCCCCGAGGCCCGTCGCGGGCTGGCGGACGTCTTCGACCACGAGAACTCGCAGAGAGCGGGGTCGCTCTCTCCGGACGAGCGCCGCTTCGCGGCCGCCGAGGCCCTGCGCTGGGCGCTGGTCCGCGCGAGCGAGCGCGCGCGCGGCCATCGCGTCGTGTTGGCGGTCGACGACCTTCATTGCATCGATGGAGCCAGCCGCAACGCGTTCTCCGACGCCCTCACCGACCCGCCGCTCGTCCCGGCGCTCCTCATAGGCATGTACGCGCCCGGGTTCGACCCCGCATGGCCGCAGGAGATCGCGGCCGCGCGCGTGTTGACGGGGCTGCCCACGGGCGTCGTCGCCAAGGCGCTCGCCCAGTCGGTGCACCCGAGCGCGACCGCCCTCAGCGGCGCGAGCACCATCGCGCCGCTCTATCTCGAGCAGCTCCTGCGCTTCATACGAGAGGAGTCGAGCGCGGCCCCGCCGGGGCTGGCGGACATGATCGCGATGCGCGTCGAGCGCCTGCCCGCCGACGCGCGGCGCGTCCTGCAAGCGGCCGCCGTGTGGGGCGACGACGCCGACGACGAAGTCCTCGCGCGGATGTTGATCGAGGAGGTCGACCTGGTCGAAGCGCTCGGCTTCCTTCGTCGCGCGGGGATGCTCGTCGTCGGCGGGGCGGGCGTGCGCACGTCTCACCCGTTGGTGCGCGAGGTCACGCTGGCGACGATCCCGGCGGCCGTGCGGCGGGAGCTTCACAACGCTGCCGCGATAGTGTGCGACGAGCGCGACCTGCCCATCGAGGTGCGCGCGATGCACGAGTACTGGGGCGGGACCGCGTTCCAGGCGCTGCTGCTCCTCGAGCGCGTGAGCGTCGCCGCGGGGGCGCGCGGCGACCACCAGGGGGCCATCATGGCTCTGCGCCGCGGCCTCGAGCTTGCGCGCCGCGAGCTGTTCCGCGGGGAGCTCGACGATCCCATGCGCGCCGTCCTCATCTTCAGCCGCAAGCTCGGCGAGGCCCTGGCGAAGGGCGGGCAGCTGAACGACGCGGAGGGCGTTCTGCGCGAGGCGCTCGACATCGCGGGTCCCAGCGGGAAAGACCGGGCCGCCGTCCTGGGTGCGCTCGCCCAAGTCGCGCACGGTCGCGACCGGCAGCAAGAGGCGCGCGACTACCTGCGCGAGGCCCTCGAGCTTGCGTCCCGCAGTGGCTCCCAGGAGCTCTCTGCCTCTCTGGAGACGCTCCGCCGCGCCATCGCCGTGTGAAACGCGCGAGCGCTTGGTCCCGTGGTAACGAGAGGGCCCAGGCACGCTGTGCACATCGCTCGCTGGGACCTCGACAAGACGTACCTCCGCACCGAGTTCGACTCGCTGCGCGATCTGGTGAGGACCGCCCTCGAGCGCCCGGATCAAAAGCGCACGAACCCCGGTGCGTCGACCCTCCTGCGCGAGATGGTCCGCTCGGGTGTGCGCGTGCACATCCTCTCCGGCTCGCCCGAGCAGATGCGCCGGCGCCTCGAGGACAAGCTTCGCCTCGACGGCATCACCTGGGACACGTTCACCTTGAAGCCGAACCTGCAGAACCTGCTCCGGCTCCGGTTCCGCGCCGTGCGCGACCAGCTGGGGTACAAGCTCCCGGCCCTTCTCCACGCACGCGCGCGCCTGGCGGAGCGGGGGGAGCCCGCCGCGGAGTCGACCGAGAGCCTGTTCGGCGACGACGCGGAGGCCGACGCGTACGTCTACTCGCTGTACGCCGACTTCGTCTCCGGGCGCGTGGGCGAGGACGTGCTCCTGCGTGTCCTCGAGCGCGGACGCGTGTACGAGGACGTCGTCGCCGAGGCCATGGAGACGGCGCGGACGGTCGAGAGGGCCGACGCCGTGCAGCGCATCCTGATTCACCTCGAACGCCAGACGCCGCCCGACGACTTCCGCAAGTACGGGGGACGCGTCGTCCCTTTCTACAACTACCTGCAGGCCGCGTTCGTCCTCTTCGAGGACGGCCGCCTCGGGCCGGACGGCCTCCTCCGTGTCGCGGTGGAGCTCGTCACCGAACACCGCTTCGACGGCGACGCGCTCGCGCGCAGCTACCTCGACCTCGCGCGTCGCGGGCACCTCCGCGGGATGGCGGTCGAGCCGATCGGCACGGCGCTCGAGGGCTGGCTCGCCCGCGGCCAGGTCCCCGCGAGCGACGAGCTGCGCACGATGGCCGCGCGCCTCCCTGCGATGGCCGAGGGCACACGCGCCACGTGGAAGCTCCCGGAAGAAGAGCTCCCAGACTACGTCGAGCTCGTGGAGGCGCACAACGCGCGGCGGCGCGGAGGGTAAGGCTTGCGCGGGGGTGCGAGAGGTTCGTAGCATCCGATCCCATGCGTTTCCCCGGAGCGTTTTTTCTTTGCGGTGTCCTGGCTGCTACCGGCTGCGGGTACTCGGAAGACCAATGGCAGGCGCAGCTCGCCAAGTACAACCAGTTGAAGGCGGACGACGACGCCAAGCTGCGCGACGCGCAGGCGAAGGTCGACGACCTCACCCGCCAGCTCAAGGACATGGGGGTCGAGGTGACGTCGACGAAGGCGAGCCTCGACGAAAGGCAGAAGGCGCTCGAGGAGTACCAGGCCCGCGCCCGGCAGCTAGAGCTCATCAAGGAGCGCTTCGAAAAGCTCAGAGCCAAGCTCGACGAGCTCACCAAGCTCGGGCTCGCCGTGAACGTCCGCCACAACCGGATGGTCATCTCGCTCCCCGGGGACGTCCTCTTCGACTCCGGGCGTGAGACGTTGAAGAAGGACGGCCAGGCGATCCTTCTGAAGGTCGCGGGGGTCATCAAGGCCGACCCGCAGCTCCTCGGGCGCGACTACCAGGTCGCGGGCCACACCGACGACAAACCGCTGACGCGCGGGCCCTTCAAGGACAACTGGGGCCTATCGCTGATGCGCGCCCGCGAGGTCCTCGTCTACCTCGTCGACCCGAGCAAGGGCGGGCAGCTCCCCCTCGCTCACTGGAGCGCAGCCGGGTTTGCGGACACCGATCCGGTCGCGAGCAACGACACCGACGAGGGCCGGCAGAAGAACCGCCGCTGCGAGCTCATTGTCGTGCCCAGCCTCGAAGAGATGCTCGACCTCAAGGCGATCACGCAGCAGCAGTAGGGGCGTCTCCGGCAAAGCCGGAGACGTGGCGTGTCCACGTTCGACCACGCTCCGGCAAAGCCGGAGACGTGCCGTCAGGTCACGTCCAGTGACCCGCGCGCAGGGCGGCCGCGTCGATGATCTTCACCTTGGGGCCGAGCGTCTCGCGGAATGCGTCCTCGTCCTCGTCGTCCATGATGGCGTCGCCGAAGCCGGCGGCGATCTCCATCGCCGTCGACAGAATCCGCAGAAACTGCGCGAAGCTCGACGCCGCCAGCGTGGGCACCCAGCGGTCCTGCCCGCTCATCGCGGTGTAGACGGGGCAGTCGCCCTCGGGGTCGGGTTTGCTCACGTCGAGAAAGTAGGGATCGCCCAAAAGCGAGCTCTCCCCGATGACCACCCACGAAGACTTCCAGTCGGACGGCGCCGAACCGCTCTCGCCGGGAGCCTTGACGAGCTGCTGGGCCTTCAGAAGCTCGTCGCCCGGAATGAGCCGGATGCGCTCGACCGGGGTCACCGTTTCGACTTTCTCTGGGTTGGCCGCCAGAAGGAAGCTGCGGTAGCGCGATGGTACGCGCAGCTGCTTCCGCAAATCGTCCACAAGCGCCTGCGGGGCCTTGCCAAATGAGCAGGCCAGCTTGCGCTTTGCGAATACTGCCTTCAGGGCCTCCACCGCGTCCGCGAGATCACTATCCACGTGGTCGCCTCGCACTCAAGGTCCGGTCTCCAGCCCAGCGCGGGCGGCGCCGGTGAGCGTAAACGAAGCGTGTACACGCTAGCATTCTTGCTCGCCTTTTCGAACACTGCTTTCGCAACACCCCCGCCTTTCCTCGTTCCCTGCCTTTTCTCCCCGTCTCTTGGCTGGCCTCGTCGGCCTAGCGCTCGGGCTCGGCGCAGCGCACTTCCACCTTCACCTCGGTCGCGCTGGCTTCCCCGCCGAGGCCGCGGAGCGCCTCGAGGAGGGTGCCGACCGCCTCTTCCGCTGCCGCCTGAGCACTCGCTGGAAGTGGGCCGGCCGCGGCGTCGTCCGCGCTGGAGCCACTCGGTGCCGTGGCGCCGCCGTCCCGCCGGTTCTTCCGCGCGTCGGCGAGCGCGACGACGCGAGCCCGGACCCGCGAAAGATCCTCGTCGGGGGCGGTAAGCGTGATGCGAAGGCGGAGAGCGGATCCCCCCGGCTTGGGGAAGCCGAACGCATCCGGGCGCTGAGCGAGGGGACGGCAAAGCTCTGCCGTGCCGAGCCCTCCGTCGACCCCGAGGACGAGTACGGCCCAGGCGCCCATGTCCACGGTCCGCTCGCCCCGCGGACCGGCGGAGACCACGGGCCGGCACGCGCGGCCATCGGCCAGCGTACCGGCGGGACACTGCGGCGGGCGCATGCAGACGTTCCCCTCGAGGCGAGATCCGCGCGGGCACCTGCCGTCCTCCGGCACGCAAGCCACCCTGCCGCCGACGACGACCGCGGAGGTTCGCTCCGGGCAGGCGCTCCCGCGGAAGACGCTTGCCTGCGGGACGCAGAGGCCGTCCGAAACGTCCAGGGTCTCGCTCTCGCCGCACGCCCGAAAGGTGCAGCCCGCGGCGGTCATCCGCGCCGCAGGGCCGCAATACGCGTCGGCGACCGCCGGGGGGACGCAGGCGCCGAGGACCTGAGAGGCCCCCGCGATGCAGGCGCATCTTCCGCTGGCCTCCTGCGCCGCATCCCGCGGGCAGGCCGGCGAGCACGCGGAGCCGATGCACGGCGGGGCCGTCGCGAAGCACGAAGCGGCCGCCGCGGCGAGCGCGCTGGCTCCGCCCCGCAGAAGTTTCGCCGGATTCATGGACGCATCGCGGGCGACGTTACGCGTGCTAGACAACGAGCGCCAATGCTTGCGGTCTTCGTCGACGGCACTCCGGACTTCGACGTCGCGCTCCGGCGGCTGGAGCGCCGCGGCGACACGGACTTCGCCCGCGTCGAACCGGCGGTGCGCGAGATCCTGGCCGCCGTGAAGTCCGGCGGCGACGAGGCCGTTCAGCGTTGCAACGCGCGCTTCGGGAGGCGGTCGCCGCAGCTCGTGATCCGCGACTATCCAGGCCCCGCCGCCCTCGCACGCCTCCCGGCGGAGGCGAGCGCCGCCCTCGAGTTCGCCGCCGCACGCATCCGGGCGTTCCACGAGCGCGAGCGCGACATCGAGCCTCAGGGCGCGTCGAAGCCCGGGGGTGGCTTCCGCTACGACGACCACGGGGTCGCGCTGGGCGTTCGCGTGTTGCCGATCGGGCGAGTGGGCGTGTACGCCCCCGGCGGCAAGGCGCGGTACCCGTCGAGCGTCCTCATGTCGGCGATCCCGGCGCAGGTCGCCGGCGTCGGCGAGATCCTCCTGGCGACGCCGCTCGCGGGCGACGCGTCGGACGACGCGATTTACGCGGCGGCCCATCTCTCGGGGGTCACGGCGATCCTCGACGCCGGCGGCGCGCAGGCCATCGCCGCCATGGCGTACGGGACCGAGAGCGTTCCGCGCGTCGACAAGATCGTCGGCCCCGGCAACCTGTACGTGGCGTACGCCAAGCGGCTCGTCTTCGGCGACGTCGCGATCGACGGCATCGCCGGACCGAGCGAGATCCTCGTCCTGGCCGACGACGAGGCAGACCCCGCCGTCGTGGCCGCCGACCTCCTCTCCCAGGCCGAGCACGACGAGGCCGCGTACGCGCTCCTCGCGTGCCTCTCCGATCTCATGGCTCACGGCGTGGCTCGCGAGATCGAGGCGCAGCTCGCCACGCTTCCGAAAGCCGCGATCGCGCGCGCCGCGCTGGCGAACGGCGCGGCATTCGTCGTTCGCGGTCGCGAGCGTCTGGCCGCCGTGGCCAACCGCCTCGCCGCAGAGCACCTGGCGCTCCACGTCACCGATCCGCATGCCCTTCTCGCGCACGTCCACAGAGCGGGCGCCGCCTTCCTCGGACGCAGCACGCCCGAGGCCATGGGCGATTACGTCGCCGGCCCCTCCCACGTGCTTCCCACGGGCGGAGCCGTACGGTTCGGTTCCCCGCTCGGGGTCTACGATTTCGTGACACGCACCTCCATCATCGGCTACTCACCCGAAGCGCTGGCTCAGCATCAACGCGCCGTGTGCGCCCTGGCTCGGCTCGAGGGGCTGGAAGCGCACGCCCGCGCGGTGGAAATACGGCTGACGCGTCGCGCGTAGGACGGCGCCGCAAGCGCCGGCGACTCTCTCCTCGGTCCGGTCCCGTGCCTTGCTCGGCCATGCGAACCAGTTACGCGTCCGCCGTTCGGGTTCTAACGGATGTCAGTTCGATTTGTTCGAAGTGCGCGGCTTTGTGTAGCTTTCGCGCCGGATGAGAACTTGCAAGGCCGGCGACTCGTCGCGTGGTCCGAAGGAGGACGTGATGGATTCGAGGTTCTTCCGCTTGCTCGGCACGATGGCCCTCACCGCCATCGTGTTCGGGATGTCGGCTTGCTCGCAGGAGCGGGCGCCCATCAATCGCGTACAGGCGATGGCGCTCGACAAGCATTTCTTCGTGGGCCCGAGCCTGAGCG
Organism: uncultured Myxococcales bacterium; assembly: GCA_937998045.1. Classification (GTDB taxonomy): domain Bacteria; phylum Myxococcota_A; class Polyangia; order Polyangiales; family Polyangiaceae; genus Palsa-1150. The sequence goes on from CALKVG010000380.1 coordinate 17,878, forward strand.
ACACGTCGGACGACCCCGAATTTTACATGGGCAATCGAATCATCGACGAGCCCTACGGCGTCGGCCAGGGATTCTTCCTCGAGCAGGGTCTGGGCTCGGTCTCGCGCGTCAAATGGGAGATCCAGGAGAACGTGCTCATCGCGCGTTTGACCTACGACCGCATCAAGGACAGCGACTACTACGGCGCGCGCGCCACCGACAACGGACAGGCCGTCGCCGAGTTCAACATCACGAGCCACTTCGACATCATCCGCGACTACAACACCCAGACGGGCGAGCAGCTCAACGTCTTCGTCGAGAACACGACGGACCGCCCGTGGTACGAGCGCGACTACTTCCGCGTCGACTGGTCGAAGAACCTCGTCACCGACGCGTACGACTTCGACCTCTTGTCGCAGGCCGCGGGCTTCGAGAGCATCAAGTTCGACCCGCTCCAGTACTACGTCGAAGACCCGAGCGACCCGAACGCTCCGGTCTTCGACACCGACAACGGGTACTTCGACGTCACGAACAAAGTGTTCGCGACGCCGCAGATGGTCGATACGCCGTACGGCACGTTCCCTCTTTGCTTCTTCTTCGGCTCCTATCCGGCCCTCACGTGCAACCCCGCCGAGGTCACCAACCGGCTCTCGTTCAAGAAGGTCGTCGACGACGATTTCGAGCCCGAGGACTGGGACGGCACCAAGATGAACGCGTTCGGCTGGTTCACCGTCGATCGCTTCGGGTACGACCGGAACTACGGCATCGTCGATCAGAACTGGCACCGCTTCGCGGCGAAGTACCAGATCTGGCAGAAGACCCACGTCGACGGCGCAGAGTGCGCGGTCGACTCGTGGCGCGACGCCAACGGCAACGTCCAGAAGTACAAGGTGGACTCGAGCGGCGGCTTCTACACCGACCCGAAGACGGGCCTCCCCATACCCGACGCGAGCGGGCAGCCGTTCACGCTGAGCTGCGTCGGCTGCGACGTCCACCGCGACGCCGACGGCGACGGCACCGAGGACGAGTGCCAGTTCACCGACGCGCAGGGCAACGTGGTCAACCAGGGATCCCGCTGCGACGAGTTCAGCCGGAAATGCGACCTCCCGCTCTACGAGCGCAAGACCAAGACGACGCCGTTCTACTACGGACCCTCCTCGCCGCCGGACCTGTTCGCGGCGTCGGCGCACGCGCTCAACTCGTGGAACATCGCGGTGAAGCGCTCGGTGCAGCTCGGCAAGGCGGTCGAAGCCAACCGCGCCGGGGTCATCGTCACGGGAATCAACGACGGCAGCCCGTACCCCACGAGCGAAGCGGACCTCCTCGCGGACCAGCAGAACGGGACGACCGTTCCGGACGTCTTCGTCCTCTGCCACAACCCCGTCATCAAGGGGGATGACCCGTCGTGCGGCGCGACGGGCCTCGTCGCGCGCCTCGGGGACCTGCGTTACCACATGGTCAACGTCATCCAGAACCCGCAGAACCCTTCGCCGTGGGGCGTGATGACCGACTTCGACGACCCGCTGACGGGCGAGAAGGTGCAGGCGAGCATCAACGTCTGGGGGGCGGTCACGGACGTGGCGTCGCAGAGCGTCGAGGACCTGCTCCGCTGGATCAACGGCGAGATCTCGAACCAGCAGATCTCGAACGGGCAGTACATGAGCCAGTGGCTCAGCGGCAGCAAGCTGAGCACGGCGCAGTACATCCCCAACGTCTTGACGAAGGAGGAGATCCAGGCGCGCCTCAATTCGATCGACAAATCGATCGCGAGTCAGAACGGCCTCCCGGCGGGGAAGAAGCTCGCGCCTCCGATCGCCGCGAAGCTGGCGGCGCAGAACCTGTCGCAGACGCTGGGGCCCTCGATGGACTCGACGCTCGAGGCGAACCGCACGATGCTCCTCGGGAGCTCGTGGGAGGCGCAGCTCCTCACGCCGGACATGCTCCAGGCGGCGGGTTTCAACCCCACGCAGCCGTTCGCCGGCGACCCGACGACGTTGACTGCGGCCTCGCCCCTGCGCGGGATGAACCCGCGGCTGGCGCAGTGGGGGCAGAACCTGATGAACTCCGCGATGCGGATGCGCGGCATGTGCATCATGCAGGACGAGCCGGAGCCCGACTCGCTCGTGGGGATGGCGCGGCAGGCGGCGGCGCTCTTCCCGCTGCCGGACCCCAAGACCCCGAACTACCCGGCGGCGCTCTACCAGCGCGACCAGTCGCTGCACCAGTGGATCCGCGAGCAGTTCCACCTGTCGGTCATCGCCCACGAGATGGGGCACTCGATGGGGCTGCGGCACAACTTCACGGGTAGCTGGGACGCCCTCAACTACCACACGGAGTACTGGCAGCTCCGGACGCGCAACGGGGCCGAGCACTACTGCGGTTACCCGAACCCGCTCGACGCGACCACCCCGCACACGAACGGCGCGGACTGCGTCGGCCCGCGGTGGGTCGATCCGGTCACCGACCAGGAGACCAATGGCCTCATCTGGAAGTGGGCGTCCTCCACGGTGATGGACTACCCGGGCGACCAGACGCAGGACATGAACGACATCGGCCTGTACGACAAGGCCGCGATGCGCTTCGGGTACGCCGACCTCGTCGACGTCGAGAGGAGCAAGAAGTACCTCGAGCAGGGGGGTCAGGCCTTCGGGACGAGCAACGGCCTCGACTTCGTGCAGGCGGAGGACGGCTTCGGAGGCATCTTCGGTTCGACCATCGGGAGCAAGCACTACAGCACGTACAACGACAACTACGGCCTCCTCGGCACGTGCTCCGCGAAGGCCAACTGGACCGGCGACCCGAACGATCCGCTGGCGCACACGTGCACCGGCGCCGACATCGACGTCGCCGCCCAGCGCGACATGCTCACGGTGGACAAGTTCGCTTCGTCGATCACGGCCGTGCGTCCGGACCTCGTCGCCAACTTCGCCGTCGACGGGCGCGGATGCGACAGCGCCGGGTGCTCGGCATCGAACAAGGGACGCGTGCGCCACCCGTACTTCTTCGGGTCGGACGAGTTCGCCGACTTCGGGAACGTCCCGGTCTTCCGCTTCGACTCGGGCGCCGACTCCTACGAGCAGATGCAGTTTCTGATCTCGACGTACGAGAACCGCTACATCTTCAACAACTTCCGCCGCAATCGCGTGCTCTTCAACACGGGCAGCTTCGTCAACTACCTGAGGGACCGCTACTGGTCGAAGATCCAATACATCACCAAGAGCCTGGCCCTCGGCGTGGAGCTCCTCACGCAACCGGGGATCGATCCGACGACCGATCCCGGGCAGCTCATGCCGATGGTGCTCGGCTCGGCCGACGGCCTCGCGATGTTCGTCCGCGCGATGACGCGTCCGGCGCCGGGGGCGTACGTGGTGCAGCAGCCCGACCCCACGGTGACGGGCGGCTTCCCCAACGCGTGGGGCGGCGCTTGGCAACTCGGCGACGCGAACAGCGACACCACGCCCACGAGCGCCATCAACATCGCGCTCGGAAACGGCGCGGGCCGCTTCCTCCACAACGACTACGACTACACGAAGGGCTACTGGTGGTCGGACTACCAGACGCAAGTCGGCGGGTACTACGAGAAGGTCCTCGCGCCGCACTACCTCGTCGAGGCGTACAACGACTTCGTCTCGAACTCGGAGGACGACTACGTCGACGGCCGGTACAAGAACCTGAGCTACATCTCGCTCTACCCGAACCAGATCCGTCGCATCTTCTCGAACATCATGGCGACGCAGAGCGCGACGCAGTTCGACCAGCAGGGAACGGTGGCGCAGATCTTCACGCTGGCGCCGTACGCGATGCCGGCGGCGACGACCTCGTCGATCACCAATCCGCTCACGGAGGCGCAGTACCTGCCCTGGTATCTCTACGACACGACGGCGCAGGTCGCGCCCACGCTCCAATACCCGTCGGGCGCGGTGCTCCTCGATCCACTCGTCGGGTGGGAGGTCCAGTATCCGGCGCTCATCGACCTCTTCTGGTACGGGCCGACGGCGCTGAACATGGACCTCGTCGACCAGATGCGCGTGTTCTCGCCGGGCGATGTCGGCACGGTGTCGCTGGCGCCGGACCAGCAGGTCCTCTACCGCGATCCCCTGAGCTCCATCGAGTACGAGGCGAAGAACTACGGCACCGAGTGGGTGAACCCGGCCATCGGCTTCCCGGTGGCGCGGAGCATCGGCGCGCGGATGATCCAGCACGCGAACTATCTCGCGAAGATCGCGTACCAGACCACGCAGGCTCCGGATCCGGTGACCGGAGAGCTCACATATGCCTACGACGCGAACGGCAACCCCGTCTCGAACGGTACGCCGCAGGCGCAGCAGGCCGCGACGATCCTCAAGGGCTACGCCTCGAACCTCGACACGGTCCGCCAGCTAACGCGCTTCTTCGGGTACGGACCCATCGGGAGGTAGTGCCCGAGTCGCGCGTCGGCCAGGGGCGCCTCCGAGGGGAGGCGCCTTCACGCGGACGGGAACGCAAACGTCAGCGGGTCACCCCCGCGGGTACGACGCGGGGTCGCGTCGATCCATGAGAAGGATCGGGGGTGACCGAGCGGAGGCGGGTCGCTCCGGAAGCACGGACGGGCGCGACCGAGCGAAGGTCGCGACGATGCGAGGCGGAGGAACCGTGCGACCGCGCGAAGGTCGCGACGATCCTGGACAGAGGAACGGTGCGACTCCGCGAAGGTCGCGTCGATTCGAGACGGAGGAACGGTGCGACCGAGCGAAGGTCGCGACGATGCGAGACAGAGGAACCGTGCGACCGAGCGAAGGTCGCGACGATGCGAGGCGGAGGAACGGTGCGACCGAGCGAAGGTCGCGACGATGCGAGACAGAGGAACGGTGCGACCGAGCGAAGGTCGCGACGATGCGAGGCAGAGGAACGGTGCGACCGCGCGAAGGTCGTGACGATCCGTGGATCAGCCGCCGCGAGCAGCCATCGCCGCGCTGATCCATCGGAAGGCGCCCGGGGCGAGGCGGGCGGCCGCGGACGCGAGGCGTACGAAGGACGTCGTCTCGACGACCGACTGCCCGCGTTCGATCGCGCGGAGGGTCTGATCGGCGACGTCGTCGGGGGACTGCACGTGGGCGCCCGGCGGCCGCACTCCGGCTTGCCCGTCCGTCGTAACGGCGTTCTCGCGGAAGGGGGTGTCCACAGGGCCCGGCCTCACGACGACGACGCGCACGCCCGTTCCTACGAGCTCGGCGCGCAGCGACATCGAGATCGCCTCGAGCGCAAACTTGCTGGCCGCGTACGCGCCCATCCTCGGTGAAGCGACGACGCCGGCCACCGACGAGATCATGACGATGACCCCGCCGGTTCGCGTGAGGGGATCGAGCGCGAGCTGCGCAAGGCGCAGGGGCGCGATGACGTTCAGCGCGAAGAGCGCCTCCAGGTCGGTCGCGTCGATCCGGGCGACGCTGCCGTAGTATCCGCGGCCGGCGTTGTTCACGAGGACGTCGAGGCGCCCCGCCTCCGAGCGGGTGCGCTCGATCAAGCGAACGCGGTCGTCCTCGCGAGTGACGTCGGCGCGGATGGTGATCGGGCGCCCACCCGCGGCCTCGACGGCCCGCGCGACGCGAGCCAGGCCGACCTCGTCGCGCGCCGCCAGGACCACGGTGGCTTGCCGGCGTGCCCACGCACGGGCGAGGGCCTCGCCGATGCCGCTCGACGCACCCGTGATGACCACCGCGAGATTGGCCGCGCTCATGGCGGCGGATCTACACGATTACTCGACGCGCAGGTACGTCGCTTTCATGAGCTTGAGGACGATCTCCGCCGTCTCGAGATCGGTGGCCAGGCTCTTGTTCAGTATGGTCTCGAATACGCCGTAGTTGTGCGCCAGCTGGAGGACGTCGAGCTCCTCGGGCTTGAGGTCGCGTAGCGGCGGAATGAGCGGGCTAGAGACCGCGACGCGCGCCGCCAGGTCCGGCAACTCGTCGCGGCTGCGGTTGAACTCGTCGAGCTGGCGCATCCCCTCGATGAGGACCTCCTGCACGGTGACGTTCATCTCGTTGGGGAGATCGCGCTCCTCGGGGGGGTCCAGATCGAAGAGCCCCTTCTGCCAGGTGAGCATCCGGTAGAGGCTCTTGAGGGGCTGGACGTCGTCGAGGTCGTTGATGATCGCGAAGGCGATGTTGCCCTTCTTCAGGTAGATGCGACCGACGTCGTCCTCGGTCCGGATGACGAGGACGCCGCTCTTCTTCGACGTGCCGAAGAGCTGCAAGAGGTCGGGCAGCGGGACTTCTTCGATGCTCCCGCTCATCGTGCGCTGCTGGCTGGTGCGCCGCGCCTGCGCCACGTTCTCGAGCTCGCGCTTGGCGTCCATTCCGTCGCGGGGGGTGTCTCCCGCGATGAGCTTGAGGATGCTCGTCCCGATGAGGACCCGGTCGCCCTCCTTGAGCCGGGCGCGCTTGATCTTTTCGCCGTTGACGAAGGTGCCGTTCGTCGAGCCCAGATCTTCGATCCAGATCTGCTCGCCCTGCATGGCGATGCGCGCGTGCTTGCGCGAAACCATGTCCTCGACGAGCACCATGTCGAGGTCGCTCGAGCGGCCGATCAGGATTTGCTTGTCCTGTGCGATGGGAAACTCGCCGCCCTGGTACTTGCCGCTGATGAACCGCAAGACATGCGAACGCGCTCCCGGACGCGGTGCGGGCGACGTGGGCGCCTTGGGTGACGGGTCTTGCATTTCTCGTCCGACAGGAACGTCAGGGTTCATGCCGTGGTAATGAGCGACATCGCGCGCGAACGACGCTGAAACGCTAGCAAAAAAAGGTTAATGGGAGCGCAGCTGAACGGTCAAGTCGACTGACCCATAATCGCGGAGCCACCATGAGCGAGCAAGGACAGACCGCCGAACCTCCTCCCGCGGCTCCCGCGCCCGGCCCTGCCGCCGCGCGGCCCGTCGTGCCGGGGGGGGACGCCGTGGGCACCCATCGCGTGCTCGAACCGCGGGGAGCTCTACCGCAGCCGGCGCTTCGACTCGACAACGATTTCGCTCGCCTCTTCGAGGGGGAGGCGCTCGTCGGGGTGGAGACGCTGAACATCGACGCCGCGAGCTTCATGCAGATGGAGCAGGCCGCGGCGAGCCAAGGGACCTCGTCCGACGGGGTCGAACAGGCCGTGGCCCACATCGTCCTACGGACGGTGGCCGCCCGAGGAAAACAGCACAACCCCGTCACCGGCTCGGGAGGGATGCTCCTGGGCCGCGTCTTGCAGGTCGCCCCGGGGCGGAGCGACGGCCTGGCGGCGGGGGATCGGATCGCGACCCTCGTGTCCCTGTCGCTCACACCTTTGCGCATCGACCGGGTGCATCGGGTCCGCCGAGGGAGCGCCCAGGTCGACGTCGACGCCGAGGCCGTGCTCTTCGCGAGCGGAGCCTGCGCGAAGCTGCCCGCGGACCTCCCGGAGCGCCTGGCCCTGGCGGCGCTCGACGTGGCAGGGGCAGCGCCCCAGGTCGCCCGACTCGTGAAGCCCGGCCAGGTCGTCGTCGTCCTCGGCGCGGGGGGCAAGAGCGGGGTCCTGTGCGTGGCGGAGGCCCGACGCACGGGAGGGCCGAGCGCTCACGTCGTGGGGATCGAGGCCGCGCCGCGTGCCGCCGAGGAGCTCCGCGCTCTCGGCCTATGCAGCGCCGTCGTAGCGGCGGACGCGCGCGACCCTCTCGCGATCCGTCGGGCCGTACTCGAGGCGACCGGGGGTCGCGCGGCGGACGTGACCTTCTCCTGCGTCAACGTCCCCGACGCCGAGCTCGGAGCCATCCTCGCGACGCGCGATCGGGGCATCGTCTACTTCTTCGCCATGTCGACCAGCTTCACGAAGGCGGCGCTCGGCGCCGAGGGCGTCGGCAAGGACGTCGACCTCTTCATCGGCAACGGCTTCGCGCACGGCCACGCCGAACATACGCTGGCCATGCTCCGCGAGATGCCGGCCGTCCGAGGCCTGTTCGAGAAGCGCTACGCGTGAGGCTCCCTGGCGGAGGGCGGCTCGCTGCGCTTCTCGCGAACGGACGGTTCGGCCGGTGCCGGTGAGGGAGTGGAGAGGGCGTCGTCCGCGGCGGGGAGGACGATCGTGAAGGTGGTCCCGGCGCCCGGCTGCGAGTGGACCTCGATGGCGCCGCCCGCGTTCTGCACGATGCTCTGGCTGATGGCGAGCCCGAGACCCGTGCCCTCGGTCTTCGTCGTGAAGAACGGCACGAACAGGTTGCGCAGGACTTTCGGCGAGATCCCGGGGCCGGTGTCGCGAACGCTCACCTCGATGTGCTCGGTCTCGTCGGGGAGCGACCGCCGGGACGCCGGGTTCGACCCGTCCGCCGGAGGAAACCGCCCGCGGATCGAGCGCCGCACCGCCGTGGAGACCGTTACCTTGCCGCGCCGGTCCATCGCCTGGATCGCGTTCTGCATGAGGTTCATGAGCACCTGACGGAACTTCTCCGGGTCCATCCGGGCTCGCGGTATGGGCTCGGCGAGGTCCAGCTGCACGTCGATGCCGCCGTCGGCGATCTGGCTGGAGAGGATCTGAACCGTGCGGCGCACCGCGGCGTTCAGGTCGAGCGGGATCGGGTTGCCGGCGTGGGGTCGTGCGTAGTCGAGGAAGCTCCCGACGACGCGGTCCAGGCGGTTTGCCTCCTCCAGGATGATGCCGACGAATTCGCGGGCGGTCGGGTCGTCGCCGCCGCTACCGCCGAGCTCCTCGAGGAGCTGCGCCGCGCCCTTGATGGCTCCGAGAGGGTTCTTCACCTCGTGCGCGAGCCCCGCCGCCATCGAGCCCAGGGCGGCCAGGCGGTCGCGCTCCTTCATCCGCGAGTACAGGCGGCTGTTCGACACGACGACGCCGATCTGCGCCCCGACCGTCTCGAGCAGCGCGATCTCTTCGGGCGCGAACGCGTCGCGCACGCGGTCGTCCGCCACGAAGAGGAGCCCGACGACGCCCTCGTCGTCCTCGGCGCTCACGGCGAGCACGACGGCGCTCCGAAGGGCGCCCAGCGTCGACGTCGCCGCGACGATCGCGGCGTCCACCGGGGTACCCTCGCGCGCGAGCTCTTCGAGCGAGACCGACGGTTGCTGCTCCAGTCGGTCGATGAGCGGCCGGGCGCCGAGCGCCTCGACGCGCTTGGGTACGCCGGCGCCGACCGAGCCGACGAGATCGAACCCGTCGCCGTCCTGATCGCGCAGGTAGAGCGCCGCGGTCGTCACGCGGCGCGAGCGTTCGAGCCCCTGCATGAGGGTCCCGACCATTTCGTCGATCTCGAGGACGTGCGCGAGGCGCCTGCGGAGCTCCTCCACGCTCGTCTCCAGGTCGTAACGCTCGCGGAAGAGGAACTGGTGGATGCGCGTCTCGACCTCGGTCTGCAGCGGCTCGAAGAGGACGAGGAACACGATCGCGGCGAGCACCGCGTTCAGGTACATCGTGTCGAACCCGCCGATGACCATCACGAACAGGTAGAAGATCCCGGCCAGGCAGAAGGCGAGCGCCGTCGATACGAGCAGGCGGCCCGCGAGCTCGTAGATGTCCGCCAGCCGTGGCCGCGTGACCGACTCGGCGAGGACGAAGAGAAAGAGGATCGAGAGGGCCGCGCCTATCGGCGGGAGGTGCACGCCGAGGTACGAGAGGAAGTCGGCCATCGAGAAGGTGGTCGCTGCAGCGCCGACCATGACGAGGAACCGCACGCGGTCGCGCACGGCGCGCGACGGGCTGGCCTGCCCGCGGCGCCAGAGGCCGATGAGCGCGGCGGCGAGGAGACCGAAGACGTAGGTGTACACGGTGCCGAGCGCCACCGAGCGGTCGTGGTACGGCGAGACGGTCATCACCAGGACGGGGATCCCGGCGAGGGCGGCGAAGCGCGCGAGGCGGGTGCGCGTCGTCCCCACTTCGAGCGGGACGACGTTCTGGAAGAGGTGGATCGCGAACTGGGGCAAAAGGACGGTGAGGACGCCCGTCACGCGCTCCCACAGGTCGGCGCGAAAGAAGCCAGCGAGCGACTGGCTCGCGTACCAGAGCGCGATGTCGGCCGCGAACGCGGCGAAGAGCCAGTGGATGGCGCGGCGCCCGCGCAGCAGGACGCTCAGCGCGATCGCGAGCGCGAGCACCGCGCAGAACAGGATGGTCTTCGGGCGGAGGTCCTCCACGGCCGACAGTGTCGCGCCGTGGGGCAGCGCCTGCAAACTCGGTGCGGACTACCCCGGCGTCAGTGCTTCGGGGTCGGGAGGAACGGGGGGTTGCCTCCCCACGGCTGGGGCTCCGGGTCGCAGGGCGGCCCGGAGCACGGCTTCGCCGGAGGGATCACCGGTGCGCTGAGCGCCGTGCCGCTCGTTTCGGCCTGCAGCGTCGTCTGCGCAGGCAGCTCCGCGACGTTCGACGGCTGACTGGCGCCGGAACCGAGCGAGACGTCGTCCGTGCGACCCGCCGGCTGCAAAGCACACGCCGCGCAAAGCGTCGAAAGAACCAGCGCGATTCCGATGACCCTCATCACGATCCCTCCGACAATACGGCAGCCAACCCATACTGCTTCACGAGCTGCGAAAGGCGCGGACGCTTCATGCCGAGAATCGCTGCAGCTCGCGTGATGTTCCCCTTGGTCTCCGCCAGAGCGCGCGCAATGCAGTCGCGCTCGATCTCGCGCTTGATGTCCGGCAGCGACGTGCCACCGCCGCGCACCTGCGTGTACGCGACGGCCGTCGCGCTCGCCTCCGACGCCGGAAGGGGGTGTTCGTCCGGACCGTCTGCCTCGTCGCTCACCCCTTCGCTGGGCCCGGACTCCTCCCAGCGCACGCCACCGGTTCGCGCCGCGCTCCGCGACGCACCCGCGGGGTCGGAGGCGTACGCGACGGTTGCGACGCCGCGCAGATCGTCGACGTTCTCGGCGAGGACTGCCGCGTCGATGACATCGCCCTCGGCGAACAGCGAGGCAGCGCGCAGCGCGTTCTCCAGCTCGCGCACGTTGCCCGGCCAGCGATGCCTCGCCAGAAGCTCGAGAGCATCCGCCGAGAGAGACTTCCGCGGCTCTCCCCGCTCGAGAGAGATGCGCGAGAGCAGGTGCTCGCAAATGCGCGGGATGTCCCCCATCCGCGCGCGGAGGGGAGGAACCTCCAGCGTGATTCCACGCAACCGGTAGTAGAGATCCTCGCGGAACTCTCCCCGCTCCACCATCGCCTTCAAGTCGCGGTGCGTGGCGCAGATGACGCGCACATCGGCGCGAAGCGGTGTCGTCCCGCCGACCCGCTCGAACGTGCGCTCCTGGAGCACGCGCAGCAGCGCGACCTGGGTGCGCTGCGAGATGTCGCCGATCTCGTCCAGGAACAGCGTGCCGCCCTCGGCCATCTCGAAGCGCCCGCGCCGTCGCGCCGCCGCGCCGGTGAACGCCCCCTTCTCGTGTCCGAACAGCTCGCTCAGCAGGAGGGTCTCCACCAGCGCGGCGCAGTTGACCGTGACCAGCGGACCCGCGGAGCGATCGCTCGCCCGGTGGATGGCCTCGGCGACCAGCTCCTTGCCGGTCCCGCTCTCGCCGCGCACGAGCACGGTGCTGCTCGATCGCGCGACTTTCCGCACGGCCGTGAGCAGTCCGCGAACGGCCGGATCGTCTCCGACGATCTCGCGCGCGAACCCGGCGACCGGCCTTCGCTGCGAGGGCGGCGGCGTTTGTGAGCCGCCGGCCGGCTCTCCCGGTGGCACCGGCTCGGCGAGCGACGCCTGCAGCTTTGCCAGCGAAACGAGGTCCCGGCGGGAGAGGAACGCTGCGCGCACCTCCGCCGGGAGCGTCGCCGCGACCTGATCGCGAAGCGACGTCGCCTCGTCGACATGAGCACGCGCCTCCTCCAGGAGGCCTGCGCTCCGCCGGAGCTCTGCGAGCAGCGCGTGAGCTTCGACGACGAGGTCCTCTCTTCCGCTGGCGCGAGCCGCGGCCAGCGCCCCGATCGCCGCCGTGTCTCCCTCCGTCCCGGAGGCACGCGCGTATTGCGCCGCGACGAGCGCGGCCTCGGGGTGTGCGGCCCCCTCCGCCGAGGCGCGTTCGCGCTCGATGAGCTCGCGGGCTCGCGTGAGGTCCCCGTCCTCGAGCGCAATGCGCGCGGCGACGGTGTACGCCTCGCAGACGTACTCGCGCCGACCCGATGCCTCGTTCTCGGCGAGCGCGCGACTCGCTTCGCGCCGAGCCTCCCCGGTGTTTCCGCGCATCAGCGCATTGCGCGCGGCTTGCAACGAGAAAAGCGCAGACCGCGCCGGCGGCATCCCCGGCCCGAGCGTGCGCCGCCCGAACGCGACGGCGTGCTCCGCGTGGTCGATCAGGCCGAGACGACGGCGCAGCTCCGCCAGGTTCCCGAGAACACGGGCCGTGGCGAGGCGGTCCCCGATGCGCTGTCGCAGCTTGAGGGTTCGCTCCGCGAGCGGGAGCGCTTGCGCGTAGTCGTGGCGGAGCATCGCGAGGACGGAGAGGTTGTCGAGGGCGAAGGCGACCGCTCGCACGTCGCCGGCACGTTCGCCGTCGCCCAGGACGCCGTCGAAGACGATGCGCGCCTCGTCGAGAAGCCCCTTCGAGAGGAGCGCGATGCCACGATTCAGCCGCGCGCGGAGCTCCTCCGTACGCAAGCCCGCGGCGGCCGCCGTCCAGGAGTCCTCCGCAAAGTGCGCGTCGGCCTCCTCCCAGCGCGTGTTGGCCAGGAGCAGCTTCCCGAGCACGTTGCGCGCCTTGAGCGTGGTCGCGATGGCCCCGCCGAGGGACAGCGCGCGCTTCGCTTCGCGCGCGGCTGCCTCGAGATCGCCCGCGAGGTACGCCACCTCGGCGAGCTCGCTGGCGATGAGCGCGCTCGCGGCCTCGTTGCTCGCCTGGCGCGCGCCCCGGTTGAAGGCGACCCTCGCGGCGACCAGGTCGCCCATCGCCACCGCGGCGCGCCCGAAGAGCAAGTTGACCTCCGGATCGTCCGGAGCGAGTACGGCCGCCGACTGCGCCCAGCGGAAGGCTTCTTCGGCTTCGCCCATCGCAAGGGCGCGCTCGGCGGCTCTCGACCGGAGGGGGAGCTGGCTGTCTCGCGGGAGCGTCGCGATCGCGAGCATCCACCGCGTGATGAGCTCGCGCCGGGCGAGGGAGTCCTCCGCCCCGGCCAGCGCTCGGGCTTGCGCGTCGTCGGCCTCGGACATGGCGCCGACGCGGACGAGCAGCTCGGCGGTACGTGCCTGCGCCCAGGCCTCGTCGTGGAAGCACCGGCCGAGCGCGGTGGCCACCGCGCGGATCGTCGTCTCGTCGCACGCGAGGGCGTCGGCTGTTTCCTCCCAGGCGGGGTCGATGGAGGTCCAGCCGGCGGACAGGCGAAGGGCTCCCTTCTGTCGGAGGGCCTCGACCGTTGCGGCGTCGGTGCCCAGGGCCTCGAGCTGCGCGACCGGCCACGCCCGCGACGCGAGCGCGAGCGAAGCGAGCAGGTGCCGCTCCGCGGCGGAGACGACTCGTTCGGCGACCGGCGCCGTGCCTGGTGCGCAGCGTGCGTTCGCCCACCACGCGTCGAGGCGCTCGAGCGTATCGGCGGTGATCTCGGTCTCGGCGGCGTCGGCCAAGGCGGCCCACCAGCGGCGGCGCTCGCCCGCGTCGAGCAGTGCACCGATTTCGTAGACGTCGGCGCGCAAGTCGTCCGTCGGCTGCAGTCCGCTTGCGACGAGCAGCACCGGCGGCCCGTCGGCGAAGGAGGCCATCTCGCACGTTACGGCGCGGTCCCAGGTTCCGCACTCCGGCAGCGGCGCCAGGACGCTCGCGCGTCGCAGCGAGGAGATTCGCGCGATCGTCTCCGCCGCCGCGGCCGGATCGTTGGGCAGCGGCCCCAGACCGAGTCGCGAAGCAACCTCCTGCCAGAGCGGCGCGCCGCGGCCCGCTCGCGCCTCGATCGCGACGCGACCCGCCGAACTCGCGCGCCGCGCCGCATGCGCGCACAGCGCTTGCGCCGAAGCGCGCGACGTAGCCCGCGCGACAGCCACGCCTCCCGCTCCCGACGAGACGCGATCGTCCAGCTCGGCAAAACCGCGCGGCGAAGGCGCGCCGGTCGCCGCAGAGTGCAGGCGCGGCCAAGGCAGGGGGTGAGCCAAGAGGGACATGGAAACTACCCTTCGCGAGTAGTCCGTTCAAGACGCGAGAGCCGCATGTTCGGTCGAGAAAGCGCGCTCATTTGTGCCTCGTCCATAAGATTCCAACCCGAATGTGCCGGAGCTCCAGCGAAGATTACGTCCGCGATCTTTTCGGGTTTCCTCTCGGATTGCTTCGTTTCGTTTTCTTGGGCGCAAGTGTCGTCGCTAAAAGGGGGAGATTGTCGCCATTGGGGGGTCGTCGTTAAAAGGGGGAGGTTGTCGCCTCTTGGGAGGGCGAATCAGCGGCCGGCGCGCGACCGCTCGAGAGCCGACTGGATCGCACGGAAGCTCGCCGATGGTGCGTCTCCAATCGCTCTCGCAAGGGGAAGCTGCGCCTCTGCCGCGGCGATGAACAGCGGCACTGCGGAGCGCAATTTGGATTGCAGGACAGCCAAGTGACGCTCGAGTCCGGCGACGTCGCCTCGTCTCACGGGGCCCGTGAGCGCGCCGGGAAATCCGAGCGCTTCGACGTTGTCGGCGACGCTCCGCAGCAGGGGCCCGAGCATCCTGGCGGCGACCGCGCGATCGACGCCGGCGCGGACGAGGAGCTCGGCGCCGACCGCCGCCAGCGCGGCAGCGCCGTTGGCCACGAGCCCGGCAGCCGCGTGATAAGCGACGGTGTCCAGGCCGGGAATCGTGCGGGGGACCATTCCGAGGATGCGCGCGAGCGCGCGGGCGCGTGCGACCGCGAGGCGGTCTCCTTGCACGTGGACGTTGCCGCGATCGAGGCGCGGGTTCCGCTCTTTGCACGCGAAGGCGATCATCGGATGCATCTGCGCGACGCCGGCGCACGCGCCGCGCAGCGGAGCCAGCGTTTCGGCGTCGAGCGCTCCGGCCACGTGCACCACCACGGAGCGCCGGGACACCACGCCGACGAGCCTCGCCGCGAGCGCCGGCAGCTCTCGATCGCGAACGGCGAGCACGACCACATCCGCGTCGATGGCCCGCGGCAAGGGCCTGCGCGCGGCCCGAAGCGTCGTCCGAACGCCTCGCGAACGCAGCTCCCTCGCGAGCGCCGTCCCCACCTTCCCGGCGCCCACGACGAACACGCGCCGCGCGTTACGGTCGGCTCGCCGCGGCATAGAGATTCCGCGCTCGGGCATATTCGACTACGCGACGGGGGACGAGCGGCGCGACCTCGTCCCACGCGCCCCGCGCGATGGCGGCGCGCACCTGAGTGCTCGAGACATCCGGGATGGGCGGCGTGCCCGGTTTCGATTCCTCGACCCCTGCGCGCGCGACGACGATGGGAGGCGCGAGCCGCGCAATGGCGTCGAAGCCGAACCATCGCGGCGCCTCGGCGACGACGTCCGCGCCGATGACGATGCGCAGATGCCAGTCCGGATGCTGCGAGGCCAGATGCTCGAGCGTTCGCAGGGTGCGGCTCTCGCCGCCCAGCTCTTCTTCGACGCGCGAGATCTCCACGTCGCGCAGCGGGCGCATCGCCAGCTCGCACATGGCCACCCGGTCGTCGAACGGCGCCAGCGGTTTGGCGAAGGGGTGCTGAAACGCCGGTACCACGAGCACCCGATCGATCTCCTCGGTCGCGAGCACCAGCGCGCAGGCAAGGACGTGCCCCACGTGTGGTGGGTTGAAGCTTCCTCCGAAGACTGCGACGTGCACCCGCGCCAGGCTACAAGCGACCGCTCAGCCTTGCACGCTGAGCCTCGCCGTACGACTCGCGGTGAGGACCTCCGACCGCGACGCGCGCCCCTCGACGTCGTAAACCGTCGCCACCACCTCGTCGTCGTCCGAGTCGTCGAGGACCATCGCGCCGCCGCCCTTGCAACCGATCGGGCCGGGTGTGAGAAACCAGCGCTGCCCGATGCGCTTGATGAGCGGGCTGTCGCTCCTCCCGTAGATCAGCAGGGCCGCGGAGAAGATGTCTTCCTCGTCGAGCAGCGCCTTGTCGTGGATGAGGACGGCCACGCGATCGGCGAACATCTCGACGCTCCGCAGGTCTTCCGGGGGCAGCCGCTCGAGGGCTTTGAGCCGCAGACGGGCGCGCTCGCGGCGCAGGAACGCGTCGATCTGCTCGGGCGTGCCCGACCCGATGACGCCGAGGGCGCGCGACCAGAGGCCCTCGTCGCTCGGGTCGGGGCCGACGAGCGACTCGGCCCAGAGCGACACCGTCTCCTCGAGCGCGTCGTCGGCGCCGAGGTAGATGGCGCGCGTGACGCGCGCGCCGTTGAGCAGGAACTCAGCCGCGCGCGCGAGCTCTTCGAGCTCGCCCGCCGCCGGACCGAGAAGGCCGAGTCGCACAACCTTACTTTAGCAGGGTGCCCGAAAGACCTGGCCCTGCCGTTCGCATCCGTGCGCGGCCCTTCTTCGTGGTTATGCTCACCCCGCAGTGGACGACAGACCTACCTTCATGGAGGCATCGAAGGCGGGCGAGGCAATCCGCGCGAAACTCCACGCGAACTCCTCCCTCACGCTGACGGTCGCCGACGCGGCGGCCAAGACCGGCCTAGCCCTGCGCGACGCCGAGAGCGGGCTCAAATGGCTGTCCACCGAGTACCGCGGACAGCTCCGGGTGACCGCCGAGGGTGAACTCGTGCACGTCTTCCCGACCGGCTTCACCAAGCCCTGGCAGGGACGAGAGAGTCGCCGTCGCGTGCTCCGCGCCGCAGGACACGCTGTCGCCGCCGGTCTTCGCTTCGTCGTCCGCGCCTGGGTGGCGATCGTCCTCGTCGGGTACGCCGCCCTCTTCGTGGCGCTCCTCCTGGCGTTGACGTTCGCCCGCCAGGGCAACGACTCGAACTCGCGCCGAGAGGGAGATCTTCCCGGCGGCGCGCTCGCCTACGCGTTCTTTCGCGTCGTCGGCGACGCCCTCTTCTGGACCTTTCACCCGTGGTCGCCCTTCTCGGTGTACGCCCGCCCGGCGTGGGGCGCGCCCGCGTACGCGGCTCCGCGCTGGCAACGTCCGCGCGAGCCTCGCGTGCCTCTCTACGAGCGCGTGAACCGGTTCTTCTTCGGCCCTTCGGTGCCTCCGGCGGACCCGCGCGAGAACGAGCGCCTGATCGTCGCGGCGATTCGAGCCGGCAAGGGGAGGATCGGGCTCGCGGACGTCATGCGAGTGACCGGGTTGCCGCGCGAACAGGCCGACCCCCTCATGGCGCGCCTCATGCTCGACTACGACGGAGACGTCGCCGTGAGCGAGGACGGCGGCATCGTTTACCGCTTCCCCGCGCTGCGCAAGACCGCGGCCGACCCCTCGGATCCGCGCGGTTCGGTGGGCGCGTCGGAGGACGCTCCTCCCCCTGCGTGGGCGCCCGGCCGGGTGAAACCCTTGCCCCCGCTCACCGGGAATTCCGTGGGTACGAACGTCGCGATCGTCGGCCTGAACGCGTTCAACCTCCTGATGGGCGCGTGGGCGCTCGAGAACGGCATGACCCTCGAGCACGTCTCGCATCTCTTCGAGCGCGTCCCCCGCGGGATGCCGCATCCGATGATCCCTGTCGATACGGGGACGCCCATCGCTCTCGGCCTCGTGCCGCTCGTGTTTTCGGCGTTGCTCTTCGTCGTGCCCATCGCCCGCGCCGTGTGGCGGCCGGTGAAGGAGCGCGACGCGCAGCGGGACAAGGGGCGGCTCGCCGTGCTCCGCGAAGTCCTCGAGCGCGTCCGCAGCAAGCAGCCGGTGACCGACTCCGTCGTCGCCCAGGCGTGGCAGCGTGCCACGGGGCAGGAGGCCCCCCCAAAGCGTCTCGACCGCGAGCTCGTCGCCCTCGGCGGGGATGTGGCCATCGAGCCGAGCGGCGCAACTCGCTGGCGTTTCGCGGACCTGGAGACGGAGGCCGCCGCCGTCGACGCGGAGCGGCAGGCAGCCTCAGACGAGGAGGCCCGCCTCGGAGAGGTCGTTTACGCGACCGACGAGCGATGAGCCACGCTTCGACCGGGAATCGCTCACGTCCTCCCTTGTTGTAAGGCTAGCCATGAACGCTCGAAAGCTCATCCCCCTCACCATCCTCGCGCTCTCGTTCGGCACCGGGTGCCAGCACGCAGCCGCCGCGGATCCTCAATCCGCCGGCGCCGCTTCCCCGCAGGCTCCCGCGCCGTTTGCGACGCCGCCCGTCCTTCCGGGGACGCCGGACGTCGCGACCCTGGTCGCCAAGGTGAAGCCGTCGGTCGTGAACATCACGACCGTGCAGGAGGTAAAGGTCCCCCAAGGCCAGTTCGGCTTCCCCGGCTTCGAGGACCTGCTGCCCTTCTTCCACCAGCCGAACGGTCCGCAGGGCGGGCAGCGCCATCGCGGCGAAGGCGACGAGGTCATGAAGCAGCAAGCGCTCGGCTCGGGCTTCCTCGTCGACGAGCAGGGCCACGTCGTGACGAACGCGCACGTCGTCGACGACGCCGACACGGTGAAGGTGCGGCTCGCCGACGATCGCGAGTTCCGCGCGAAGGTAGTCGGGAAGGACGATCGCCTCGACGTCGCCGTCCTCCAGCTCGAGAGCGCCCCCCACGATCTGCCGATCGCCTCGCTGGGCGCGAGCGACGCGACTCGCGTGGGCGAGTACGTCGTGGCCATCGGCAACCCGTTCGGGTTGGGCGACACGGTGACGATGGGGATCGTCAGCGCCAAGGGACGCACCATCGGTGCGGGCCCGTACGACGACTTCATCCAGACCGACGCCAGCATCAACCCGGGCAACAGCGGCGGTCCTCTCTTCAACCTCCGCGGTCAGGTGGTGGGGATCAACACCGCGATCAACCCGCAGGGTAAGGGGATCGGCTTCGCGATCCCGATCGACGCCGTGAAGGCGATCCTCCCGCAGCTCATCGCGAGCGGACACGTCTCGCGCGGAAGGCTCGGCGTCGTCATCCAGGGCATGGACCAGGATCTCGCGAAGGCACTCGGCATGGACCGTCCGCACGGCGCCCTCGTCGAACAGGTGGAGCCCGGCAGCCCGGCCGAGAAGGCGGGGATCAAGTCCGGCGACGTCATCATGGCGGTCAACGGGCAGGACGTGCCGCACTCCGAGGATCTGCCGCGCGCGATCGCGGTTCACCGGCCGGGCACGCGCGTGAAGCTCACGGTGCTTCACGACCGGCAGAAGCGGGACGTCGACGTCGGGCTGGCCACGCTCAACGACGAGGGACGGCGCGCTGAGCGCTCCCCCCAGGGCGAGGGCGACCACCAGGGCCAACCGTCGTCGGGGCTCGGTATCGGTGTCGGCGACGAGGACGGTCAGGTCGTCGTCGAGCGTGTGGTGCCCAACGGCCCGGCCGACGGGAAGCTCCGCCCCGGCGACATCATCCAGGAAGTGAACCATCAGGCGGTCTCGGGGGCGAGCGACGTGGGGTCGAAGGTGCGCGCCGCCCCGAGCGACAAGCCCGTCCTCCTTCTCGTGAAGCGAGGGGACCAGTCGCGGTACGTCGCGATCGAGCGCAGCGGAGACGGACAGCACTAGAGCGGCTCTAGCCTCCGTAGGCTCTAGCCTCCGTAGTCAGCGTGGCTGCATGCTGGCGGCCCCGGTGCTCGGTGTCGCGACGACCAGGCCGTCGCTGACGTCTCGCGCGCCGGGGGCGCTCGTCGCGATGGAGATCGCGCGCAGCCGGTCGGTGTTCGTGTCGACGGCGCCGCGCAGGAAGACGCGGCCGTCCAGGACGTCCACCTGAACGCGCGGCCCGAGCCGGGGATCGCGCGCGATGGCCGTCGCGAGCTGGTTGCGAATCTGGGCGTCGCTCTCGGTGTAGACGCCGCGCATGGTCTTCACGTCGTCGCGCACGTCCCTCGCACCGGGCAGGGCGCGGGCGTCGTCGTCGACGGCGCGCGCAACGTGGGGGTTGGGTGCGACGCCGGTGAGGACGACGACCCCGCTGCGCACTTCGACGGTCGGCGCGAAGGGGTGCACGCGCGGGTCGCGGACGAAGGCGTCGAGCAAGGCTTGCTCGAGATCGCCGTCGGTTCGCCGTCGGTCCGGAATGGCCCTCAACGTCCCGTCGTCGGTGAACTGGTCGATGCGTAGACCTCTGGCGTCGACGCCCGCGGGCGAGGACGCCCACGCGTCGTTCTCTGCGCGCGCCTTCTCCGCCGCGCTTCCGACCCACCCCGCGAGGCGCCCCACGCCGCGCTCGGCCGCGACGCGAATCCGCGAGTCGTCCAGCCAGGGATCGTCGCGGACGATCCGCTCGATCTCCGCGGCGATCTGCGCGTCGGCGCGCCGTTGGGGACGGACGGCGAGGTCGTTCACGGCGTCGAGGACGCCGGGGACGGAGAGCGCGTCCGCCTCGGCGATGCGACGCACCGCGTTCGAGTCGACGTCGCCGCTCAGCCGCACGATGCCTTCGTGAGTCCGCACCGCGATGCGCTGCTGCGTGGTGACCCGATCGCGAGACAGCGCCGCGGCCACCGCGAAGTCGAGCTCGTAGTCGGGCCTCGGAAGTGTCGCCACCTGCGTCCGATCGACGATCGCGCGAACGCCTCGCACGACGTGCGCGATGTCGACGGCGCGCTGCTTGGCGAGCCGCGTCGACACCGGTCCGGTCAACGTCACGATCCCGTTCTCGCAGTCGACGCCGATCCGCTCGGCGGCCGTAAGCGCGTCGCGCGCAAGCTCTCGGCGCGTCGTCTTTTCGATCGCCCCGTCGGGCACGACCCCGGCACCCGGCGAGCCCGCGGTGGCGACGTCGGGAGGTGCTTTCGGTGCCTCGAGGACGGCGGGTTGCTTCGCTGCGCAGCCCGCGATGGCCCCTCCGGACGAAGCCAGCATTGCGACCACGCCCAACGTGACCGCCCGTTGACGGTTCATCGTACCAGGCCCGAGCAACGGGCGTTCCAGACGTGCTCTTCCGTGCGCGGCCCTGGTACGCGCTCGCACCTTCCGCACGGAGGTCGTTGCCTCGATGCGCTTGCCGCCCGCGCTACGGCCGAGGTTCTCTGCGGCGCCACCCGCGCGCCTGGAAGGGGCGATCGCCGTCCTTTCGGCTGTAGCGTGGACAGACACTGTCGCCAGGCCGTTGGCTCACGGGCGCCAAACGGCTGGCGCTCTCGATTGCGTCATGCCCCCATTTGCGCGCCGCTTGCGCGGCGAGTCGGCGGCAAGTGCGCCGCGAATCGGGCACTTTCGACTGGGGCATGTGTGTGCACCGCCACATGGCGAGCTCGGCATCCACAGTGCACAATGGTTGCAGGTGGATTGCCGTCGAATGGCCCGCCTCGCTGTTTCACTCCTCGCCGTCGCCCTTTTCGGAGCCTCCGCTCTCGCCGGGTGTGCCTCGCGCACCGGGGCTAAGGCCCCGCACCCTCAAGAGTCGCAGTTCGCCAACGAGGAGCAGAAGCTCCTGGCCTGCCTCGACCTCCGCGATCACATCGTGGACCTCTACGCGACCGAGTACGTCGTCCGCGAGGGTCTCGACATGAGTCAGCAGCAGCGGACCGCGTTTCGCGACGGGTGGGCCGAGGAGCTCGCGAAGCGCGGCACGTTCGATCGCTTCGAGCAGTCCTGTTTCTTCAGCCTGACCCCGCACAAGTACGAGTGCGGCATGGCGTCGCAAACGACCGACGGCCTGGTCGCCTGCATGAAGCTGAGCTCTCGCTAGCCGAGGGCGAGCGAGGCTGCGTGCCTGTGTTCTTCGACACGGGCACCCGAAGCCCGCCGTTCTAACCGAAGCACTCGATCGCGCCGCCGTTCATCGCGTCCGGTGCGTCGAGCGCCGCGAAGACGATGACCCGCGCGACGTCATCCGGCGACATCTGCGGCGCGAATCCCCCGACGGCCGCCATCGGCGTATCGACCGTCCCCGGTAGCACCGCCAGCGACTGGAGGCCGCTTCCGCGAAGCTCCTCCGCCAGCGACTTCACGAACCCGACCGCTCCCCATTTCGACGCGCAGTAGGCCGCGAGCCCGGGGCTGCCGAGCGTGGCTGAGATGCTCGCCACGGTCACGAAGCGCCCGACCCCCGCGGCGCGCATCGCCGGAAGGAACGCGCGCGTGACGAGAAAGACGCCGCGCAGGTTCACCGCGAGCACGGCGTCCCATTCGTCGTCGCTCACCTCGTCTATCGGCGCCTTGCGCCCGGCGATGCCCGCGTTGTTCACGACGATCCGCGGGGCTCCGAACGCCTTCACCTCGGCTGCGGCGCGCTGCACGTCGGCCGTCCGCGCCACATCGGCGCGCAGGACGAGCGCGCGCGCTCCCGCCTTCTTTACCTCCGCCGCGGCCTCGACCAGCGGCTCCTCGGTACGCCCGACGAGCGCGATGTCCAGCCCGCGGCGCGCGAGCTCGATCGCCGTCGCGCGGCCAATCCCGCGCCCGGCACCCGTCACGACGGCCACCGCCATGCGCGCTATGCAACCATGCGCGAGCGCCATGCGTCCACCGAACCGCGTCCACTTGCCGAGCGGCCGAGTCGTGACGCTAAGGATCCGGGACGGGGCGTCTCCCCCCGAGGGCCGCACGCGCGCGAAGGGCGCGCCCCTGTTCTCGGAGGTCTTCGAGCTCCTCTCGGGCGATGTCACGCTCCTCGAGCGCGAAACACCGCTCGACCCGCTCACGCTGCCCTTGCGCGACTTCCACGTCCTCCGCGGCGTCGCCACCCGCCTCGGGTGGCTCGCGGAACAGCCCGTCGACATCGCTTGCCGCAACTGCAGCCGGACCCTCACGGTTTCCCCCTGCGCTTCGCTCGAGCTCGGTCCCTTCCTCCACGGCGAGCTTCACGACCCCGAGCTCGACGCCACGCTGCCCCTCTCCGAGGGTCATTCGATCCCGGAAGTCCGGATCGATCCATCCACCGTCGCGCGCGAGGTCAGGTTGCGCGACGTCACCGTCGCCGAGGCGGCGCCGCTCCATCGCGCGCTGCGCCGGCGCCGCCTCGCCATCAGCGAGCGCGTGGTGCGCGGGATGGGGCTCGAGTCGATCGGCCCCGAACGCGATCCCCGCCGGCTCGCGCACGCGCTCGCGCAATGCAGCGAGCTCGCGTGGAACGCCGTCGGCGATCTCTTCTTGCAAGCCCACTACGTGCCGAGGCTCTGCGCGGTGGCCCTCTGCCCGAGCTGCGGCGCGCGCAACGACGTCGACGCCCCGTACGAGCGCGAGTTCGAGCCCGCTACCCGCGGCGACCCCGCCCACTCCAAGGCCGCAGATATCGCCGAATCAAACGAAACAACCTTTCCCGATTTCGAGCGATTCGACGGGCGCGCCGCCGCGCTGTTCGACCGCTCCGCGGGCGTCGCTGCGGCCGAAGTCCGGCTCGTCGTCGACAGCGGCGTGCCCGCTTGCGACGACGGGGGGGAGCCCCTGCTCGGGTCCTACGTCCCGCCCGGCGGCGATCCGACCGCTCCGATCGGATCCGCCGAGATCGCCATCTATTACCGCACCTTCCGGGCAATCTGGGAGGAAGACGGCCCCTACGACTGGGAGGGCGAGCTGCGCGAGACGATCGAGCACGAGCTCGAGCATCACGTCGGGTGGCGGATCGGGCACGACCCCATGGACGACGCCGAGCGCGATGAGATCGCGCGGGAGCGAGTGCGTGTCGTCGGGCGGACGCAGGCCTTCCAGGGGAGCCTGGCCGCACTCGGGGCGGATGTTCGCGACTTTCTCGGCCGAACCTGGCCCATTTGGCTGATTGTCGCCGTCGCCACCCTCGCGATGATCGCGTACGGAAGGTGAGCGAACCCCGTTTGACATCGCGATTTCCCGTCGCTATGGTCGCGCCCGGGTCTTGCGTTTGCCGTAGGAACCGTTCGCATGGCGAAGCCGAGCCGGGCCCCCCTCAAGCCCCAGAACCGCCGCGGAAGCCCCGAGGCCATCGAGAAGCGCCGCGCCGCGCGGTTGTTCAACGACATCCTCGGCGGGCGCGGCGCCGGAGCGCACAAGCGCGACGGCCGGACCGAGAAGAGACGGCAGCGCCTCATGCGTGAGCTCGAGGCAGGCAAGGCGCGTGGCTCGCGAGAGCTCAAGCCGCTCGACGTCCTGCAACGGGTCAACGAGCTCCTCGAGCTGGGCGAGCCCCTCAGCTCCATCCGGAAAGTCGCCAAGGTTCGCAAGGGGAGCGTCGCTCCCGAGGACATGGTCGACGTCGTGAGCCGGCTGCACAAGGCGTACGGCTTCCGGCCCGAGTGCTACCGCTTCGTCGGCGTGAGCGACGACGTCCTGCGCAGCGCGGGCGTGCTCGGGGCGGAGGCTCCCCGGCGTGGCGGACGCGCGCGCCGACGGGCAGCCTAGAGCCGCAATGAAGCGACTCGCGCTGGCAGGTCTGCTCGTCGCCGCGGCCCTCCTCGCGCCCCGGCGCGCGCGCCCGGATACGGCGCCGGGCGCGGCGCAGGCGGACGCCCGTCGCGATCGCGTCGTCGCGACCGTTGGGGCCGCGCCCACGACGCGGGCCATCACCGTCGGCGAGCTCGAGGACCGCGTCGCGGCGCTTCCGCCGTTCCAGCGCGCCGCGTTCGGTGACACGGCGGACCTGGTTCGCCGTGCCTTTCTGATGCAAGTGCTCATCCCCGAGGCGCTCTTCTCCCTCGCCGGAGAGGCGAGCAAGCTCGCCGAGCAGCCGCGCACCTCGCGCGAGATCGACCGCGCGCTCTCGGGGGCCACCGTCCGCGCGCTGCGGGAGCGGCTCGGGCCGGCCACCGCGATCCCGATGCAGGACGTGCAGAAGTACTACGACGAGAACCGCGCGCGGTACGACACGCCCGAGCGGTACCAGATCTGGCGCATCCTCTGCAAAACGCGCGAGGAGGCCGCGGCCGTGCTCGAGGAGGCGAAGAAAGACCCCACGCCCAAGGCGTTCGGCCAGCTCGCGCGCGATCACAGCCTGGACAAGGCCACCAACCTCCGCGACGGCAACCTCGGCTTCTTGACCGCCGACGGCGCCTCGAACGATCCGGGCCTTCGCGTCGATCCGGCGATCGTCCGAGCGGCGCAGACCGTGCGCGACGGCGAGATCGTCCCCACGCCCGTGCCCGAGGGCGATTCGTTCGCCGTCGTGTGGCGTCGCGGCACCGTCGCCGCCAACCATCGCACGGTCGACGACGTGGCCGCCCAGATCCGCGACTCGATGTGGAAGGCGCGCGTGAAGAAGGAGACCGACGCCCTCCTCGAGTCGCTCCGCGCCGCCAAGCTCCGCGACTTCGACCCTTCGCTCGTCGACGGCATCGACGTGCCGGTCGACGGGGACGCAGGGGGAATGGCGCTGCGCAGGCGCGACTCGGGACGCTAACCACCTTCGTCGCGCGGCGTCGGCTCGTCGCGCATCTCCGCCAGGGCCGCGGTCGCCGCCGCGCGCTCCGCCAGGCGCTTGCTCTTGCCGTTGCCGCGGCCGACGCATTGCTCTCCGAGCAGCACCTCGACGACGAAGGTCTGGTCGTGCGGAGGTCCGCGCACGTCCACGATGCGGTACGTCGGCGCCGGCTGACCTTGCGCTTGCACGCGCTCCTGCAGCGCGCTCTTCGGGTCTCGCACGCTGAGCGCCTCTGCGTCGTCGATCAATCCCTGCACGATGTCGCCGACCAGGGCGCGCGCCCCCGGCAACCCTCGCCCCTCGTAGACCGCAGCGATGAGCGCCTCGGTCGCGTCCGCGAGCACGTTGGTGCGCTCTCGCTCGCTCCCGAGCGTGGCTCCCCGCCCGAACGCGATTGCCGAGCCCAGGTCGACGCGGCGCGCCCAGGCCGCCAGCGTCTCGCCGTTGACGAGCGCGCTCCTCATGCGCGTCAGCGCGCCCTCGTCGGCGTCCGCGTGCGCCGCCGCCAGCATTTCGCTCACGCAGAGGCCGAGCACTGCGTCGCCGAGGAACTCGAGCCGCTGGTTGTCTCGGACGCCTACCTCGTTTCCGTAGCTCGGGTGCGTCAGGGCCTCCTCGAAGCGCGCGATGGGCCCCGCGCCCACGAGCGCCTCGAGGCGCGCTCGCAGCGCGTCGCGCGCCTGCGAGACCCACGCTTCGTCGCTCATCCGGCCATTTTGTCGGTCGCGGCGGCGGCGTCCAGATCGAGCTGCGTGACGCCCCCGGCGTCGTGCGTGGACCAGACGACCCGCGCGCGCCCCCACCCCAGCTCCACGTCGGGGTGGTGGTCCCGCTTTTCGGCGAAGCAGCCCACGCGCACGGTGAAGGCCAGCGCGTGGGCGAAGTCCGGGAACGCGAACTTCTTCGCGATCGCCGCTGCCCCCGCGCGCTCCCAGCCGGGGTTCTGCGCGAGCCAGGAGTCCACTAAGGTGGCGTCGAGTCGGGTCGGGCGTGCCATGCCGAGCAGCCTACCGCGGGGCAAGGTTTCGCGCGCCGGGTATGCTCGCTCGCAGTGCCCCTCTTCGCCTGTCCTTTCTGTCGCGAGCTCTTCCAGCCCGAGGAACGGACCCAGCATTCGGTCTGCCCCGTCTGCGGCGTGAAGCTCGTAGGTCTCGAGCGCCTGCCGGTCTCCGACGACGCTCTTCACGAGGACGGGGTATCGCGCCAGCCCGAATGGGAGCGTCTGCCCTTCACCTACCTCGCACGCGGCCGCGCCGCGCTCACCGTGCTGTCGGCGGCCGGGCTCGTCGCGTTCTTCTCTCCGTGGGTGCACGTGACGATGCCGGACATCGTCACCTACTCGGGGTTCGGCCTCGCGCGACGCCTCGGCTGGGCGTGGGGGGCCGGCGTCGGCTGGTTCGTCCTGCTGCCCACGGTGCTGAGCCGGCGAACCATCATGCACATGCGGGGAGCACGAGTCGCCGCGTGCTTCCTCGCCGCCGTTCCAGGCGTCACCGCCGGGCTGCTCCTCGCCCGACCGCCGCACGGATCCCACGGCGTCCCGCTGCGATTTGCCTTCGAGTGGGGGCTGTACGCAACGCTCGCCCTCTCCGCTCTCGCCGTGGGATTTGGCATCGTTTTCGGCGGACGCGTCGAGGACCTGTCTCTTATACACATCTGACGCTGCCGACGATCTT